>REBP01000021.1 GCA_007692665.1 Gemmatimonadales bacterium | reverse complement strand
GAGCCGACAACGACCGCATCATGTCGTCCAGCCATGGAGGATCCCGGTTGCAGGGTGCGTTGCTCGGCGATGCGGAGGGACGGGCGGGATCGGTCGTGTGGGTCGGGCTGGAGGGGGGCGGCGCTTTCGCAGCGGGTACCCCGGCGCCATCCCCTCCAGCCAGCGCGGCGGCACCGGAGTCACGCGTGCATCTTCGCATCCCGCGCAGCGGTCCACGCCTCGTCGCCTCGGATCGGGACGCCGGGCCAGGCGCTAGAAATCGCCGTTTCCGCCACCTCCGACCACCGTGACGAACACCGTGTCGCTCAGGGCCTGGTAGCTTGCCGCGACCCGGGTCTGGCCCACGCCCTGCCCTGTGATCGTGCCCTGTGCATCCACCGACGCCACCTCCGCGTTCACCGACGACCAGGTGGCCGCGGCGCCGGGGATCGGCTCCCCGGTCGCCCCCAGGACGGAGGCCTGGATGGTCACGGTCTGCCCCAACCCGAGCTCCACGGTCGGTCGGTCTACCTGGAGGCTGGCGGCCACGGGGTCCGTGATCACGACGGTTGGATCAAGACTCGAGCCCGAGCAGGCCGCGACGGAGAGGATGACAAGGAAGGAAAAACCGAGTGATGCTGTTCGAAAGGTCTTCATGGCACACCTCGTCCTCGCAGGGGGACGGTGCGCCGCGGCCGAGATGTCAGTGCTGTCGGGCTGGGATGCGCGCCGTCCCGGTTGGGAAAGCACGACCGCGCCCGATGGATCAGCATCGGCCGGGCGCAGCCGCAGTCCTTGGGTTGCAAGCATCCTGCCAGCTGCCGGACGCGTCGCCGGCGAGGATCGACGGTTGTGGGGCAAGTCGTCTCGACGTGGGGCCCGGGCCCCGGACCCCTTCCCGACCGGGGTGATCCGGTTTTCAGTCGCCGGGACCAGGAGCGGAAGCCCGCAGTCTCGCGAGCACGGCCCGTCCGCGCGGTGAGACCCGGTAGCCGGTGCCCAGGCTCTCCGGCCGGCGCCACCGCCGAAACGCTGTCGTGATCCTTCCGGCCCGGATGCCGGCGAGTTCTGCCTGCCTGAAGAGCATCCGTGGCACCTCCTGTTCGCTGGCGCGGCACCCGTCTCCCTAGGCTTCCGGATCCGCCGTTCGCTTCCGGATCAGGAGGGCGATGGCCTGGGCTGTCTGGAAGTTCGCTTCGGTCCAGAGGTTCGCTGCGACGTAGAAGCTTCTCTCTTCCTCGGCCTGCCGGGCCGCTTCGAGCGCCGCGCCCAGGGGCTGGTCGGCGTCTGCGAGGGGCACGCTGCACCCCAGGTCGGCGAGGATCGCCAGCGAAGTGAAAAAGGTGGCCCGGCTGCCGACGAGGATTCGCTCCTGGTCGCTCCGCGACGACTCGACCAGACGGCGGTCATCGACTGCACGCTGCCGGAGCTGTGGGGCATCCGCGCACGCGACTTCCCTGGGCGGCTGTGCCACGGGAGCGTCGCCGCTGGCGGCATGGCCCTGGCTGTCGCAGGCCCAGAGTGCCGTGAGGGCCGTGAGGGCCCCGACGAGGAAGACGCGGTTTCCGCAACGCATGGTGCCTCCGGTTCGATGGGCCTGGGGAGTGAAAACCTCCGCGATCCTGCCGCCGGGTCAACATGCTTCCCGGAAGACCGTTTCGAAAGGACGCAGCGGGAACCGAAGGTTCCGACCCGAGTGGGGCTGGAGGGTGACCCAAGAGACGGAACCGGTTGCCGCCCTCGATCACTCCCTCCAGCGAAGACTGAAGCGCACGGGCCACGTGTGCCCCTCCGCATCCCGCGAAGCGGCCTCGCTGTCAGGCGGCGACGGGTCAGGACGCGGCTCGGGCGCCTCGGACCCGGAACATGCGGAGTTCCCAGAGGACCGCAGCTGCGACGACCACGTGGAGAAGGTTCTGCACCCAGGCCTGCGCCGAGGTCGTGCCCGGGACCGCGTAGGGCGCTGCGAAGCTGAGGAGGAGGAGGATTCCCGCGAGCCAGGCATAGACCGGGAACGGCCTCTCCGCCCATCGAGTGACGAGCTTCCACACCCCCATGGCTGCGAAGGAGGCGACCATGGAGACGAGGATCACCGCGAACACCGTCATGCCGGGTTCGGTGGGGTCGAGCTTGATGATGGTGGGGAAGACGCCGGCGAGCGCCGCCCCGATGTAGATGACGGAGTTGATCACGGACGAGATGATTCCCACCCGGAGCCCGGTCCGCCAGAGCGAAGGGGACTGGGCGGGGAGGGTCTGGTGCGCATCGGGTGAGACGGCTGGTGTGTTCATCGGGCCCTCCGGTGGAAGGGAGTCGGGGGATGGTCGGGAATGGTCGGGCCTGGTCGGGGATGGTCGGGCCTGGTCCGCCTGGTCGGGCCTGGTCAACCCGGGTCCGCATTGACACCGAGAAGCCGAGCGGGTAGCATTCCTTAACTTTCTTATTGGACGGAAACTAATGGCCAGACCGCGAAGCGTCAACGATGACCAGATCAACAGGGCCGCCCGGGAGGTGTTCGTGGAGCACGGGCCGAGCGCCTCGGTGTCGCTCATTGCGAGGAGACTGGGCGTGTCGCACGCAGCCCTCTTCGGGCGGGCGGGCTCCAAGAAGCAGTTGATGCTCGATGCCCTGTGCCCGGGCCGCCCTCGCGCCTTGGAGTGGCTGAGCGAGCCGCCTCCTCCGGAGGGAGCGGAGGACCGGCTTGCCGAGATCCTGGTGGAGCTGATGGAATTCCTTCAGCGCGTTGTGCCGAACCTCGTGATCCTGAGGGTCGCCGGGGAATCGATGGACAGCCTGCCCGGTGCCAGTGGGCCGCCCCCGCCCGTGGCGCTTCGGCGGGCCCTGGCCGGTTGGCTCGAGGCGGCCGCCTGCGACGGGGGCATCCCGCCCGTCCATGCGCCCTCCGTGGCGGAGGGGCTGCTCGGTGCCATGGAGGCTCGCTGCTTCAATCGCTACCTGGGGGGCGAGGCATTTGCGCCCGGCGACGACCGCGAGTTTGTCGAAGAGCTCCTGCGGGGGCTCCTGCGGGGGCTCCCGGGAGGGCTCCCCGGAGAGCTCCCCGGAGGCCGGCACGCGCAGGGGCCTCCGAGAGCGGGCGGTCCGCGATGAGCGCCGTCCTGGTCACCGGGGCCTCGGGGAACGTCGGCCGCCATGTTGTCCAATCGCTTCTTGACCGGGGGGTGGAGGTCGTGGCCGCCGACTACGACGGGGCGCGCATCCGGGCGCTCTTCGGGGGCTCCACCGTCACCAGACGGCTGGATTTTCTGAATGCCGCGAGCTGGGCCGATGCGGTTCACGGCATCCGACACATGTTCCTGATGCGGCCGCCCTCCATTGCCGACGTCGAGAACAGCCTCAACCCCTTCGTGGACTTCGCCCGCGAACACGGTGTCGACCACGTGGTCTTCCTCTCGGTGGCCGGGGCCGGAAGAAACAGGGTCGTCCCTCACCGGAAGGTCGAGGACCATCTCCGGTCCCGGGGCGACCACCACACGAACCTGCGCCCGGGCTTCTTCGCGCAGAACCTCCAGTCGGCCTACCTCCGGGACATCGCAGAGGATGACCGGATTTTCGTGCCCGCCGGCAGCGGACACCCCGTCAACTGGATCGATGCCCGGGACATCGCCGAGGTGGCGGCACTGGTGCTGACCGATCCGGAGGTTCACCGGGGGGAGAACTACACCCTGGCCGGTCCTGGCCCCGTGGCCTGGTCCGAGGTGACCGACGCCCTCACCTCCGCGCTCGGGCGCCCGATTCG
>REBP01000095.1 GCA_007692665.1 Gemmatimonadales bacterium | reverse complement strand
GGAGGAACCCCATGAGCACCGCCACCGATGTCGCGCCCGAGGCGCAGGTCGACACCTTTCCCATCAATGGCACCGACTACGTGGAGTTCTACGTGGGGAATGCCAAGCAGGCGAGCCACTTCTACCGGACCGTCTTCGGGTACCGGCTCATCGCCTACCGCGGCCCCGAGACCGGCACCCGCGACCGGGCGAGCTACGTGCTGGCCCAGGGGAAGATCCGGCTCGTGTTCACGTCGGCGATCCGGGCCGACGGCGAGGTGGCGGACCACGTGCTCCGGCACGGCGACGGGGTGAAGGACATCGCGCTCTGGGTGGACGACACGCGGCAGCTCTTCCAGACGGCGGTGGAGCGGGGCGCGCTCCCGGTGCGCGAGCCCGAGGTGATCTCGGACGAGCACGGCGAGGCGGTGGTGGCGGCCATCGCCACCTACGGCGACACGATCCACACGCTGGTGGAGCGCTCGAACTACCGGGGGGTCTTCCTCCCCGGCTTCCAGCCCCGCCAGTCCAACTACAACCCCGAGCCGGTGGGCGTGGAGCACGTGGACCACTGCGTCGGGAACGTGGAACTGGGGAAGATGAACGAGTGGGTGGGCTTCTACGAGCGCGTCATGGGCTTCAAGAACCTCATCTCCTTCGACGACAAGGACATCTCCACCGAGTACTCCTCGCTCATGTCCAAGGTGGTCTCGAGCGGGAACGAGCGCATCAAGTTCCCCATCAACGAGCCGGCCTCGGGCAAGAAGAAGTCCCAGATCGACGAGTACCTGGAGTTCTACGGCGGGCCCGGCGTGCAGCACCTGGCGCTGGCCACCGACGACATCCTCCACACCGTTACCGAGCTCCGGAACCGGGGGATCGAGTTCCTCACCGTGCCCACCACGTACTACGAGGAACTCCAGGGGCGGGTGGGGGCCATCGACGAGCCGGTGGACGAGCTGGCCCGGCTGGGGATCCTGGTGGACCGGGACCCCGACGGCTACCTCCTCCAGATCTTCACCAAGCCCATGCAGGACCGCCCCACCCTCTTCTACGAGATCATCCAGCGGAAGGGGGCCCGGAGCTTCGGCAAGGGGAACTTCAAGGCGCTCTTCGAGGCCATCGAGCGGGAGCAGGCGCTCCGCGGAAACCTCTGAGGCGCGGCTGAGGCGCGGCCGCATCCGCATCGCAACCTGGACCAGACCACGACCGACCCGACCGAACCTGCCCGAACCAGGAGGCCCACATGCCGTTCTACCGTTCCCTGGGGAAGATTCCCCCCAAGCGTCACATCGCCTTCCCGAAGGCCGGGGGAGGGATCCACTCGGAGCAGCTCATGGGGCACGAGGGATTCACGGGCACCTCGGCGCTGATGTACCACCTGCATCCCCCCACCACCATCAAGTCGGTGCGGCGGGTGAAGGAGATGAAGCTGGAGAAGGACCCGGACCAGACGCTCCGGCACCGGCACTTCCTCACCTCGCGGGTGAAGCCGGGGGGGAGCGCCACCATGGACCGCACGCCGCTCCTCTTCAACGCCGACATCGCCATGTACTACGTGGTGCCGGACCGGGAGGACGAGCACTTCTACCGGAACGCCCAGGCCGACGAGGTGGTGTATGTCGCCAGGGGGAAGGGCGTGCTCACCACCCAGTTCGGCAACCTCCCCTTCCGGGAGGGGGACTACGTGGTGATCCACCGGGGGATCATGCACCGCTGGACGTTCGACTCGAGCGAGGGCGTGGACGCCCCGCACCTCCTGGTCATGGAGAGCCGGGGGCACGTGCGCTGGCCCAAGCGGTACCGGAACGAGTTCGGCCAGCTCATCGAGGGCGCGCCCTTCTCGGAGCGCGACATCCACGGGCCCACCGAGCTCGTGACCCACGACCAGATGGGCGACTTCCCCATCTTCGTGAAGCAGTATGACGGGATGAACGAGATGATCCTGGACCACCACCCCTTCGACGTGGCCGGGTGGGACGGGTATTTCTACCCGTGGACCTTCAACATCGAGGACTTCGAGCCCATCGTGGGGCGCGTGCACCAGCCCCCGCCGGTGCACCAGACCTTCCAGGGCGACGGCTTCGTGATCTGCTCCTTCTGCCCCCGCCCCTACGACTTCCACCCCGAGGCGGTGCCGGCCCCCTACAACCACTCGAACGTGGACTCGGACGAGGTCCTCTTCTACTGCTCGAAGGAGTTCATGAGCCGGAAGGGGATCGAGTGGGGCTCCCTCACGCATCACCCCGACGGGATCCCCCACGGCCCCCACCCCGGGCGCTACGAGGAGTCCATCGGGCAGAAGTACACGAACGAGCTGGCGGTGATGATGGATTCCTTCCGCCCCATGTACGTGCCGAAGGAGGCCCTGCCGCTGGAGGACGAGAACTATCACCGTTCCTGGATCGAGGCCAAGGAGCGCAAGGAGGCCGGGGATGCAAAGGAAGGTCCGGAGCCGATGATTCCCTGAGGCCGCCCCGCCTGATCCTCCTCTGCATCCACACCACCCCCGGACCGCCCCGCCCATGCCCCTCGTCACCGACCGCTACCGCTCGCTGGGTGTCAGCTGGATCGACACCATGCCCCTCCGAAAGGGCGAACTCATGGAACGGGGGGTCGATGTCATCGACCTGGGGGCCGGCGATGCGGACCTGGACCCGCCCCCCCAGGCGGTGGCGCGTCTCCGGGAGGCGGCAGGGATTCCGGCGCTGGGTCGCTACGGCTTCGGCATGGGGCACCGTCCGTTCCGGGAGGCCGCCGTGCGCTTCATGGAGGAGCGCTTCGGGGAGCGGTTCGACCCCATCACCGAAACGATCCCCCTCATCGGCTCGAAGGAGGGGCTGTCGCTCCTGGCGCTGGCGTACCTGTCGAAGGGGGATGCGGTGATCGTGCCCGAGCCGGGGTTCGTCAGCTACATCGGAGGGGCCCGGCTGAGCGAGGGAGATCCGTTTTTCGTGCCCCTCCGTCCGGAGAAGGACTTCCTCCTGGACGTGGACGAGATCCCCCCCGAGGTGGCCGACCGGGCGCGGCTCATGTACCTGAACTACCCGAACAACCCCACCGCGGCCACGGCGCCGCTGGAGTACCTGGAGCGGGTGGTGGCCTGGTGCCACGACCACGACGTGCTCCTGGCCTACGACAACGCCTACTCGGAGCTCGCGTTCGACGGGTACGTGCCGCCGAGCATCTTCCAGGTGGCGGGGGCCCGCGAGATCGCCGTCGAGTTCCACACCCTGTCCAAGACCTACAACATGACGGGGTGGCGCCTCGCCTGGGCCAACGGCGCGCCCGAGTTCATCGAGGTGCTGGCCAAGGTCAAGACCTTCGTGGACATGGGCCAGATGATGGCCGTGCAGGCCGCAGGCGTCGCCGCCCTCGATGCACGCCACGACTTCATTCCGAAGAACCTGGCCGTCTTCCGGGAGCGCCGGGATGCTGCGGTGGAGGCCTGGCGGGCCGCCGGCTTCCACGTGGACGTGCCGAAGGCCACCATGTACGTCTGGATCCGCCTTCCGGGCGGCGTGGACGACATCGAGTTCACGATGCGGCTCATGAACGAGGCCGGGGTCATCGTGATCCCCGGCCAGGGACTCGGGCCCTCGTGCGCCGGGTATTTCCGCATCGCGCTGACCACACGCGCCGAGCGGATCGTGGAGGGCGCTGAGCGGGCGGGGCAGGTGCTGGCGAAGATGCTCGCGGCGCCGGTGGCCTGAGTGACCGTGGGCGAGGACAACCCCGTGCTCTGGACGCCGTCGCCGGAACGGGCGGCGGGCACGCGGCTGGCCGACTTCGGGCGGCTCGTGGTGGAGGAGTTCGGCGCCCCGGCCGGGATCCTGTCGGCGGCGGAGGGCGCTCCCCCGCTGGACTACGCTGCCCTCCACGACTGGTCCGTTTCCGAGCCCGATGCCTTCTGGCGGGCGGTGTGGGAATTCACCGGGATCCTCTCGGAGGATGCGGAGGGGCGGGCGGTGGACCCGGGGGCTGCCGATTCGGGCGCGGCCGGCCGGGCGCCCTCGCCGGCGCTGCGCTGGCCGGAGGGGGGTCCAGAGGGCCGCGCCCCCGCGGATCGGGGTGACAACCTGGCCGCCGGGCCGATCGGCGACTTCCCCGACGGCGGATTTGACCCCGGTCACCGCCCCGCCTGGTTCCCCGGTGCGCGGCTGAACTTCGCCGAGAACCTCCTGGCCCCTGCAGGACGCACCCCCGACGCCCCGGCCCTCGTGAGCTGGGACGAGGGCGGACGTCGGGGCGCCATGACCTTCAGGGAGCTTCGCCACGAGGTGGCGCGGTTCGCGGCGGCGCTTCGGGCCCGGGGGATCGGCCCCGGCGACCGGGTGGCGGCGTTCATGCCGAACCTCCCCGAGACCATCGTGGCCTTCCTGGGCGCGGCCGCCGTGGGGGCCACCTGGTCGAGCTGCTCGCCGGACTTCGGAACCGGCGCCGTGGTGGACCGGTTCGGCCAGATCGAGCCGCGCCTCCTGGTGGTGGCCGACGGCTACCGGTACAAGGGGAAGGCCATCGACCTGGCGGAACGGGTGGCGGAGATCGCCGGAAGGCTGCCCTCGCTGGAGGGGGTCGTGGTGGTGGCATTCAGGGGAGCCGGCGGGGCCGGCCAGGGTGAGGTCGAGGGGGCCGGCGATGGTGCCGGCGCTGGCGCCGGGGGGGCCCCGGGGCCGGGCCGTGGCGGACCGGACCTTGCCGCATCCGGGGTGCCCGGGGCGGTGTCGTGGGAGAGCTTCCTCGCCGCCGGGGGCGCACCCCCGGGGGAGGCAGGCGCGCTTCGCATCCCCGAATACACGCGGCTTCCGTTTGATCACCCGCTGGCCATCCTCTACTCGTCGGGGACGACGGGGCTGCCCAAGTGCATCGTGCACACGGCGGGGGGGACGCTGCTGCAGCACCGGAAGGAGCACGCGCTGCACGTGGATCTGCGGGCCGGGGAGCGCTTCTTCTACTTCACCACCTGCGGGTGGATGATGTGGAACTGGCTCGTGACGGGGCTCGCCGAGGGGGCCGCGCTCGTGCTCTACGACGGGGCGCCGGCGCTGCCCGGGGAGCCCGATGTGCTCTGGCGGCTGGCCGAGGCCGAGGGGGTGCACGTGTTCGGGGTGAGTGCGAAGTACCTGGCGCTGATGGAGAAGGAGGGGGTGCGGCCGGGGGCGGAGCGGGACCTCGCGGCGCTCCGTTGCATCCTCTCCACCGGGAGTCCGCTGGCGCCGGCGAGCTTCGAGTGGGTGTACCGCGAGGTGAAGGCCGACCTCCACCTGGCGAGCATCAGCGGGGGGACCGACCTCGTGTCGTGCTTCGTGCTGGGGGTGCCGACGCTTCCGGTGCGGCGGGGGGAGATCCAGGGGGCGGGGCTCGGGATGGCGGTGGAGATCCGGGCGCCTTTGGAGGAGGGTGGCGCGCGGGTGACGGGGGCGCCGGGCGAGCTCGTCTGCACTCGCCCCTTCCCCACCGTCCCCCGGGAGTTCTGGAATGACCCGGGTCATGCGCGCTTCCGGGCGGCGTACTTCGACGAGGTGCCCGGGGTGTGGCGGCACGGGGACTGGGCCGAGGAGACGCCCAGCGGCGGATACGTGATCCACGGCCGGAGCGACGCCACCCTGAACCCCGGCGGCGTGCGGATCGGGACGGCCGAGATCTACCGGCAGGTGGAGGCCTTCGAAGAGGTGCTCGAGTCCGTGGCCGTGGGGCAGGAGGTGCCCGGCGGCTCGGGCGAGGTGACAGGCGACGTTCGGATCGTGCTCTTCGTGCGGATGCGGGAGGGAGCGGTGCTGGACGATGCGCTGGAGGCCAGAATCCGGCGGCGAATCCGGGAGCACGCGAGTCCGCACCACGTGCCCCGGGTGATCCTGGCGGTGGCGGACATCCCCCGGACGATCTCGGGGAAGATCTCGGAGATCGCCGTGCGCGAGGTGATCCACGGGCGGCCGGTGAAGAACACCGACGCGCTGGCGAACCCGGAAGCGCTCGAGCACTACCGGGGGATCGTGGGGCTCCACCTCCCTGCCCCGCTGGAGGCGCTGCTGCGCGGGGTGGTGGACTACGCCGGGCTCTTCCCCCCGTCAGCGCTCCCGATGGAGAAGGCGGTGGCGAACCATGCCACGTACCGAGCCTCGAACGACCGGTGGGCGCTGGGGCGGTTCGTGGTGCCGGTGGCGCGGCTGGATGCGTTCCAGGAGGCGGTGGCGGCGCATCTCGAGACCGGAGCGCCCTGGGAGCTCTCGGCGCTGGTGGGGGATGACCCCGCGGCCGATGCGCTCCGGGTCGCTGCCTTCCACCGTTGGGCCGAGGGGCGGGCCCGGGTGGTGGCCATCGAGGCCCGGGCGGGCGACGAGGAGCGCGTGACCGCGGTCACTGCGGCCTTCCCTCCCCGGGTCGCCACGGAGCTGGACTCAGGGCTGGAGGTGTGGCTGGAGGTGCCCTGGGGACTGGTGCCGGAGGATGCGGAGGCCGGGGTCGACGGGAAGTCGAACGAGACCGACGCGGAGCTCCGGGCCCTGCTGCGGACGATCCGGGACGCGGGCGGCTTCGCCAAGGCCCGGACCGGGGGGGTGACTCCGGACCTCTTCCCTTCCCCGGGGCGGCTCCTGTCTTTCCTTCGGGCGGCAGTCGACGAGGGGGTGCGCTTCAAGGCCACCGCCGGGCTCCACCATCCGCTGCGAGGCAGCTATCCGCTGACGTATGCCCCCGACGCCCCCCGGGGGGTCATGTTCGGGTACCTGAACGTGCTCCTGGCCACCGCGGTGCTCCGGGCGGGGGGAAGCGACGAGGAAGGGCTGGCCGCGCTGATGGAGGCGGACGCGGCGGCCATCGGCTTCGGGGCCGAGGCGCTCGAGTGGGGGCGATTCCGCTTCGATGCGAAGGAACTCGCCGATCTTCGGGCCCGGACGCTGGGGGGCTTCGGGTCGTGCTCGCTGAGGGAGCCCGTGGATGAGTTGGGGGGGATGCTGGGCGGGGACGGAGCACGCGACGGACCCGCTCCTCCCTCCTGACGCCCCGGGCTTCACCCCCGCGAACGCCAGACGGATGGAGAACGAGCGCCGTGGAGACAGGCCAGCACCTCGACTCCGTCGTCGCCGATCCGGTAGTAGAGAAAATACGGAAAGCGCCTGAGAATGGCGCGGCGGTGCCCCGCGGCGATCTCGGGAAAAGCTTCCGGAAACTCGGCGATCACGTCCACGGCGTCTTCAAGGGAGCGAACAGAGTCTCCTCCGAGACCAGGGCGCTGCTCGTCGTACCATTCCCGGGCCAGCACAACGTCGGACACCGCCTCCAGTCGGAAGCGGACATCCACGCTAGGCCGACCCCTTGAGACGCTCGCGGACTTCCGCCCACGGGACATGGCGCGGGGACGGCTCTGCCAGTCGTCTTTCGAGTTCCTGGAGATGCCACTCCGGAAGCGGAACGTCCTCGGGCCTCGAGGCAATCGCGTCCCACGCGTCGCCCAGGAACTCGACACGCTCCTCCGGCGGGAGTCTCAGGATTTCGGAGAGCAGAGCTTTCTTGGTCATGTCGGGAATCTCACCGCGGCCGCCTGACAGTGCAATGTCCGGATGGGACGGGGTGAGGCAGGCCAACCCCTCCCAACCTGGCTTGGCCTCGCATTCCAGATGAGGGATGGCGAGATACTTTCGGGGATGTCGTTCCGGCGTGGGACACGGGGGGGCCCCGGGGCGGGGCCCTGGCAGACTGGATCCCGCCGCAGCCGGGGAACTCGGGGCGGTGCCGTGGGAGACCCTCCTGGCCGCCGGGAGCGAACCTCCGGGGGTGGGCAGGGAGCTTCGCATCCCCGAGAACAGCAGCGGCCCGGACCCTGGGGGGCTTCGGGTCGTGCTCGCTGCGGGAGCCGGTGGATGGGCTGGGGGAATGCTGGGCGGGGTGTAGCGCGATGCCCGCGGCGCCATCGGCCTCGCCCGCCCGCGACTCTGTGATGATCAGTAGCGCAACGTGAACGCGTTCGACGTCCGCAACTCCACCGGAACCGCGTCACCGAACGGTTGCCCCCCGGCCGAGTAGTTCCAGACGAGAGACCCGAGCACCATCCGGTACGTGCCCTCCACATCGGCGGACGCCCAGGCAGGTCCGGCGTTGCTCCCCGGAAGTGCGCCCCAGATCGACAGGCTGCGCGTGAGCGTCTCGCCCGGCTCCACGACGATCGGCGGACTCAGGCACATCAGCAGCGCGGGCGACCAGTAATGCACCCACTCGCCGTTGACCCGCTTTTCCAGCGTGGTGTTCAGCCCGCCGCGGCAATTCACGATGTACATGGGCTGACTGGATGGGTTGGTGAAGCTCAGGCCGATCACCGTCCTCAGCCCCACGCCGTCCGACTCGAGCACGTAACTTGACGCGTCGGTGGTGAGCCAGCTGCCCGCGTCCAATTCCGTGAACCTCGCATTCACCGAGAACGGATTCTGACCCGAACAGCCTGCAAGCGCGAAAAGGGTCACGAGTAGCGCGGCATCGTGTAACCTCTGCTTCATGACCCACCTCCGGGAAAGGGACGCCCCTGCATTTTGGAACGTTCGAGCGGTGACCATTGTGACAGTCGGGTACCCCGCGCTGGTGGAGTCGGAGTCACTACCTGATGACCCCGCTCATGGGCAAGGGGTGTTCCACCGCGACCTTCAACCTGAGGGCCCTCGCGGAGGGGTACCTCGCATTCCGGTTGCTCCACCGAAGACCCCCCGGCTCACTGGCCCCCCTGCTTCCCCGGTTCCCTGCCTGCTTGCACCCCCATATCCCCCGCCCTACCTTGCCCTTCCGTCGACCGAGGGCGTGAAGTTCCTGTCCTTTTCCGAGGGTGAGGGGCGGGAAGGCTGGAGTCGACCTCGGGTGTCCGGGCGGGAGGGCGATGGCGTCCATACTGGAGTTTTCCGAGGTTGTCCGAGGGGTCCGCCAATGAACAACATCAAGAATGACCGCTTCCCGAAGGGCCTTCGCTCGAGGGGCAAGGGGACGCCCACATGGCGCGTGGCCATCCTCGAGGGGCTCGCACTCGGCCTCCTGATGCTCTTCGCCACGTGGGTGATGATGCGGCTCTACGGCGATCCGATCAGTCCGACTGTCGTGGTTGGATGCGCCATCGTGTGGGCCCTCTACCGGCGGTTCCTGAGCGGATACCGCTGAACCCCCTCGACCACTGCCACGTGCTGGCACTCGATGGCATGGTCTCGGGGGATGCCGAGGGCGGTATCCGCTTCCACGAGGTCCCGAGCCTCCAGGCCCGGGATACGGAAGCCCTGGCCCGCGCGGTGCAGCATCGCGTCCTGCGGTGGTTCACGCGGCGCGCACGAAGATTGACGCACCCGCACCTTCGGCCAGGCATCGGCACGAAGGTTCCCGCCGCCGCCCCCCACTGGCGTCCGCACGATGCTTCGTGCAGCACCCGGGGGGCCCCGGGGGCCGGACCCTGGGGGACTGGATCCCGCCGCAGCCGGGGAACCCGGGGCGGTGCCGTGGGAGATCTTCCTCGCCGCCGGGGGCGAACCCTCGGGCGGGGGCAGGGAGCTTCGCATCCCCGAGAACCCGCCGGCCCTCGGGAACCGGGCGCGGTGCGGAGTCGGAAGGAGCGAGGTGGAGTCGGAAGTCCCAGCGGGAGGCTTGACTGGAAGGGCCAGGGGAACAATGGTGAGAAATGGATGAGAACGGATCGTCTTTCCGGCAGGCAAGGACGCCAGGCCCGCTCCACCTGAGCGTGTTCAGATCCCGGGCAGAGATCCCCTTCCAGGCGTTCACTCCTGACGAGCGCACGGCCGCGGCAAGGCACCAGATCCCCCGCCGGGTGCAACGCCACCAGCTTCTCGGAGGCTCGGCATGAGAGAGCGATCCGGAGAGAAACCTCTCGCGCAACGACACGTCTCCTCATGCGCGCGACGATCCACCCGCCCGGTTCCGCTCCATGCGCAGCGGTGCGTGGGCAACAGGACACTCCGGAACCACTACGCGGGAGCAGCCGGCGAGCTTCCGATGCCTCGTGCCGCGGTTGGCAGCAGCCGGGGCCTTCCCTCCGCGATCGCTCGATCGCTCGGCCGGCAGCTCGGCGCCTCGCTGGATGGAGTGCGGCTCCATGCCGGGAAGGAGGCGGCCGCTGCCGCGCGCTTCGTCGGTGCCCGCGCCTTCACGGTCGGCGAGGGCATCTGGTTGTCAGATCAGGCGGGAAGCAGCAGGGAGTCCCTGCTGGCGCACGAGGCAGCTCATGTACTACAGCAGCGGCAAGGCGCGCGTGGCCATGGGGCGCGCGCGGACACTGCGACGCTCGAGGCAGAGGCGAAGCGGGTCGAGCGGGAGGTGCCGCAGGGTGGGCCGGTGGAGGTGCGGGGGGGCGCCCCGCGGATTGTCCAGCGGACGCCCCTGGGCGGAGCCACTGAACCGCTTCCGGTCGAGCGCCGCTCGGTAAGCGAAGGGGTGGAGATCTTCGTGTCGGGGCAGTCGATCGGTCTGGTTACGGGGGCTGGCGCGGGCGAAGTCCAGGCCACCGCCCACCGCACCCTGGCGGCCGAGGACCCGAATCGCACCGCGATTCATGTACGCGTCCACCACCCGGATGGATCTGACTTCCGGACGAACGACGCGGTTCTGATCCCGTGGAGCCAGCGAGGGGTGGATATCCAGGTGGATGCGGAGTCGCGCTCTCTCGGACCGGTCGCCGTCGAGGGCCCTGTCCTCATCGCGGAGACTCCGCCACCCGCGGCTCGGTCGCTCGCTCCCGCTCCCTCCTCCGGCTCTTCGTCATCCCCTCCGGGCCGTTCCCCTGCGACTCGTCGGGCTCGCCCCACTCGATCGGCCCGCACGGATGCGCCTCCCCGACCCCAGCCGCTCTCCCCGGCGCGGCAGGAATTGCTCCGCAGGATCGAGGAGATCGACGCGGATGTGGGCGCCGCAAGTTACGACCCCGATGCTCTGGCCGAGTTGTTCGAAGAGCGCGAGAGGCTGCGGGCGCTGCTGGAGCAGCCGCTCGGTCCCGACGACCTCACCGACGAGGAACTGCACGCCGAGATCCAGGCCCGGCGGGAGTGGCTGCGGGCGCGCTCCTCCACCAGTCCGGACGATGCGCGCCTGGTGGAGGAACTCGGTGAGATGCAATCCGTTGCCGGACTCCGCCGCGAGGAGCGTCGCGCTCGTCGCGGACCGCGGATTCGGCGGGATGTCGAGAGGATCATGGAGGTGGTCCAGCAGTGGCGGGTCGGGCGGAGGTCCGAGGAGGAGCTCGTCCGGATCTTTGAATACCATGCCGCCGATTCCGAAGGCTTTGAAGAGTTTCTCGTCGCTCTGAGGAATCGGCACTACTGGGGTGGCCTTTTCGAGCAGCACTTCCGGCCCGGGCTGGGAGCGGTGCTGCGCGAACTGAGCGGGGCCCGCCTTCGCCGTGTTCGCCATCTGCTCGAAACGCGCTCGACCAACTTCCGTGACTACGAGGCTCCGGACGACATTTCGTTCTGGGGGGTTTTCTGGGAGGGCGTCAAGTCCGGCGAGGTCCGCGATCAGATCTTCGCATATTTTCAGGGGATGGGAGATGCTGGACTGGCGCTGGCCGATTCGATCTGGCTGCTGCTGACGGATCCGGAGGGCTTCGTCGAAGGAATCGCGCGGCTTCCTGAAGCGGCACGCCTCTTCTGGGAAAACCGCGAGCAGCTCTGGAACCGTTTCCTGACGGCGAGCCCCACGGATCAGGCACGCATGATCGGCCGGCTTGTGGGCGAAGCGGAGATCTTTCTCCTGACCTACCGCGCAGGTGCCTCCAGGCCGGCACCGCCGGGCGGGACCGCGCCGGCGACAGCCCTCGCCGCGGAGGTACAGATCTCGGGGCGGGGAGCCGCGGCGTTGCGCCTGGTGGAGGCCCCGGCCGTGTCCGGGGCGAGGCTGGGTCCGCTGGTGGAGCAGGGGGTCCAGATGGCTGGGCATACCGCACAGATGCAGGGCGGGACCCGGAGCGTCGCGGAAGCGGGGGAGCAGGCGGGCCCGGGAACTTCGGGAGGATCTGGTCGGGGGCGGGCGCCTTCGCCTGAACCCGCCCCGGGTGGGGCGCCATCGCCCGCCCCTGCGCAGGGGGCGGCCCATCGAGGCCCCGCCGCATCCCGCACCGTGGACCGTGCCCGCCTCACTGCGGCGCAGCGAGAAGCGCTCGATCTGGCTCGGGCGCGCCCGAGCCTGGCCCGCCTCTCCGACGGGGCGGTTCTCTGGCTTCATGACGCCGGGCTGTTCACGCCCGCCGCTCGACGCTCGCTGAGGGGGGCAAGTGACCGGACCGTGCAGGCGATCGATCGGTTCGCGGGCGAGCACGGCTTCAACCGTGTCATGGCCGACTGGCTCGCTGGTGGCGCCCGTCAGGAAGGGGCCCGATGGGTTCTCCATGCCGGGAACGACCTCTTCGGGCATCTTCCGCCGGGCTCCATCCTGTTCGAGGGGACGCTCTCCCGCTCTGCCTCGGGGCGCGCTATCCGCATCACCGACGTGATGGTGGAGACCCGAGGAGGAATGCTCTGGGAGTTCAAGAATGTCAGCGACCTGCGATCCGGGGCCGTTCGACAGCTGCTGACCGACCTGGTGGAGGTGGGGGGCGTGCGTGGAATCGATCAGATCGGAACGATCCGGTGGGTCTTCAACTCGGAGAAGTTGCGCCACGCGGGAATTACGCGGGAAATGATGATCGGCCGAATGCAGGCGGCGACCGACCACTTTTTCCGACATCTTCCCGAGCCGACGATCCGACGTTTTCGTGAGGCGATCCCGGATATCGTCGTCTTCCATCCCTGAACGCCTCCCGTGGAGGCAATGAGCAGGCTCGGCAGCGTCACAGGAGGGTGGCAGGTACCGCAGCGGGCCTTGCGCAGAAAGGGCTCGGCACGGAGACCAGGTTGGGGACGGGTCCCTTCCTCAACAAGCTCGAGGCGCTCATCAGGCGATGGCCGGGCCTGCCCCGCGCCGGGGTGCCGGACGCGCGCGGGTCAGCCTCCACGTCGCTTCCGTGGATTCAGGGACGCCCTGCGGCGCGCCGCGCCGCCGCCGCCTCCTCCGGTCGGCCCCAGGCGTCGTACAGGCTGGCAAGCGCCCCACGCACCTCGGGCAGCAAGCGCCGCGCGGCGTCGTGCGGGGACGCCTCGAGCAGTGCGACCGCGTGCAGTGCCTCGGCCTCCGCCTCCGCGAAGCGGGACTGCCCGGCCAGTGCGCGCGCCAGCCAGGACCGGGCGTTGCCCACGTAGGAATGGTCCTGGCCCAGGGCGCGGATGGTGACGGCGAGGGACGCGCGGAAGGCGGACTCTGCGGCCAGGTGATCGCCGCGATCGTGGAAGTGGGCGCCCACTTCCCCCATGGCACCCGCGGTCTGCCAACTGTCGTCACCCCAGGCCGCCCGGTTGATCTCGACGCTCTCGCGGAGGAGCGGTTCCGCCTCGTCGTGTCTTCCCAGGTTGTCGAGGACGTGCGCCACGCTCTTGATGAGATCCAGCGTGCGGGGCGCTCTGGATCCGAAGCTGGCCCGCTGCAGGGCAAGCGCCTCCTGGTAGAGGGGCTCGGCCGCGGCCGGCCGCTCCAGCTGTCGCAAGGCCATGCCATGGTGCTGGAGCAGCAGGATGAGACGGCTCGGGTCGTCGAGCGGCGTCGCTCGGAGTAGCGGCAGGGCTTCACGGTACGCAAGCTCGGCTCCGGCGAAGTCGCCGGAGCGGAACAGCAGACGCCCACGGTCGTGCAGATCGCCTGCATGGATCGCCACCCCTTCGCTGCCATGTCGCATCGCGATGACCTCATCGAGCACGACCAGCGCGGAGTCGGTGCGCTCCAGGTTTCCCAGGGTCAGCGCGAGCAATCTCATGTTCGTGGAGACCGCAGGGGTGTCCACCGGGACCTGGGCGCGGCGCAGCGTGATGGCGCGCAGGAGGAGGGCAAGCGCAACCGTGTCGTGCTGGGAGTCGTGGCGGACGTGCGCAACCCGTTCGAGCGCGAGGAGCGTGCGCGGGTCCGCCTCGCCGTACATCTCCGTGTGGAGCTGGAGCGCTTCGTGGAGCAGCTCCAGGGCCCGGGGACCGGCGCCGAGGTTGTCGTAGGCCTGCCCCAGGGTGAGGAGAAGCGCGCCGCGGGTCTCCGGATCGTCGGTGAGCTGGGTGCGGATGCGCTCGACGCCCGCGTCCAGGAGCGCACGCGCGCTGAGCGTATCACCCGCTGCGCCTGGCGCCCGTGCGGAGAACAGTTCGACCAGGAAGCTCGAAACCTGCGTCGCCCTGCGCTCCTCGCTCTGTGCCCGGTCCCACTCGACCTGAAGCTGGCGGGCGTGCGCGCTCGAGGTGCCCATGTAGGCCCACACGACCAGCGAGATCGCAGCCAGGGCCGCCACCACGCCCGGACGCCGCCGCATGAAGCGCAGCATCGTGTAGCCGATGGTGGGCCGACGTGCCCGGATCGGGTGGCTGGCCAGAAATCGGCGCACGTCGTCAGCCAGCGCGGCAGCCGATCCGTAGCGGCGGGCGGGCTCGGGCCTCAGGCAGGTCATGACGATGGTGTCCAGGTCGCCACGGAGCTCCCGGCCCAGCCGCGCGGGCTCGGAGCGGCGCCGTCCGGCGCGCGTGGCGGCGTCGCCGTCTGAGCGCCAGGCGGCGTCTGTCCGCGGGGTCTTTCCCACCACGGTGCTCGGCCTGGCGGGCTCGACCCCCGGATCGCTCCGCACCTCCGACGCCCCGATCGGTGAACCGTCATCGAACGGCCGCTGGCCGGTGAGCAGGGTGTAGAGCAGGATGCCCAGCTGGTAGACGTCCGTTGCCGTCGTGATCCGCTCGCCCCGCAGCTGCTCGGGGCTGGCGAAGGCGGGCGTCAGCATGCGCGCTCGGGTCGCCGTCAGCTCGACTTCAGGACCCTGCGGGTCGAGGAGTTTCGCGATTCCGAAATCGAGGAGCTTGGGCTCCTCGTCTGCCGCCACCAGGATGTTGGACGGCTTGATGTCCCGGTGCACGACCAGGCTCTGGTGCGCGTACTCGACCGCACGGGCCACCCGCACGAACATTTCCAGGCGCTGCCGGACGCTCAGCCGCCGGGTGTCGCAGTAGTCGGTCAGGGGGACACCGTCGATCAGTTCCATGACGAGGTAGGGCCGCCCGTCGGGTGTGGCCCCGCCGTCGATGAGGCGCGCGATGTTCGGGTGCTGGAGGGATGCCAGGATACGGCGCTCGGCGCGGAAACGCCGCAGGACGTCATCCGTGTCCACACCGCGTCGCAGCAGCTTCACGGCGACACGCGCCTCGAACAGCCCGTCCACCCGCTCGGCCACGTAGACGCTGCCGCTGCCGCCCCGGCCGATGCGCCGAACCAGTGCGTACGGCCCCAGCCTCAACCCGATGTGCGGGTCCGACCCCGCTTCATCGTCCTCATCCGAGAACAGCTCCTCGAGGTCGGCTCCGAGCATGCGTTCGGGACTCATGAGGGGGTCCTCGTCCCGGTCGGCCGTTCGCAGCAGGCGGTCCAGGCGGGACCGCAGGGCCTCGTCGGGTCCGCAGGCGCGCTCCAGGAAGGCGGAACGCTCCGAGCGCGGCAGTTCCAGCGCCTCGGAGAAGAGCGCGTCGGTCCTGCGCCAGGAGTCCTCTGAGGGTCCGGGGGTGGACGCGCGGTCGGTCATGAACGGGTGCGTCGCCTGTTGGGGAGGAGCTGCCCGGCTTCCCTCGACGCGACGGCCGAGGCCGAGGGTCGTTGAGGGCGGAGGCGGCCGCGGTGCCTGGGGGGCCAGGGCAAGGATAGACCCGCAGGCGCACAAGTCAACTGCCTGGGGAGCCCGGATCGAAGCGCCGCCCGTCGGTGCCTGACACTTCGGATGGGCCGGACCGGTGGCGGCTTCCTCTTCTGATTCCGGAGTTCGGCGGTCCCGTACCTTCGCGGGACCGCCGCGCCCCCGGCCCGGCTCAGTCCGGCCGCTCCTCGAGCAGTTCGTGCAGGTAGGCCCGGGCCCGCATCCAGTCCCGCTCCGCCGTCCGCAACGACACGCCGAGCGCCTCCGCGGTCTCGGCCGAGCTCAGGCCACCGAAGAACCGACACTCCACCACCCGCTCCAGGCGGGGATCCCTTTCGCCGAGCCGCGCCAGCGCCTCGTCGAGCGCCAGCAGGTCGGTGGATCTGGGGTGCACGATCACGGAACCCGTCTGGAGCGTGACAGGGTGGTTGCCGCCTCCGCGCTTGAACGAGGCGCGTTGCCGGGCATGGTCCACGAGAATGCGGCGCATCGCTCGCGAGATGAAGGCAAGGAAGCGCTGGCGATCGTGCCAGGGAATCTCCGCCCGGTGCTCGAGCTTGAGGTAGGCCTCGTGTACCAGGCTGGTGGGCGAAAGCGTGTGGTCCGTCCGCTCGCGGCGGAGATGGCGCAGCGCAATGCGGCGGAGGTCCGGGTAGAGGGCCGCGAAGAGTTCGTTGAACGCGATCCGGTCGGCGTCGCCCGGGGCGGGAGGTGTGGAATCGGCCATCACCCGCCATTGGCGTCGTGGGTCGGATGCGTTGGAGGGAGCGTGTGGCGAAGCTACCCGCCGGAACACCACCGGTCAATCGCGTGTGGCGGACCGCGGAAGTGCGGCGGTGCCAGCTCTCGAGAATTGGACGACACCCCCGCCTCCGCGCCCCTGGGCCCCGCAACCCACTCTTCCCTCGCTGACCTCATGGCAGCCCCTGAAGATCTGGCGTCGCCATCCGACCCAAGGTCTGCCATCGACACGAAGGCGAGGCTGGCGCCGGGACCGGATGGGCTGCACCTTTTCCGGGTTGCCCCCCCCTCTTCCACGGAGCCGAACTGAAATGGGGACCGCCCTCACCCGCTCGTCATCGGACAAGGTCATTGCCGGCGTCTGCGCCGGGATCGCCAACCATCTCGGGTGGCCCGTCAC
>REBP01000046.1 GCA_007692665.1 Gemmatimonadales bacterium | reverse complement strand
CCGACCGCCGCGGCACCGGCCCGCGGACCGCCCCAGCCCGCCGAGCCGCCGGCGCCCTCCTCGCCCTCCCCCTCGCCGCCCTCACCCTCGCGGCCTGCGCCCAGCCCGCCGACACCCCCACTCCGTCCCCACCCTCCTACGCCTTCACCGGCGCCACGCTCTGGGACGGGACCGGTGCCCCCGTCATCCCCAACGCGGTCATCCTCGTGAGAGAAGGGCGCATCGAGGCCGTGGGCACCCCTGATGACGTCGAGATCCCCTCCGACGCCACCCGCCAGGACCTTTCCGGCCACTGGATCGTCCCCGGCCTGATCAACGCCCACGGCCACGTGGGCCAGGCGCGAGGGCTCGAATCCGGTGCCGCCGCCCACACCCGCGAGAACATCGAGGCCCAGCTCGCGCTCTACGCCCGGTACGGCGTCACCACCGTGGTCTCCCTTGGCGAACCCGGCTACGAGGGCGTGGCGGTGCGCGATGCCCAGGCCTCCCCCGAAGCCACCGCCGCCCTCGACCACGCCCGCCTCTTCGTCGCCGGTGTCGTCATGAACCCCGAAACCCCCGAGGAAGCCCGCGCCCAGGCCGCCGAGCGTGCCGAAGCCGGGGTGGACTGGGCCAAGATCCGCGTGGACGACGGGCTCGGTCAGGGCGAGGCCATGAGCCGCCCCACGTACGCCGCCGCCATCTCCGGATCCCGGTCCGAGGGGCTCCCGCTCACGGCCCACATGGTCTACCTCGAGGACGCGAAGGGACTCGCCCGCGAAGGCGCCGCCGTGCTGGGCCACTCGGTGCGGGACGAGCCGGTGGACCGGGAGCTCATCGACCTCATGCTGGCCGGCAACATCTGCCTGCACCCGACGCTGACCCGCGAGGTCTCGACCTTCATCTACGCCGATCGCCCCGAGTTCTTCGACGATCCGTTCTTCCTTCGGGATGCGGATCCGTCAGTGCTGGCCGAACTCGAGACCCCGGAGCGCCAGGCGCGCTTCACCGGCACGGCCCCCGACTGGTACCGCGCGCAGCTCCCCACCGCGACGCGGAACATGACGGCGCTCCATGACGCCGGTGTCCGTATCGCCTTCGGCACCGACAGCGGCCCGCCCGCCCGGTTCCAGGGCTACTTCGAGCACATGGAGCTGGAGATGATGCAGGACGCCGGCATGTCCCCGGAGGACATCCTGCGCTCCGCCACCGGCGTGGCCGCCGACTGCATGGAGCTGGACGACGTGGGCACCCTGGTCGAGGGGAACTGGGCGGACTTCGTGGTGGTCCGCGCCGACCCGCTGGCCGACATCCGGAACCTGCGGCAGATCGAAGAGGTCAGGATCGCCGGGAACGCCGTGCCCGGGGCCCGCTTCGAGGGGCGGTAGTCCCACCCCGCACCCCGGCGACCCCGACCCTCACCACCCCCAGCTCCCCGGCTCGCCCTTGAAGGGCCCCACCAGGTCCGAGGTGATCCACCCCCCGTAGAAGCCGCCCTGCTGGGGCGTCACGATCTCGCCATCCACGCGGCATTCGTCCATGGGTCCCGGGTAGAAGGCCAGGTGGTCACGGATCGGGGCGAAGGCGGGCGTGGGATCGGGGTAGGACCACGCGGCCTTCTGGGCGACCCGGCCCTCGCGCACCACGTCCCAGTAGGTGGCCGTCCCCTTCCACTCGCAGTGGCTCCCGCCGCCGGCTTGGCGCAGGAACTCCTGGCGGATGTCCCCGGGCGGAAGGTAGTAGACCGGCGGATGGCTGGTCTCGAGCACGCGCCACCCGTTCGTCGTGTCGGCGATCCGCTCCCCGTTGAAGATCACCTCGAGGCGCCGCGACGTCCGCTCGAGGCGGGGCGGCCTGGGATAGTCCCAGACGGACTCCTGCCCCGGCCCCGGGGGAATGCGCCGGCTGCTCATATCAGGAGTCCGCGCTCACCGGCGTGAGCTCCTCGCCGGGGTTCACGAAGAGGTTCGTCATGATCCCGTGCTGCCGCTCGTAGAGGCGACGGTAGAGCCCGCCCACCTCCATGAGCTCGTGGTGCGTGCCCCGCTCCACGATGCGCCCGCCCTCCATGGCCAGGATGCAGTCGGCGCTCCGGATCGTCGAGAGGCGGTGCGCGATGACGAAGGTGGTGCGTCCCTCGCGCAAGCGGGTGAGGCCCTCCTGGATCATGGCCTCGGACTCGGAGTCCAGCGAGCTCGTGGCCTCGTCGAGGATGAGGATGCGCGGGTCCGCCAGGATCGCCCGGGCGATGGCCACCCGCTGCCGCTGCCCGCCCGACAGCTTGACGCCCCGCTCCCCCACCAGCGTGTCGTACCCCTTGTCGAACCGGTCGATGAACTCGTCGCAGTTGGCCACCCGGGCGGCCTCGCGGACCTCCTCGCGGGAGGCGCCGGGGCGGGCGAAGGCGATGTTCTCGCCGATGGTCCCCTCGAAGAGCACGTTGTCCTGGAGCACGACGCCGAGCTGGCGGCGGTAGTCGCCGAGACGGACCGTGCGCAGGTCCATGCCGTCCACCAGGATGCGCCCCTTCGTGGGGTGGTGGAACGCCATGATCAGCCCGATGAGCGTGCTCTTCCCCGCCCCGCTCGGTCCGACCAGCGCGGTGGTGGTCCCGGCCGGAGCGTCCAGGGAGATGTCCTCCAGGACCGGCACGCCCTTGTCATAGGAGAAACCAACGCCGTCCAGGACCACCCGGCCCTCCAGCGACGGCACGGCGCTCCGCTCCGCATCCCCCTCGTCCTCACCGGTCATGGAGAGAATTTCGCGAATGCGGTCGAGCCCCGCGAAGGCTTCGGAGATCTGGGTGCCGATGTTGGCCATCTGGACCAGCGGCGCCGCCATGAGCCCCACGAAGAAGACGTACATGACCAGTTCGCCCAGCGTCATGGTGCCGGCGAGCAGCGCCCGGCCGCCTACCAGCACGATGACCGCGCCCACCGCGCCCACGCAGATCGTCGAGAAGGCGGTGACCGCCGATGTCCCGGTGATGGTGGAGGCGATGTTCCGGAAGAGCCTGTGCACCCCCAGCGTGAAGATGCGGGCCTCGCGCCGCTCCGAGACGTAGGTCTTCACGACCCGGATGCCGCCCAGCCCCTCGCCCAGGCGCCCCGTGACCTGCGCGTTGATCTCGCCCCGCTGCCGGAAGATGGGGCGAAGCCTGTTGAACGCGTACGCCATGGTCCCCGCGAAGATGGCCAGGATGCAGAGGACCATCAGCGTGAGGGGGGCGTTCAGCCAGAAGAGGACCACGAGGGCGACGCTGGCGGTGAGGATTCCGCCCACGAGCTGGACGATGCCCGTGCCCACCAGGTTCCGGATCCCATCGGCATCGGTCATGATGCGCGAGATCAGGACGCCCGAGCGGGTGGAGTCGAAGTACGAGACCGGCAGGTGGATGACGTGGTTCTGGACCCGGCGGCGCATGTCGGCAATGGCGCGCTGGGCCGCGACGCTCACCACCCGTGCGAGGCCGTACGCCGAAACCCCCTGGACCAGCGTGGCCAGGGCGATGGCGGCGGCCAGCGGGAGGAGGAGGTCGCCCCGGGCGTTTCCCGCCACCTCGTCGATGAGGTACTTGGACGAGGCCGGGAGGACGAACCCCGAGAACCGGTTCACCAGCATCAGCACGAAGCCGATGGCCAGCGAGCGGCGGTGGGTCCAGAGGAGGGCGCGGGTCTCCTTCCAGACCGCTGCCTTGTCGATGGGACGCTTCGAGCGACTGCCGGATCCGTGGGGGGGTGTCATGCCTGATTCTCGCGGTTGAGCGGAAGATGCGCCACTTGCAGGGAGAGATGCGGATGCGGGGCATGGCTCGCGCGTCCCGGGGGCCTCCCCTACCTTTTTCGGGTGCTGCCGTGTAGCACAGCTTTCGGACGACCGCCGTGTTCGCCCACCGCGCGCAACCACCGCGCCCTGCCCCGGCCACCACGACCACATCCAGGGATCCGCTCCATGACCGCTTCACCTTCGATTTTCGGGGGGCTGTCCGCCCTCGCGCTCGCTGCCTCGCTGGGCCTCACGGGCCTTGCCACCGTCACCGTCGCGACCCTCGCGACCCCGGAGGCCGCATCCGCCCAGACCTTCCCCACCGACGATCCGGTGATCCGGGCGCTCTGGAACGAGGGGATGAACGAGGAGAACTCGAAGCTCCGGGAGCTGGGTCACGCCCTCATCGACTCCATCGGGCCGCGGCTCTCGGGGTCGCCCGGGTTCCAGCAGTCGGTGGAGTGGGCCGACGGCATCCTCGCCGGGTGGGGGATCGAGACCAGCCGGCACGAGTACGGGACCTGGGTGAGCTGGGAGGGCGACTTCATTCACGCCGACCTGCTCGCGCCGAGGCGGCGCACGCTGGAGGCGCACATCCTGGCGTGGAGCCCCGGGACCGACGGACCGGTGGAGGGCGACGTGGTGGTGATTCCGGAGATCTCCGCCGGGGAGTTCGGCGGGTGGCTCGAGGGTGTCGCGGGGAAATTCGTGCTGATCAGCATGCCCGAGGAATCGTGCCGCGCGGAGCACGAGTGGCGCACCTGGGGGCGTGACGGCGCCTTCGACGCGCTCCGGGCCGAGCGGCAGCAGGCCATGACGGAGTGGAACCAGCGGCTCCTGACCTTTGGGGGGCAGGCGACCGTGAGCCGGGCGCTGGACGCCGCGGGTGCGGCGGGAATCATCACCTCCCGGTGGTCCGAGGGGTGGGGCGTGAACAAGATCTTCTCGGCGGCCACCGACGGGATCCCCTCCATCGACGTGTCGTGCGAGGACTACGGCCTTCTCTACCGGCTGGCCGAGGAGGTCCCCGGCGTGGAGCGCGAGGCGCCCCGGATGCGGCTGAACGTGGAGGCCCGGTTCCTGGGGGACGAGGCGCCGATGTTCAACGTCATCGGGACGATCCCCGGCACCGAACTCCCCGACGAGTACGTGCTGCTCTCGGCCCACCTCGACTCGTGGCACGCCGCGTCGGGTGCCACCGACAACGGTACGGGCACCATCCTCATGATGGAGGCGATGCGGATGCTCAAGGCCCACTACCCGAACCCCCGCCGGACCATCGTGGTGGGGCTCTGGGGGGGCGAGGAGCAGGGACTCATCGGCTCGAACGCCTACGCCGAGGACCACCCCGAGGTCATCGACGGCCTCCAGGTGGCCATGAACCAGGACAACGGGACCTGGCGGGTGGACTACATCCGGATGATGGGCTTCACCGGAGCCGGTGCCCACTTCGCCCGGTGGTTCAGTGCCATCCCCAACGAGATCACCGACTTCATCGAGCTGGACATTCCCGGCGTGCCCGAGTTCGGCGGGTCGGACCACATGGCCTTCATCTGCCGGCAGGCGCCGGGGTTCAGGCTCCAGTCCTCCTACCCGGAGTACCGCCAGTACACCTGGCACACGAACCGCGACACCTACGACAAGATCGTGTGGGACGACCTCCGGAATAACGCCACGCTCACCGCCATGCTGGCGTACATGGCCTCGGAGGATCCGGACCGGGTGCCCCGGGATGTGCGGGTGCTCCCGGCGCAGACGGGTCCGCAGTCGACCTGGCCCTCGTGCAACAACGCCCGCAGGTCATGGGAGGAGGGGCAGCGGCGCTGAGGGGTCGGTACGGCCGGTACGGCCGGGACGACCACCGGCTCAGCGTTCGCGCACCCCGCGGAACTGCATGCCGGCCTGGTGCACCGTGAGCGCCACGGCGCGCCCCTCCTCGAGGGTGAAGACGAACCGGATCGCGGGATCCACGGCGGCCCTGAATTCGTGGGCCCCGTCGACCTCGCCCTGGAAGAGGAGCGGAAAGGGGGGCTGCCCCTCGCCCTGCGCCATCAGCTGCTCACCCTCCTCGAAGATCGTGGTCGGGAGGATCTCGATGGCGTAGTGCCCCACGTAGCGGGCGCGCTCGTCGGCCGTCAGGGGCAGGTCGGCGACCTCGTCGGAATCGATGCCGAGCATGATGCGCGCGGCCTCCTGCGCCGTCTGGTTGGCGGCGGGACCGTTCAGGTTGACGAGCGACACGATGGTGAGATCCGCCTCCGGATAATGGGTGAGGAGGGCATTGAAGCCATTGATTCCCCCACCATGTTCCACCACCGGGTGACCCTCGAACGCCCCCGTCACGAGGCCGTAGCCGTACTGCATGGGGGCGCCGCCGGGGAGTCCCTCCGGTGTCGTCATGCGAAGGTAGCTGTCCGGGCTCACGACCTCGCCGGAGCGCAGGGCGCGATCCCAGGCGGCCAGGTCGCGAACCGAGGAGCAGAGCGCCCCTGCAGCGTAGGGCTGCGTCATGCTCAACGGATCGGCGTTGCGAACGCCGTCGGGGCCCGGCTGGTAGCCCCGGGCCCTCCGCGGGAGGATCGGGCGTTCCCAGCAGTAGGACGTGTCCCGAAGTCCCAGCGGCTCGAAGAAGGCCTCCTGCAGGAACTCGTCGTAGGCCCGGCCCGTGGCCTTCTCGATGACGATGCCCAGGAGGTAGTAGCCCGAATTGTTGTAGGCGAAGCCCTCGCCGGGCTCGAAGTCGAAGGGCTCGTCCTGGAAGAGTGCGAGCATCTCCTCGTGGGATCGGTCGAGGGTGATCCCCGACATCCAGGGTGCGCCAAGGGCCGTGTAGCTTCGTATGCCCGAGGTATGGTTGAGGAGCTGATGGAGGGTGATCCGGCGGTCGCCGACGGGATACTCCGGCAGGAAGCGGGTGAGGTCGTCGTCGAGAGAGAGGGCGCCCTCCTCGACCAGTCGGAGGATGGCCGCCGCCGTGAACTGCTTGGTCACCGAGCCGATGCGAAAGACGGTGCTGTCGGTGACGGAGACGTCGTTCTCGAGATCGGCCCATCCGAACCCCGCGGAGAGGACCGGCTCGCCGCCAAGGAAGACCCCGAGGCCCAGGCCCACCGACCTGCCGGACTCGACCACCGCCCGCCCCAGGGAGTCGAGGGCCTGCACTGCGCCCTGCGGTGGGGACTGGGGCGGGGCCTGCGCTGGTGCCTGGAGGGCATGCAGTGCGCCAGGCGCGAGGAGCGCGAGGATGAGCACGAGGGTCGGAACCCCGGCGAGAGTGCGGCGGTCTGGATTCGAAGGAGGCATGGTCTGACGTCCCAGGGGAGGAGGGAGCGGGGGTCGGGGTCGATCTCTGCTCTTCCTCTACGAGTGCCGGCGCGGCCAATCTTCATTCTGACCGCTGCGGAGGGGGGGGGGGCGCCAGATGCTCCGGGAAGACTGAAGGGACACAGACTGGTATTCGTCAGTAGTTCCGTCCCTCCGATCCTCCTGCGAGGCCTGACGGATCGGCCGGGTGACGAGCGCCGCCCTCGGATCATGTCTGCGCCGGCGCGACCTCCGAAGGAGACCAGCGCGAGCCCCCCGCAGTAACGTCCCCAAACGCAGAACGGCCCGTCCTGGCTCGAAAGCCGGGGCGGGCCGTGCGTTTTCCTGGACTACGTTCCGGGAGTGGGCCTGGCACGACTCGAACGTGCGACCTCACGCTTATCAGGCGTGCGCTCTAACCACCTGAGCTACAGGCCCGGAAGAGGCGGAGAAGTTATCCAATACTGCCGCCCCGTTCAACCCCCCGCACTCGACCCTGCAATAAATTCCCGGCTGCACGTAACGCTTTCCGGTCCTGAAAGGCCACTGGTGACCGGGGCCCGAGGGCCGTGACAGCGCAAATTGTTGTGCTGGTTAGTCTTACACGGGCACTCCACTTGCTGGCATCACGCTTGCGACTATTGGCGAGCCGAAGTGCAGTGGCGGAGTGGTGCCCCCGGCGTATCGTTCATAACGGGGAGACAACCGTACGGGGACACGGTGCGTCGGGGCCCCTCCTGCCACCTGCCACATTCGGATCCGGCCGGAACGCCGTGGAGGGAAGGCCAGATGCCTTCCCTCGTGTCTTTCCCGACCCGGGACCGACCCCCCCTCTTGAATTCGATAAGCCGTGGAGGTGTTGTATGAATGGTCGTAACGTTATGGCAGGTCGGTTGAGCCGGGGCCTGGTCCTTGCGGGCGCCGCAGTGATCGTGTCCGGCTGCGCCACCGTCAAGCAGGACCAGTTCGAGGCCGAGATGGCACAGGTCCGTCAGGAGATCCGCGAGGGCGATCAGGCCCTCGGCCAGCGGATTGACGAATCCGAGCGCCGTCTCGAGGCGCGCATGTCGGCCATGGAGCAGGCTCTTGGCCAGCTTCGCGACGACTTCGACGTGACCGTGGAACGCCTCGAAGCTGCCGTCCGGTTCAACGCGCCGGTTCACTTTGCCTTCGACGACGATCAGGTCCGCACCCAGGATCGCGAGGTCCTGGACCGGTTTGCCGAAGTCGTTCAGGCGCATTACCCGGACGCCACGATCACCGTGGAAGGTTTCACCGACTCCTCGGGTCCCGCCGAGTACAACCGGGCCCTGGGCATGCGGCGCGCCGAATCCGTGAAGCAGTACCTCCAGGATCGCGGGCTCCGCGGTGACAACATGCGTGCCGTGAGCTACGGGCAGGATCAGGCCCGCCAGATCGTTCCGGGTGCCACCGGCCCCGGCGATGGTGGATGGCAGAACCGGCGGGTGGCCATGGTCATCGACTTCCGTCCCGATGCGTCGGGCGCCCCGCGCGTGATCTCCTACGTGCCCGACGAGGGCAACTGAAGCTGGGCGAGCGATTGAAGCCTCCCCGGCGCCGGTAGCCGTTCGGAGACAGGGGTTCCGATCCGCAAGGGGTCGGGACCCCTGTCTGCGTTCCGGGAATCCCGGCCAGGGCACTCCCTGCATCACCCGGGGCCTCCCGGCCGCACCGCGCGCACCCGTCCGCCCCGGAGTTACATTTGGGGGGAGCCACGGTCTCCGCCGACCGCCCCTCACCTCTTTCCATGGATGCCCGCACGATGGATCGCCCCGCCCGTATCCTGGTGGTCGACGACGACCCGACCTTTCGCGATGTCCTGGAACTCCGGCTCCAGCGCTGGGGCTATGTCGTCAAGACGGCCGACCGGGCCGACAAGGGTGTCGAACTGGCCCGGAACTGGGATCCCGACCTCGTCCTGAGCGACGTCGTCATGCCCGAGATGTCCGGGATCCAGCTGCTCGAGAAGCTCCGGGCCAACCATCCGGACCGCACGGTGATCCTCCTGACGGCCCACGCCACCGTCGAGATGGCCGTGGACGCCATGAAGCTCGGGGCCGTGGACTTTCTGACGAAGCCGCTGAACTACCAGAATCTCGAGGCGCTGATCTCCGATGCCCTCGCCCGGCGCCGGAGCGACGCTGCCGACCGGACCCCGGCGTCTCCCTCCACCCCCGACAGGACCTCGACGACCTCATCGCGCAAGGCCGGGGACTCCTCCAGCCCGACCGAAGGAGACGGTCTCGGCCCCTTCCTCGGCGCGAGTCCGGCCATGCGGGAAGTCTACGAGCAGCTCCGTTCGGTGGCCGACTCCCACGCATCGGTGCTCATCACCGGCGAGAGCGGCACGGGGAAGGAACTGGCGGCCCGCACGATTCACGAGCTCAGCCCTCGTGCCGAGGAGGCCTTCGTGGCCGTGAACGCCGCCGCGATCCCCCGGGAGCTCATGGAGAGCGAGATCTTCGGCCACGAGAAGGGCGCCTTCACCGGCGCCTCGGAGACCCGCGCAGGGTGCTTCGAAATGGCCGACCGCGGCACGCTCTTCCTGGACGAGATCGGGGAAATGCCGATGGAGCTCCAGCCCAAGCTTCTGCGTGTCCTCGACCATGCCCGTCTCCGGCGGGTGGGCGGAAAGGAGGAGCTGTCCTTCGATGTCCGGACGCTGAGTGCCACCAACCGCGACCCGCGCGAGGCCGTGGAGGAGGGTGTCCTTCGGGAGGATCTCTACTTCCGGCTCAATGTCCTCTCCATCCACCTCCCCCCCCTCCGGGAGCGAACGGGCGACGTGAAGCTGCTGGCGGCCCGTTTCGCCTCCGAATTCTCGACCCGCCATGGGGGGCCCGAACGGGCGCTGGAGTCCGAGGCACTGGAGGCCATGGAGGCGTATGACTGGCCGGGCAACGTCCGCGAGCTCCGGAACCTCGTGGAGCGCGCCGTCGTGCTGGCCCGCGATGGCCGGATCGGGGCGGAACACCTTCCCCCCTACGTGCGCGACCCCGTGCCCCGCGGGGAGAACGGGGATTCGGACTTCGCCTTCCCCCACGGTGCCACTGCCGCCGATGTCGAGCGGGAACTCATCCTGCTGACCCTCGACCGTACGGGGAACAACAAGGCGGAGGCTGCTCGCCGCCTGGGGGTGAGTGTCCGAACGATCCGGAACAAGCTGAACAGCTGGGGCATCGACCTGTGAGCCCCCCGGCCGTCTTCCCATGAGAATCTCCACCCGGATTGCGGTGGGACTCGGCCTCCTCATCGTGCTCGTCGTCGCCACCGCCGCGTACCAGCTCTCGGTGGTCTACAAGCTGGAGGGGATCACCCGGGACCTCGCGGGCACCCGTCTCGATGCATCCCGGACCGCCATCGCCCTGACCCAGGAAGCGGAGAACGTTCAGGGGTTCGCCCAGCGGGCCATCCTCACCGGAGATCCGGACTACGGCGCCGAATGGCGGCGTTCCGAGGAAGCCCTGGCGGGGAGGCTCGCCGTCCTGGAGTCCCTTGGTCTTGGTGATGCGGAGGATCGCGCCAGGTCCGAAGTGCTTGCCTCCTGGGCCGCCTGGTCGGATGCGCTGGCTCCCTGGCACGGGATCAGGGATGCCCCGAACGCGGCCGGAGCGGAAGCCCGCCTCCCCGGGACCACGGGGCCGGCGGCGGCCCTTCGTGCGAGGGAGGCATTCGAGCCCCACTTCCTGGCCTTTCTCTCGGGAACGGCTCGTCTTCTCGCCGAGAACGACGCTTCCGCGACGCAGGAGGCTACCCTTGCCGCCGATGCCGCCGAGCGGGCCACCTGGGTCGCATGGGTCGCCAGCGCCCTCACCGTGCTGGGGGCCATCCTCCTGGGAACGATCCTCTGGCTCTCGATCTCCGGGCCCCTTCGCAGGCTCGCCGACGGGACCCGGACGCTGGCCCGGGGGCAGTTCGAGCACCGCATCGAGGATCGAAGCCGTTCGGAGTTCGGCGCGCTGGCCCGCGACTTCAACCTCATGGCGGAGCGACTGGATGAACTGGAGGAACTGAAGCGGGACTTCGTCTCCCACGTATCCCACGAGCTGAAGGGCCCGCTCGCCGCGATCCAGGAGACGATCCTGGTGCTCCTCGACGAACTCGCCGGGCCCCTCACGGAGCGGCAGCGTCACCTGCTCCAGCTCTCGGAGGGAAGCTCGAAGCGCCTCTCGCGCATGATCTCGGACCTCCTCGAGATCTCCAGGCTGGAAGCGGGCGCCGCCCGGTACGACCCGGCGCCGAGCGTGTTTTCCACCGTCATCCGCGACCTGCTCTCGGAGGTGGAGCCGCTCGTGACGGAAAGCGGGCTCACCATGATCTTCGAGGATCACTCGGCGGCGGGGCGCACGGGAGGCCGGCTGGTGGCCGACGAGGACCGCATGCGCGAGGTGGCGGCAAATCTCGTGGGAAACGCCATCAAGTTCGCGCCGCCGGGGAGCAGGATCACGGTGACCCTCGAGGAAGTCGACCGGGTTCCCGGGGGCCTCCCGGTTCGCTACCGCACCCTCCAGGACCGGGAACAGGGCCCGTTCCTCCTGCTCTCGGTGGAAGACCAGGGGCCGGGTATCCCCCCGGAGCACCGGGAGGGGGTTTTCGAGAAATTCTACCAGGTGAGCATCGCCGGACGGAAGCAGGGGCAGGGGGTCGGCCTGGGGCTCGCCATCTCGCGACGGATCGCCGAGGCCCACGGCGGCGCCATCTGGGTGGAGGCAGGCCCCGACCGCGGATCGCTCTTCAGGCTGCTGGTTCCGGTCCAGCCTTCCCGCTGGATGGAACTGGAGGGAAGCCTCCCCCCTTCGTTCGCCGAAACGGGTGGGCAGTCCGGGGATCCTTCGGTCGGCTCAGGGAGTACCAGTCTTCATGCCTGACTCCCTCGCATGCTCCCCCCTGCGCGCATGTTCCCTGTTCGCCCTGGGGGCAGCGGTCCTCGTATCCGGCTGCGGGCTTCGCGCGTCCGCCGACCCGCCCGCGCCCACCGGTCACGCCGGGGAAGGCGCGGCGGGGGCGTCTGCATCCGACGCGTCTGCCGAGTCCAGCGCCCGCTACGAGGAACCTGCTACCGAGGTGCTGCTGGACCAGGGGCACGCACTGCTCGTGGCGGGTCGATTCGAGGAAGCCGTTGCGGCCTTCGAGACGTATCTCGTCTTCGGAGAGAACCCCGCCCACCGTCGGACAGCCACCTGGTCTCTCGCCATGGTCTACCTGCTGCCGACGAGCCCGCTCCACTCCCAGACCCGCGCCCTCGCCCTCCTGAGGACCCTGGAGGACGGGCATCCGCGCTCGCTGGAAGCCATGCAGGCCGGGTGGATCCGCACCGTGATCCAGGAGGGTACGCGGAACCGTTCGACGATCCAGGAACACGAGCGCACCATTCGGGAGCTCAACGAACTCGTGGAGCAGCTCAAGCAGATCGACCTCAATCGCCGTCCCCCCGGGGGCGGGGAGCGGGAAGAGGGCTGATCTCGCCGAGCCCGGAAGTGAGGTCGGCAAGCCGCCGGACCAGTTCCTCCACGTTTGCCTCGGGCACCGCGACATCCACCACCACCTCGGTCCCGAATTCGTCGTTCACGACCTTCGCCTCGAGGGCCTCCAGCAGGCGTCGCAGCGGGTCGTTGGCGCCGTAGGCGACCCTGATGCGCAACGCGACTCTCGAGACGCGCTCGGACCGGGGGAGGGTGGCCAGCGCCTCCCGCACGCCCCCGGCGTAGGCACGTCCGAGGCCTCCCTTTCCCAGCTTCACGCCCCCGTAGAACCGGGTGACGACGGCGGCGACCTCCCCGATGCCGGCATGAAGCAGGACGTTGAGCATGGGGCGTCCGGCGGTTCCCTGGGGCTCGCCGTCGTCGCTCATTCCCACCCTCCGGGTGCTCCCCGGAGGCCCGGCCACGAAGGCCCAGCAGTGGTGGGTGGCGTCGGGAAACTCGCTGCGGATCGCCGCCACGAAGTCATGAGCCGCCGGTTCGTCGGGCGCCGGCGCCAGCGTGGTGATGAAGCGGCTTCGCCGGATCTCCTCCTCCACCCGGTGCACGGCGGCGGGAATCGGGTACCTGGCCGAGCCCTCATCCCGGGCTCCCCCCGACGAAGCTGTCGGCGGCAACGGGGGTCCGGACGGCGACGCCCCCGAAACCGCTGGATGGGCGTCGGGGGCGTCGGAACTCCCGGAGGAGGTCAAGAAGGGATTCGCTCAGTCCCAGGCAGGACGGCTTCTGCGCGGTTCGTCCTCGTCGCCGCCGAAGAGGGCTTCCCACGCATCGTCCTCTTCGTCATCGTCGTCCCACTCGTCCTCATCCTCGTCCTCTTCCTCGTCGTCGTCGTCATCGTCCCAGTCGTCGTCGTCCCAGTCCTCGTCCTCCTCGTCCAGATCATCGTCAAGGGCAAGGATTCCGAAGTCGTTCGGGGACTCCTCCTCGAGCCAGGCCGCACGGTCCGTCATTTCCAGCATCCTCCGGAGCGAATCGGGGGGGAAGGGCGAGGAGGGGGTTCCTCGTCCGTTGGGGGCAATTCTACCGATGGGAAGTTGAAAGTCAAGAACGGTGAAGCCCGACTGCCGGCCGTCTGCCCCCCGTTTGCAGCACGGACCTGGGCCCGGATGGCCGAGGGCGGGGAACGCGCGTAGCTTTCAGGGTTTCAATGATGCAGCAGTCGTGTGGTTTCCGAACCCCCCGACTCCGGCCCCGACTCCGGGGCCATTCTCGATCCGGTATTGGAGACGTCCGCATGAACGCTGCCCCCCGCCCCGCCCCCCGCGCCCTCGAGGCACGCCGCCGCGCTCACGGCGTCACGGCGACCCTGAGCCTCGCGCTGCTGGCTTTCGTCGCCGGGTGCGACCAGCCCAGGGCTCACGGAGACGTGCACGCCGTCGTCGTCGCCGCTACCGCCGATCTCTGGCAGCAGGTGGAAATGGACGTGGAGAATGCCATCGCTCCGACGATCCAGGTGGTACGAAACGAGCGGACCTTCCGGGTCACCTGGCAGGACCCCTCCGTGGAAGCGGAGTGGAGCCCTCTTCGGAGATTCCGGAACATCGTGGTCATCGGCGCCGAGGGAGATCCGTGGGTCGACGAGGTCCTCGCATCCCGGCGGGGAGATGCCCCCGCGGTCCAGGCCCCCCAGATCGTGAAAACCCAGAACGTATGGGCCAGGGGCCAGGGGGTGACGCTCGTTCTCCTCCCTTCCTCCGGGGATGCGGAGGCCCTCGCCGGCCTCCTCGAGCCGCTGAACCGGTCCCTCGATGACCAGTACCGCGAGTTCGCCCGAAACCGGATGTTCGTGTCGGGACGTGACACGATCCTCGCCGACTCCCTTTCGAACCATGTCGGGTTCCGGCTGGTGCTTCCGGCGGTCTACAGGTACTCGGTGACCGACTCCGTCTTCCGCTTTCGCAACGACAACCCCAGCCCCACCGAACTCATCCGGGAGATCGGCGTGACCTGGGCGAGTCCCATCCCCGACGAACTGCCCGGTCAGGCGGAGATCGAGATGTGGCGGAGGTCGTTCGCCGAAGCCAACTACGGCGAACCCCAGGTCCTCGACACCACCGTCACGACGCTGCGGGAAGTGGCGGTGGCAGGTTCGGACCGTCCCGGTCTCGAGTACCAGGCCGCCTGGGCAAGTGCCCCGGACGCCTGGCCTGCCGGAGGACCGCTCCTCACCCGCGTTCTCCCGTGCCCCGGGCAGGATCGCCTGTACTTCCTCGACGCCTGGCTGTATGCCCCCGCCAGGGAAAAGTACGAATACCTGATCCAGCTTCAGACCATCCTCGATTCCTTCCAGTGCGCCGGCGGACCTCCGGTGGCCACGGCTTCGCGCAGCGGCGCGCCCTGATGACCGGTTGGACCTGGGCCCTCCTCCTCCTTGCCGTCGCGCTGCTGGCAGGGCTCGGTGCATGGTTCAGGCTGCGCGGACGGGGCGGGGCGGAAGTCCGCGACAGGGGATCCTCGCCCATGCTCGTCTTCCCGGTTTCGGGCGGGAGCGGCGGCGGCGGGCCGGCCCGCCCTTCCTCCGACCGCAGGCCCGCCGAGCAGCGGGGGACGGGGGGGCCGCCCCCCCGGAAAGCTGCGGTGGGGATCCCGGCGACTCGCAACCCGCCCCCTCCGGCCCCGGCACGGCCCCCGTCCGCTTCCACACCGGTGCCCCCCGAACACGACGGCACGCTCCAGCTTCTTCCCGGCTGGCTCGAACGGCTGGCGGGTGACGGGGCACCGGACGAGATCCGCTTTGTCCGCGTTCCGGGCTCCCCGCCGGAGATCACGCTCGGGCGTCAGCCCGGCCCGGAGTTCCGCCATGTCCAGCTCCGCTCGCCCTCGGTGAGCCGCCTGCACGCCCGGCTCTGCCTGGGGGAATCCGGCTGGACGATCCGGAACGAGTCGGCAACGAACCCGACCCTCGTGAACGGCACCCCCATCGACTCCGCCTCCGGCGATGTCCCCCTGGACGAGGGCGACCGGATCGACATGGGTGACATCAGCTTCCGGTTCCACGGCCAGCGCACCGATCACTCCCTCCCCTCCCGAAGCGGATGGCATACGGACCAGGGGCCCCGCGCCGTCAACCAGGACGCCGTTCTCGTGCGTCGCCTCCCCGACGGGCGGGAACTCGGCGCCGTCTGCGACGGCATGGGCTCCCACGAGGCAGGGGGACGTGCCAGCCACGCCGCGCTGGAGGCCCTGGTCGGGACCCTCGACGGAGGAGGCTCCCTGGAGGAGGGGGTCGCCGCAGCCCAGGCTGCCGTCCTCCACGTCGCGGCCGGGGAGACGTACCGGGAGGGTGTCGGCACCACGCTGGTGGCCGTTCTGCGTGAAGGCAGCAGCTACCGGGTCGTCAACGTGGGGGACAGTCGCGCCTACCGGTTCCACGCCGACGAACTCACCCAGATCAGCCGGGACCACTCCTTCGTCGAGGAGTCCGTGGCCAGCGGACGCATGACGGTGGAGGAAGCCCTTCGCTCCCCGCTGAGGCACGCCGTGACCCGGAGCATCGGGGAGTCCCCGGCCAGCGAGGCGGAGTACTTCGGCCCCTTCCCGACCCGGCGCGGCGAAATCCTCCTGCTTTCGTCGGACGGGTTGCACGGCGTCCTCGGAGCAACGGACATTGCGCACATCCTGCAGTCCGGTCTTCCCGTGCCCGATCTCCCGCGCCGGCTCGTGAAGGCGGCGCTGGATGCGGGCACCCGCGACAACGTTGCGGTGGCGGTCCTGTCCTTCCACGACGCCGGGGGATGAACACCCCCCGCTCCCCGGACCTTCCGCGCGTCCCGGAGCTGGATGGCGAGTTCGACCTGGTCCGAAGGCTTGGCGCCGGAGCCTCCGGGGCCGTCTTCCTGGCCCGCGACAGGGCGACGGGCGCGGAGTCCGCCATCAAGATCCTCCTCCCCGAGCGCCGGGGTGACGAGGACGCGGCGGCGCGGCTCGTTCGGGAGGCCCGCATGCTCGGGAACCTCGAGCACGCCTCCATCGTCCGACTGCACGGCACCCGGCGTCTCGCAGGGGGGCACCTCGCGCTGGTCCTGGAGTTCGTCCGGGGCCGGACGGTGGCGGACCTGCTGGCCACGCAGGGCCCTCCCCCCACCAGGGTCGTCCACCGCGTGGTGCAGGGCATCGGCGAGGCACTGGCCTACCTGGATCTGAAGCGGGTCGTGCACCGGGACCTGAAGCCCGGCAACATTCACCTCGACGAAGCCGGCGGGCGCGTGCTGCTGGCGGACTTCGGGATTGCCCGGAACCGGGATGCGGATTCGGGACTGGATCCGGCGCAGGCAACCCACGGCACCCCGGCGTACATGTCGCCGGAACAGGTGGACGGCCGGGTGCCGGA
>REBP01000096.1 GCA_007692665.1 Gemmatimonadales bacterium | reverse complement strand
CGGTCCACCAGCGCCTCCATCTCCGCCACCTCGTGGGAGGCCAGCAGCACGGTCCACCCTTCCGCCTCCGAGGTCTCGAGGATCCCCCGCACGAGCTCGTCCCGGACGGCCACGTCCATCCCGGCAAAGGGTTCGTCCAGCACGAGGAGCCGGGGGCGAGGTGCCAGGGCGCAGAGAAGCGCGGCCTTCATGTGCTCCCCCCGGGAGAGCGTGTCGATCCGGCGACCCGGCTCCAGGCGGAACCGGGCCCGGAGTTCGTCGGCCAGCGTCGCATCCCAGGAATCGTACAGGGGCGCAAGCCAGCGCTCGAGCTGCCCCAGCCGCATCCACCCGGGGAGCCGGAGTCCCTCGGCCACGAAACCCACCTGCGCCCGGAGGTCGCGGGGGAGTCGCTGGGGGTCGTGCCCCAGGACGCGCACGGTGCCCGATGTCGGGTGCTGGAGGCCGGCCACGATGCGGAGGAGGGTGCTCTTGCCGGCGCCGTTCGGCCCGAGGAGCGCGACGAGGCTCCCTTCGGGGATGCGAAGGGTCAGGTCCTCCAGCGCGGTATGACCCCCGCGCCAGCCGCCGTAGCGATGACCCAGCGAGGCGAGTTCCAGCGCGGGGGGTGCCGGGGTTGCGCCGGGGCCGGCGGGTGCGACGAGATCGGTGGATCGGGGGTCATGCAGGGTCATCGCACGCTCCGGGAAAGGTCGTTCCAGTGGGTGTCCACGGCCTCGTGGAGCTGGTCGCGGGTGAGGCGCAGCCGCCGGGCTTCCACGACGAGCGCCTCCACCTGGTTTGCGAGGAGGGCGTCCCGTTCCTCGGGTGTGGGCGGGCGGCCTGCAGCGACGACGGTCCCGATCCCCGGGCGGGCCTCGAGGAGCCCCTGCCGGATCAGCTCGGCCACCACCTTGTGGGCGGTGTTGGGGTTGATGCGCAGGGCCTGGCTCAGGTCGCGCACCGACGGGAAGGCGTCCCCCTCGCCCAGCTCCCCCGACACGATGGCCCGGGTGGCGGCAAAGACCGTCTGCCGGAAGGGCGATTCGCCCGGGTCGAGGGAGACGCGGAAGGGAAGCATGGTGTACCATGTGTGCTAGTACAGCTATAAGTCAAGCCTGCGCCTCCGTGAGCCCCGCTCGCCCGAGGGCTCCGTCGGGCGGCTTGCACGCCCCTAAACCCCGTCCTACCTTGGCTTCCGCTCTCCATCGACCCCGGATGCCACGCTCACCATCCTCCGATTGAGCACGCCATGAGAACCCGATCCCGCTCCGCCCGCTTCGTCGCCACAGCCCTCGGCTTCCTCTGCGCCCTCTCCCTCGCGCTTGCCCCGGGCCTTTCGGCCCAGTCGGAAGAGGTGGTGGTGGTCCGGGCCGGCGCCCTCTTCGACGGCACCGGCGAAACCCTGCGTCAGAACGTCACCCTGGTCATCCGGGACGGGCGGATCGCCGAGGTGGGAGAGGATGTGCAGGCTCCGGCAGGGGCCAGGGAAGTGGACCTCTCCGGGTGGACGGTTCTCCCGGGACTCATCGACATGCACACCCATATCACCTCGGACCCCTCCGACGGGTTCAGGGGCGGGTTCCTGAGCCAGTATCCGGGGGCCGCGGCACTGGTGGGCGCGAAGAACGCCCGGATCACCCTCCTGGCGGGCTTCACCGCGGTGCGGAACGCCGGAGCCTCGGAGTTCGCCGACATCGCGCTCCGGAATGCAGTGAACGACGGCCTTGTCCCCGGGCCGCGCATCTTCACCGCCGGAAAGGGGCTGGGGATCAGCGGCGGGCACTGCGACTCCGGGGGCTTTCGCCCCGACGCCTTCCCCGAGACCGGAGTGGAGCAGGGGATCTTCAACTCCCCGGACGAGGCGCGGGCGGCGGTCCGGTACCAGATCAAGTACGGATCGGATCTCATCAAGACCTGCGCCACCGCCGGGGTGCTGTCGGTGGGAACGGAGATCGGCCCCGCCCAGGTGACCCCCGCCGAATTCGAGGCGTTGGTGGAGACGGCCACCATGCTGAACCGCCGGGTCATGGCCCATGCCCACGGCATCGAGGGAATCCGGAACGCGGTCCATGCCGGGGTGGCCTCCATCGACCACGGGGCCGTTCTGGACGACGAGATCCTCGCCGAGATGTCCCGCCGGGGTACGTACCTGGTGCCCACCATGATGGCCTTCGAGTATGTCTACGAGGCTGCGCAGGCCGGGACCCTCGCCCCCTGGTCCGCCATCAAGGCGAGGGAGATCACCCCCATCGCCCGGGAGTCGCACCGGCGTGCCATCCGCTCCGGGGTGCCCATCGCCTTCGGCACCGACGCCGGCGTCTTCCCCCACGGTACCAATGCCGACGAGTTCCGCCTGCTGGTGGAAGCAGGGATGTCTCCTGCCCGGGCGCTGCGCTCCGCCACCCGCGACGCCGCCGACCTCCTGGGGCAGCTCGACGCCTTCGGCACCCTGGAGGTCGGGAAGTATGCGGACCTCGTGGCCGTGCGCGGCAATCCGCTGGAGGATGTCGGCATCCTCATGGACGTCGGCTTCGTCATGAAGGGCGGACGCATCTACAAGGAAAACGGAGCGCCCACGGCTCACGCGTGGTAATCGGTCCGGTCAGAAGCCCCCCGCCGCCTTGGGGCCTGCCCCGGCATGACTCCGTGACCCCAAGTTTTCAAGCAGATTTCGCCATCGGCAACCCGGATCTGCCGCTGCTCGGAATGCAGGCCGGCGTCGACGATGGGCCCGTCAGAAACTCGGGCTCGCGTCATGATCACCCCGGTTTCGGCGCAGAACGGATGCCGCGAAGATTTTCCTTGTATATCGGCCCCGGATATCCTACTCTGGGTCCGGGAGCAGCGGCGTTCCGCCTTTTTCTCCACGAAGTCCCCCTGAACTCACGAGGTACAAAACATGGCCAGTGTCGGACAGGAACTCCTTGACGTACCTCTCCCGGAAATGGTGATGAAGCTGGGACTCGGCGTAGCGGAAGCGCAGCGCGCCCTCGACGAGAACTCCGTGGAAACGGCGAAACTGCTCGCCGACACCGAGGTACCCCTGGTCCTGGCGATCACCCAGACCATCGCCGCCGATGGCTCGGTTTCCTTCACCCAGGCGCCGCCGGTGGATGTCTCCCTCCTGCAGATCGGCCTCATGCCCACCTTCTACCAGTTTGCCGAGGCCACCATCGAGGTGACCATGGACATCAAGACCACCATGTCCAGGGAGACGAACATCAAGGTCAGCGCCAAGGCCAAGGTGGGCTTTGCGATGTGGAGTGCGTCGGTCAAGACCGATGTCTCTCACAACCGGAAATTCGGGAAGGAGGTCCGGGGTACGAGCCGGATGATCACCCGCATGGTCCCGGTGCCTCCCCCGGCACGTCTTGAACCCGTCCTCAACGTGGTGGACAACCGGCCTGCTCCTGCCGGCTGATGAGGGCCTCGCCGGGAGGCCCCGCCGGCATCTACGGAAAGTTCGGAGCGACGGTCGAATTCCAGGACGGGCCCCCCGGGCTCTTCCTGGTGGTCTCTGCCAACGGCGACCCCTCCGCCCTGGTGGTGGTCCACGGAGGACAGGTGGCGCTTCGGCTCAACGGGAGCGGAGCCGTCGTCGTCGCTCGCATGACGCTGACCCAGGCCCTCTCGCTTCAGCGGGAGCGCGGCATCCGCATGGTGGGGGGGATTCACATGAACCTGGGGCGATACCAGGCGCTCCTGGCGTCCCTGGGAGCCGTGGGGATCAACCAGGAATGATCCTGCACGACACTCGGCGGGGTCCCCCTTTCGACGCGCTGCCCCGGAGCGCCTGTTGTTTCCGCGCCGCCCTGGATTTCCCCACTCCCATGTCATCAGACGGAGCTTGAGTCCATGTCACCCATTTCCAAGGCCCACCAGGTCCTCCGAAAGCCACTGCTTTCGCCGGAGATCCCGGTCCGGGAGACCCAGGAGGCGTCGCTCGGCGACCTGATCCGGATGGTGGCGGAGAGTGTGGCCGACGCCCAGGGCGCGCTGGACCGCGCTTCCGCAGGCCTTGTTCGGGAACTGGCCGAGACCGAAGTCGAGATCGTGCCGACGATTCGGGAGGTCATCGCGGAGGACGGGGGGATCTCCTTCGAGCATGGGCCGCTCAGGAAGGTCTCACTCCTGGATCTGGGGGTGATGCCCACCTTCTACCAGTTCTCGCAGACGGTGATCGATGTCCAGATGGACCTCAAGATCACGGAGTCGTCCGACGAATCGGGAAAGCGAACCGGACGCTTCGCCCTCCTGGCGGACACCGGCTCGATCCGGTTCGAGCGAAAGCTCAACCGGGACATGTCGGTGACCTCGAGAGTTACCGCGACACTGGTGCCGGTCCCCATGCCCCTTCGACTGGAACCGGTGAGAAGTACCGAAGGGTCGCCGTCGGGCAACGCAGACGAATCCTGAAACGGGAGATGTTGTGAGCGAACAGGAAGTGGATCTGGACCACCTCATCGAGGCCGCGGGTCGATCGTTCGGAAAGGCCCAGGAAGACATGGGGCTCCCTGACGGAATGAGCACGGGAATGGTGATTTCCGAGGCCGAGCTGGATCTGAAGGTCGGCTTTCGGTTCGAGGGAGGCCGGCTGGCCGTGGAGCCCGTCTCTGCGGCTGCGGTGACCCGGGGCGGAGTCTCCTCCGAGGCCCTCTCCACCATCAAGGTGCGCTACGTCGCCACCCGCAGCGAGCTTCCTCCCGAGAAGAAGCCGACGCGCTCCGAGGACGACGTGGTCCGCGAGGTCAGGGCCAGAAAGGATGTGACCGAGCTTGCCGGCGTTCTCGGCTCGTTGCAGGTGAACGCCCGCTACGTGCCGGACCTGGGGCTGTGGGCGACGCGCGTGGAGGACGACAGGGGGCGGATCATCCGCTCCCTCAATATCCAGGACCGACTCTAAAGGCCTGAACCATGCCGAGATCGAGGCCGGGAAACTCTCCCCAGAACAACGATGTGACCCCCGAGGCTCTCCAGCGCCTCCGCAAGGAGAACGAGGACCTCCGGAACAAGCTCGAAGGCGCCGAAAAGGAAATGTCCCGCGTCAAGGCGGAGGTAACGGAGTCCAGCCGGGAACTCGAGCAGGCGAAAGAGGAACTCGCGCAGAACAGGAAGGATCTCGCGCAGAACAAGAAGGATCTCACGCAGAACAGGAAGGATCTCGCGCAGAACAGGAAGGATCTGGCCGAGATGGAGAAGGACCTCGCCGAGACCAGGAAGAGTCTGGACGAGTCGAAGGAGGAGCTGGCGACCACGAAGAAACAGACCCAGGCTGAACAGCTCAGGCTCCTGGCGGATCGCGAGACGCTGGAGGCCGAAGCAAAGGCCGTCCGTGAGGCCTCGGTGGCGATGGAGGCAAGACTCGCCGAGGAAGTGAAGGCTCGGAAGGCGGAGGTCGCCGCGGTTCAGGCAGCAAAGAGGGCGCTCCAGGAGGAGAAGGCCGAGGTCAAGCGACTCCTGGCGGAAGAGCAGGCTCGGCTGAAGGAGGTCGAGTCCCTCAACGCCAGGCTGGAGGAAGGGATGGCCCAGCTTGCAGAGGCCCAGGATCTGGACGAGAAGTTCGCCGCCCTTCTCCAGCTCAACCGGGGTCTCCAGGAAGAACTGGACGGCGCCAGAGACGATCTCCAGACGCACCGGCGCAGGGCGGACGAAGCCGACGGCCGCGTTGCTTCAGAGGTGGCGAAGGTCGAGAAGCGCCTGTCTGCCGAGAAGCAGAAACTCGAGAAAGCCCTGGCGCAGCGGGGGGAAGACAACGCCTCGCTCGTCCGGCAGCTCGAGGCCGAGGGGAAGACGCCCTTCCTGTCGCCCGCGCAGGTTTCGGGGCTTCTGGACCGCCTCTACCAGGACGTGGGACGCAATCTCGCGGGGTTCGACATCCGGGAGAGTGAAATCCGGCTCAAGGTGGGCTTCGCCGGTATTTCGGCTGAGGATGGGGGTATCGTCGTTCCCACCACCGCCAACCTTGCCGAAGTGAAGGACGGACTGAGCGAGGTGGTTCTGAAGCTCGGACGGCGGGACCTCCCGGGGCGTTGACACTGACGTGGATCCGGCGCTGCCTCGGGGGTCCCGGGTCAGCCACCCGGACGGGGCCTCATCCGAGCACCTGGATGATGCGCTGCGCGAGCATCCCCGCGCGCACCGCCCGGGCAATGGCGTCCCCGAACTGCCCGGCCCCCAGCGCGCGCCGGGCCTCGGCGAGGTGGCCCTCGGCGTCTGCCAGGAGCTGCGCCGCCCGCGGGGGCGTGGAGGAGTGCACCAGGGCGGCCGCCCTGGCCACGAGTTCTCCGGCCCGCTCCACAGCCTGCTCTGCCCGTACCTCGAGATGCCCCGTCCCATCGGCCCGGGCCTGCAGCACGGCCATGCGCGCGCCGGTTGCGCAGCGGAGGGACCCCTGCGCTGCGGCCACCCAGCGCCCGGCCTGGAGAGCCTCGTCCGCCGACTCGCAGGCCGACCGGGCGAGCGCGAGGATGCGCTCGGCTTCCTCGGAAGGATGCTCGCTCACGAACGCGGACGCCCGCTCGAGAAGTGCATGGGCATGGGCCACGGCGGCGGTGGCCCGCTCCCCGCGGGAGGCCCGCTCCGACGTTCCCGCCTCCGCCAGGAAGAACTCGACGTCGGTGTCGAAGGGGGGTGCCACCGGCTCGGTGGGCGCCCCGTCGCAGGCGGCGAGGCTCAGGGCAAGGACGAGTGCCGGGAGGTTGCGGGACCAGGGTGTCATGCTTGTGCCTCCGATCGGTGCCGGCCAGGCGTGCTGCCCGGGATGGGTGACCTGTCCGGGTCGGGTGCCCCGTCCAGGCTCGATGCTCACGCCAATATAGGTCCCGCGCCCGGCGATGCACCACGACGTCAGCTCCCGCCGACTCCCACCATGCTTGCCGCCTCCTGCACTCCGGGACGATCCCGCCGGGCATCCTCGACGACATTCATGAGAGCCTGGTAGTGCGCCCGGGCCCCTTCTTCGTCACCCGCGGCCCGCGCCGCACGGGCGGCTCCCAGCAGGGAGTTGTAGCGCCCCGGCCAGACGTCCAGCGATGCCTCGTAGGCGTGCCGCGCTTCCGCGTGGCGTTCCTGCGCCATCAGCAGGTCACCGAGGGCTTCCCGGGGTGGGAGGAGGGAGCCGGGGCTCACCGGATGCTTCTCGACCCCGTCCTCGAGGTCGGCGGCCTCCTTCATGTGGCGTTCGGCGGCCTCGGGGTCGCCCTCTGCGTGGGCGATCCACCCGGCCAGGATCAGCCGGTCGATCCCGATGTAGGAGGCGAACGCCCGCTCCCCGGCCTCCCGGGCCTGGCGCTCCAGTTCCGCCATGGTTGACTCGGCTTCACGGGCTTTCGCGAGGTCACCGGTGTGCGCTCCGCCGAGCCCCCGGGCGAACAGGGAGATGGCCTTCGGCCAGAGGTACCCGTCCCACGACAGGTAGTCGGGCACCCCGGGCTCGATGCGGGCCGCCTCCTCCCAGGCCCGTCGCTCCACCGCCATCCGGGCGGGCATCACGGCCAGGTGATAGGCCGTGATGAAGTCTTCCTGGTAGGTGCCCACCGCCCAGGCCTCGTCGAGGACGGCGGCGGCCTGTTCGTCGTCGCCGCGCTGGAGATGCCCGTACAGCATGTAGTCCAGCGCATGCACGTGGTGGAACGAGACGCGGTCCCCGACGGGATGCTCGACGGCGGCGTCGGCGGACTTCCGGTTCCACTCGATCACCTCGGGCCATTCCCCGAGGCGCACGTAGATGTGGCTCGGCATGTGAAGGGCGTGCGGCACCATCGGCGCGATCTCGCCGTACTGCTCGACCATGTGAAGATGCCGGTCGGCCCGACCGGTGGCATCATCCGCGTGGATCGTGTAGTGGATCGCGCCCGGGTGGTGAGGTTCACGCTCGTGCACCGCGCTCAGCACCTCGGCGGCGCGGGCGTTCTCGGCGAGCTGGTCGTCGGCCACCTGCCCGGCGGCGAGCAGCGCGAGCCCGTGGAAGGCCGCGATCTCGAGGTCATCGGGGTGGGTCCGGTAGGCGGCCTCCATGGATTCCGCCCACCGCTCGATGCGCGGCCACCATGCGTCCGCATCCGGATCCTCGAAGAACGCCGACGTGGCATCCAGGAGTGCACGCTCCCGGTCGGTTTCAGGGCCCAGCTCCCGGGCAGTTTCCACGGCGCTCCATCCGCGCTTGCGGGTCTCGGCGTCCGGACGCGCAGGCCAGAGCGGCTGGAAGAGCGTCGTGGCCACGCCCCAGTGGGCCATGGCGCACCCGGGGTCTGCCTCCACGATGGCCTCGAAGGCGGAACGTGACTGCTCGTACATCATGTGGTGGAGGAGCGCCACGGCGCGGTCGAAGTCCTCCTGGACGGCGGGCGCGCAGCTCGCCTGGAAGTCCACGTTTCCGAGGTCGTCGGCGCCCGGGGCCAGGTGGGAGTCGTGAGCAGCGTGGTCCACCCCCTGGGCCCATGCGGGGGCCGGCGAGGGGGCCGGCCACCCGACCAGCATGGCAAGAAGGGCCAGCAGGACGGCGGGAACGGGTCCTGAATCGGGATGGCGTCGCATGATGAATCCTCCGCTTCCCGCGGTAGACATCGGGGGCCGGAACGGGGGCGGGCGCCGGGAAGCACGCCGCAGACCCCATGCCCCTTGCCGGATCGAACGAGGTTCCTCCTTTTGATAAACGACAGCCGAGGCGGCCGAAAGTTCCAACGAAAGGCCCGGTTTCCGCTCATGCAGCGTGGCAGGAGCGTTTTGAGCCAGGCATTTTCTCGAATTTCTGGTCGGTGTTCGTCCCGGTATCCCCGGATCCTCCAAAGCTTTCCCATGCTTCCAGCTGATTTTCTTCGGTCCATCCCCCAGCCCCCGGCGCCCCCGCTGTGTCCCGTACCCCGGTGCCGCGGCGTCCGGGCGAGGGTCACGGCCGCGCTTGTCCCCGTGGTGGTGCTCCTCCTCCCCGGCTGTGGCACCTCCCTCCACCTCGTCGAGAGTGACCACGCCAGGGTCCTGGCCCACCAGGCCATCGAGGGCGAATCGCCGTCGAGCCCCGGCGTCTTCGAGGTCGGGTTTCTCACGTACGGGAGCGGTACGGACCGGAACCGCATCGAATACGGCGACAGCGTGGCCTTCACCACCACCGCGGTGGACGCCTCGAAACTCGTGAGCCTCGGAGGGGAGGCCGCTTCCCGGAAGCGCTTCTGGGGCTTCGGCCCCGACGAGTTCCCCCGGAACGGCCGGGTCTGGTACCCCGTGCGCCCGGAGGGCGCCGCCGACGGGCCCTTCCCGCTCGTTCTCATCGTCCACGGCAACCACAATCCCCGCGAGTTCTCGGATCCCGGCTACGCCTACCTGGGAGAACTCCTGGCAAGCCGCGGGTTCATCCTGGTCTCGGTGGACATGAACTTCCTGAACGGCGCCATCCGGGGAGAAAACGACGCCCGCGGCTGGATGCTGCTCCAGCACCTGAAGGCGTGGCAGGGATTCGATGCGGACGAGGACAACCCCTTCCACGGGACTGTCGACTGGGAGCGGATTGCGCTGATGGGACACTCCCGCGGAGGCGAGGCGGTGGCCCATGCCGCGGCCTTCAACCGGCTCACGCACTACCCGGACGACGCGTCCCTGACCTTCGACTTCGGCTTCGACATCCGCTCCCTCGTGGCCATCGCCCCGGTGGACGGGCAGTACGAGCCCTCGAACCGGGCCGTGCCCCTCGAAGACGTGAACTACCTCGTCTTCCACGGATCCCACGACGGCGACGTGACGAGCTTCGCCGGGCTCCGCCAGTACGCCCGGGTCGGCTTCAGCGGCCGGGTACCCGCCTTCAAGTCGGCCGTCTACGTGTACCGTGCGAACCACGGGCAGTGGAACGAGGAGTGGGGCGCCTTCGACAACGGCCCGCGCAGCCCCCGCATCCTGGCGCTGGACGGCCTCATGCCCATGGAGGACCAGCTCGAGTTTGCCCGGGTCTACATTGCCGCGTTTCTCGAGGCCACGCTCCGGGAGGACCCCCGCTTCCTCCCCCTCTTCCGGGACCACCGCACCGCCGGCGGCTGGCTTCCGCCCACCATGTACAAGACCCGGTTCCAGCACGCCTCCTTCCGGCCCCTTGCCGACTTCAGCGAGGACATCGACCTGACCACCGGCACCGTGCCCGGCGTGACGCTCCAGGGCGTGGGCCTCTCCACCTGGCGCGAGGGCGAAATGGTCCTCCGCTCCCGCATCACCCCGCAGCGACAGGTGTCCCAGCAGCGGCAGGGCGTGTGGCTCGGATGGCACCGGACGGCCGAAGCCGAGCCGGCGGCGGCCGAAAAGGCGGCGAGTGCCGGGGACCCGGACGCCAGTGACGCGGCGTGTGAGGTCGCGACCACCGATGACCTCGGGTGCGACCCCATGGGCCCGCCCCGCTACTCCATCGCCCTTCCCGAGGGACTGGCCGCTGAGTGGGGTGCCGGCACCGGGACCACCCTCGAACTCGAGGTCGCCCCCACCGAGCGCAAGCCGCCTCCGCCGCCGCCGCCAACGCCCGAGCCGACCCAGGCCGATGGCCCGGACGACGCGGCGAACGATCCCTCGGCAAACCGGGCGGGCGTCCAGGAGCAGGACGCGAACCCGCCGACGGCCCCTTCGACGGACCCCGACGACGAGGACGACCCCGAAGAATCCGAGCCCATGGACTTCTCGTTGGAGCTCGTGGACGCGTCGGGCGCGCGGGCGACGCTGCCGATCAGCCAGTTCGGGCCGCTCCGGGCACCCCTCGACATCCGCGTACTCCGGCGGTCGGACCTGGAGAACAGCCGCTTCCCGACGTTGCACGAGGTGGTGGGGCACGGGTTCTCCGTGCCGCTGGACGAGTTCACTTCGGTGAACCCGGAACTCGATCTCTCGACGCTCCGGGAGATCCACCTCGTCTTCGACCGCACCCGGGTGGGCGAGATCATCGTGAGCGGGGTGGGGCTGGCGCAGCCGGGCGACGCGTTCCTGGCGCCGAGGGTGAACGGGGGGACTGGAGCTCCGTCAGAGACCGACGCCGCACCGCCGGGCTCAAACCTCGGATGCCGTCCCGGCAACCCTGAAGCTCCGTGCGTAGAACTCGGGCGCGTTCCCGGACCTACCTGACCGCGCCGTCCCTGGCTCCGGTGGCCGCCGGTCGTGGAATCATGGTGGCCCACCCCTCCGAGAGCACCGCACCCACAACCCATGTCGAGCCCTCAAGGCGCAGGTCAAGGGATTGGCTCCGTGTGGCCACCGAGCGGCCCCCTGAAGGTTCGAGCCATCGCACCCAGAAGAGCGGGCGTCCGTCGGCGATCCCCGGATCTGATTCGAAGCCAACGCGGGTGATCGTCAGTCCATCGAAGGCCGGCGCACACCCGGCGTCCGTGCAATCGATGACCTCGGTGCCCTCAGGGAGCACCTTGGCGCCTGTGGCGGCCTCGAGCAGCCCGGCAAGTCGTGCATGGCGGGCGGTGGGGACCAGTACGGTTGTGCCGCGTCGGGCACGTTCCTCGAACACGGGAGCGGCCGCGAACGTGGTCTCTGCATGCTGTATCGCCGCGGCCATCATGCCAAGGTCCGGTTCCGTGGTCTGGGCGGCGAGAGAGGTAGTCGGGACGCAGGCGACGAGCACAAGCCCAAAGCTCAGGAACCGCCGCGCAGGGCCGTCAGGAAAGAACGAGACAGGCATTTTCAAGTTCCTCAGCAACGGGCTCGCCCCATCCCATCAGGTGCGCGCCCTCGTGAATTCCGATTCTTCCGAGACTGGAGAGACTGTTCCACGTAATCGGGCCGTTGAACCCGACAAGGAATCCTCCGATGACCTCCCCCGCGACGAACCCACCTGGGCCATCAGCTGAGTGGGAGTCAAATAGCCAGAGGTTGCCGTTGCCCGCGTTGTCCACGACTGCGAGCATTGCGCTACGGGCGTCGTGGCATCGCTGATCCATCGACCCGAAGAAGAAGTAGGCGTCGATTGCATCTCGGATGCGCTGAGCCGTATCGTAATCCAGCTCCGTGCAGTCTTGCCAGGATGCGGCGGGGCAGGGATCGCCAACGAGACTCAAGAGAGCTCCATCTTCGGCCGCGAGAGGCGCCAGCGGGCTGCTTTCGGTCTGGTCACAACCGGAAACCGCGGCAAGGATGACAAGCACGACAGAAAACCGCCATGACATCCTTGATCCGGCCACATCCTTGGAGCCACTGTTTCTGCGCGAGAGTCGACTCAGGCCCGATGAGGAAGGACGGGAAGGGCAAACCGTGCTAGCATTTGCAAGCATAGGCGGCTCCAGAGTGGTGAATACCCCGGAGCGGTGTGAACCCCGGAGCGGTGTGAACCCCGGAGCGGTGTGAACCCCGAAAGATCGTTAGCGGGACTGCTCCGGAAATGCAAACATCGCGCCGATTTCCTGAGCCGGAGGCAATCCGCCTGGCCAGCCTCTTTCGTCCCAGCTTGGGTCCGCGTCACGAGGTGGTTCCCCTTGCTCTGCCAGTGGTGGCGAGGAAAGGATTGTCTTTCTGTCATCCCGCCCTCCATCGTCCACCCTGGCTTCGGACACGCGGGCCCCAGCACCCCCGGGCCGCCCCGATGACCAGGTCGGCGAAGCGGAGGGAGCCTGCGTGCGCGCGCCGCCATCACAACGCTGCGTGCATCGGCCCATGCAACGCGGCGGCCCCATGGTTCTGCCTCACAAGCGTTTCTCCCGACTGGAGGCTGAACATGTTCATCGCCATCACGCACGAGATCCACGACCCGGAGAAGTTCCAGGCGTGCGCCGAGGAGGTCTTCCCGCTTCCGGCCGACCTCCACGTCCACCATTTCTTCCCGGCGTCGGACCTCGCCCAGGCCGTCTGCCTCTACGAGGCCCCGTCCGTCGACGACCTGCAGGCGTACATCGACGGGACGCTGAAGGATGCCAGCACCCAGCGCTACTTCCCGGTTGCCGAGGCGCACGCCATCGGGCTTCCGGTGAGGCAGCCCGGCTGAGCCTGGCCGAAGCCACCTGCACCGGCGCTCAGCCCGTGGCCCCCAGCCGGGGAGCGGAGGTTCCGACCAGCGGCATCACCTCCTCGGCGAACCGCTCCATCTCCTCGTGCTGGGGGCTGAACTGGAGGAGCAGCAGGTCCAGGCCGATCTCCTCGAAGCTGCGGATCCGGTCTGCCACCTCGTCGGGCGTGCCCATGAGCCCCGACCGGAGGCCCCGGTTCGACACGGAGTAGTCCTTGAGACTCACGGCGCGGTCCATCTTCGTGTTCTGGACCCAGTCCTGGTAGTTGGCGAAGCCGCGGGCGTTCTGGCGTACGTCGGTGATGCGCTCGACCTCGCGCCGCACCTCGGCGTCGGTGGAGCGCACCACCACGTAGCCGGCGGCGCCGAACCGGAGCGGCGGCAGCCCGAGGTCCCGCCGCCGCGCCGCCATGTCGGCCACCTTCGGAAGGATGAGGTCGGGCGGATCCCCGTGGGTGAGCCAGGCGTCGCAGTGTTCGGCGATCACCGCGCGGCCTGCCGGTGACTCGCCCCCGGCGTACAGGGTGGGGTGCGGCCGCTGAAGGGGCTTGGGTTCCAGGATTCCCCCGTCGACCTGGTAGAACCGGCCCTCGAAGGAGAACTCCGGCTGGGTCCACATGCCCTTGACCACCTGGAGCCACTCCGCCGTGCGGTCGTAGCGCGCGTCGTGGGTGTCGAACCCGATCCCGTACTTCTTCGCCTCGGTGGCCCACCAGGACGAAACCACGTTCAGCGAGAGCCTCCCGCCGCTGATACGGTCGATGTTCGCCGCCTGCTTGGCCAGCAGCGCCGGCTCGTGAAAGGTCGGGCGGACCGCAACCATGAGTTCCAGGCGCTTCGTCACCGCGGCCAGCGCCGCGGCGGTGCTCCACGCATCGAGGGAGGGCGCTTCCATCCCCTTGATGTCGTTCAGGTTCAGTTCGGCCAGGAGGGTCAGGTCGAACCCGATCTCCTCGCTCCGGCGGGCCAGGCGGCTCACGTAGTCCCACGAGGCCTCCATTCCCTCGTCCTCCACGTTCCGGAGCCAGCCGCCGAACATGGGGAGCCAGTAGCCGTATCTCATGCGACCCCCCGGAGTTCAGCCTCGAGCCAGTCCACCAGCCGCGCGAAGGGATCGAAGCCCAGGACCCGTTCACCGTCGGCCACGAAGTTCGAGAGCGCGTTCACGTCGTAGTAGCAGAGCTGTCCGTCCCGGTCATCGACCAGGTACTCGACCCCTCCCACCTCGATGCCGGCGGCGGCCATGATGCGTTCCACGTCCCGCGTCACGGACTCCGGGGGGGTGTACGCCTCCACCCGAAGGTCGTTCACGGGCGCGTCGGCAGGGCACGCCGCCCGTGCGAGTGCCGCGCCGTCGACGCCCTGGCAGACGTCGGCGGGGCAGAGGTTGAAGACGTCGCCCGAGCTGTAGATGCGAATGGCATAGAGCACGCGGCCGTTCAGGACTTCCACCCGGACGATGCGCCCGTCCCGCGCCGGGATGAACTCCTGGATCAGTCCCGTGCCGTCGATCCCGAGATCGATTCCGCCGAGGGCCACGGCGGCCGCCAGGGCCTCGGGCGAATCGAAGCGTACGACGCCCGCGCCGCTCCCGCCCACGTTGGGTTTCACGACCACCGGGAACCGAAGCTCCGCCGCACGTGCGGGAAGTGCGCTCGCGTCGTGGATCGCCCGTGCCGGGGGAAAGGGGAGCCCGAGCTTCCGGAGCAGCGAGAGCTGGGCGGCCTTCGACACCTCGAAGCCCCAGGCCCGCGACCCGTTGATGACGCGCGCCCCGAGCCCCTCGAGGTGCTCCAGCCAGGGCGTGGTGTGGAAGATCTGCGACGGTCCGTCCCGGAGCCACGCCGACGGGCTCATGCGGTTCAGCACCACGGGGTGGGACGGGGTGCGTTCCGCGGGATCGAAGCTGTGTCCCGCTGCGGGAATCGCATCCCAGGGAAGACCCCTGCGGTCCAGCTCCGCGAAGAGGGGCCTGAACCAGTCCGGGTGTTCGAAGTAGATGCCGAGGGTGGGGGTGTCCTGTGCCATGGGTCTCTCGAGGTGTGCGGGGAACGAAAAAAAGCGGCCCCCTCTCGTCGATGGAGAGGGGGCCGCTGGAGGCGCTGCGAACCGTGGGTCGGGAGCCTGGAGGACTACATGGGGTCTCCGCCACGGGCACAGGAACGTCCGGCCACCTCTCTCCCGGAACAGGAGATCGGCATGCAGCAGCACATGCACATGTGGCCTCCGGCAGCGGCGCCGGCGGAGGGCGCGCTGCGGAGCGAGAGGGGGTGGTCCGGACGGTTCATGCGCAGATTCTAGGGAAGAGAGGTCGGAGTCGTCAAGACTACCGGTCCGCGGCCCGCCGGAGCAGGGCGTCGTACTGCCGCAGCCGGAGGCCGCGGTCTGCCGGGATCAGGAGTTCGTCCAGCACTTCGCCTCCCATGCCGAAGGCCCGGACATGGAGCGCATCGGTACCGAACTCGATCAGGTGGACATTGTGCACGCTCTGGCTGATCCCTCCCCCGTTGATGTACCAGCGATCCGTGGCGACTTCGCGGGGACGCACGCCCAGCCCACCGTCGCCGATGTACACGATCCCCCGGGGATTCGCCTGACCCTCGAGGATCGGGACGGTCCGCTTGAGTGCGTGGTCGTGACCCACCGCCACCAGGTCCAGGCCGTAGCGTTCGAAGAGGGGCACCCAGGCGCGCCGCTGCGGCTCGCCGGAGTCGAAGGCCCGGACGCTCGGATAGGCCGGCCGGTGAAAGAAGGCGCCGACCCAGCGGTTCGCCGGGCGCACCCGCTCGAGCGTGGCGGCGAGCCAGTCCTGCTGGTCGCCGCTGCGGCTGATCTCGGTGTTCAGCGCGATGAAGACGCTGCCGGCATTGAGCTGGCTGGCGTAGTAGAAATCGGTCGCGCGGCCGGGCCAGTGAAACATCTCCTCGAAGCCCACGTCGAGGTCGTGGTTCCCCCTGGAGGGAAGCATGGGGAGGAGGCGCCCGTCGGCGGTGGTGGTCATCTCGAAATGGTCGTTCAGCCAGTGGTACAGCTCCGACCAGTAGGCCCGGTTCGTGTAGTCTGCGGTGTGGGCCAGCGCCAGCACGTGGGGGTTGGTCTCGAGAAGCATGCGCATGCGGGCGTTCATGCGCCGCCGCATGTTCCCGGGGTGCACCCGGTCCTCGCCCACGCGGGAGTCGCCGCCCACCAGGAGCGCCACCTCGCGGTCGTCATCCGGCGCCGTGATGAAGTGGTACTCTCCCAGCGTTTCGCCATCGGTTTCCACCGTGAGGTAGTAGGTCGTGGCGGGCTCGAGCCCGGTGAGGGGGGCGTGGTGGTACCAGGCCGCCATCTCGGACTCCGTGGGAAGGAGGGTCCAGGCGCCGCTCACGATCCGGGTCGTCTGCCTGGCATAGGCTTCCGTGTCGCCGTGCCTGGGCTCGGTGTCGAAATGGACGACGTGGTGGGTCCCGGGGACCGTGGTTGTCCAGGAAACCACGGCTTCCGTCGCCGGCTTCTCCTCGAAGAGGATGCGGAGGTGCTGGGGCTTTGCCGAGGCCGGGAGAGGGCGGATCGTCTCCTGGGCCGAGGCCGGCGCTGCGCCCGGGAGTGCCAGGGCGGGGAGAAGCGCCAGCAGGATCAGGGGGAGGGCGCGGCGAGTGCGGGTGCTGCCGCTGCCAGGGGTGCTGCGGGTGCTGCGGCTGTCGCGGGTGCCGCGGGCCACCATGGATTCGGGAAGAGGTGTCATGGTCGAGAAGTCCGGGGGAGGTCGGGAGGGAGAGAACCGGCCGGGAAGCCGGGGGAGGATCCGGGCGGTCCCGGGGTGGAGGAGTGGGATCAGGGCGAGGGGGGCGAGGACGTGGGAGGCCCGGAGCAGCACTTCGAAGTACGCGCCGGGCCCCAGCGCCAGAACCCGGGAAAGGGCGGTGATCCCGCCCCAGAAGGCCGCCCAGACCAGGACCGTCCGCCAGGGGCGCACCACGATGGCGGCGGCCACGGCCAGGTCCACGATCCCGATCACCTGCATGACCTGGAGGGCCAGGGCTTCGGAGACCCGCACGTCCAGCACCCCCCGGGCCGACCCGATGATGAGGTCGGCGAAACGCGGATATCCCCACAGGCACTCGAGACCGTGGATCACGAAGACCGTGGCCACGGCCAGGCGGAGCATCCATCCGGCACCTGCACGCCGGATCGACGCGGGGACCCGGGATGCCAGGACGGGCGCGGCGAGCAGGGCCAGCGCGAAGGGCGTCACCCACCGAAGCGCGTGCGCCGCCGGCGTCCACTCGCTGAAACGGTCGCCTCCCTGGTGGAACGCCGACCAGGCCTCCAGCAGGACGTAGGCACCCACCGGGAGGAGGGTCAGGAGGCGAGGCCGGAGCGCGCTCACCACGGCGAGGGCCAGGAAGATCGAGACCGTGATCTTCTCCACCTGCATCGCCTGGCCGTGGGGCAGCTCCAGCACCATGAAGAGGAGGTTGCCGAACTGGGTCTGCCGCGCCGAGTGGACCATGAGGAAGGTCGCAAGCGCATGAATCGCCACGGCCGTCCCCAGGAGGTGCGGGACCATGCCCAGCCCCGGCTCGGAAGGCTTCGTGGCCCGGTGAGTCCGGGGGGCGGGGGAGGTCGAGGTCGCGGACATGCTCCAATTCTAGGGGGTCCGATGGCCACCCGGAGCCCCTGAACGACCGGTTTTCCCGATCGTGACTCGAGCGTTGCGGGAATGTGCCCGGAGCCGGCCTCCGAGAGCCCGAATTTGCGGGTTCGGTTCCGCCGCCCCACCTTCCTTCCCCTGTTCGAATCCACGTCCAGATGGGAGGAACCGCTCATGACCGGAACCCTGCAACGGGCCCGGAGGGGTGCCGCCTTCGTGGCCGCGCTCGCGCTGTTCACGGGATGCGGAGGGGAGACCGAAGCCGCTGTGGAGCCTTCGGACGCCACCCCCGATTCGCCCCGAAACGCCTTCTTCGACGCGCTGGCGGAGCGGTGTGGCCAGGAGTACCCCGGGCGGGCCATCGTCGCGCCCGCCTCCGACGACGTCTTCCACCCGGCCTACCTTGGAATGCGCATCGACGAGTGTTCGGACGACGTCCTCCGCATCGCCTTCCTCGTCGACGGCGACGAATCCAGGACCTGGATCATCGAGCGGAGCGACGAGGGGCTCCTCTTCACCCACGAGCACCAGCGGGAAGACGGCACGCTGTACGACAACTCCGGCTGGGGCGGGTGGGCCACGGACACCGGGACGCCGCTCTTCCAGCACTTCCCCGACCACCGCTGGGACCCGGACCGCGTGCCCGAGGACCGGAGGAGCCACTGGCGCCTCCGGCTGGATCCGGACAACGGGCAGTTCGTCTACTACCTGGACCGGGGCCTCGAGCCTGCCTACCGCCTGGTCTTCCACATGGGTCAGAGCCGGAAGGTGCTGGAACTGGCCGGAGGGGAGTGAGATGAGGCCGGCCCGGCCCCGTTCCTGCCCAGGACCCGTCGGCTTCCTGGCCCTGTTCGTCGCCGTCGCCACTGCCGCCGCGCTCCCCGGCTGTGACCGGGCGCAGGCCGGGTCCGGGGCCGAGGCGACCCGGGAGGCGCTCCCGAACGGCGGCTCCCTCGTGCGGTATGCCGCCCTCCCCGCGGAGCCGACGGTCACCCTCGAGCCCGACCTTTCCATCGGGGTGCTCGAGGGCGAGGCGTGGGAGATGTTCGGAGATGTCCGCGGCATCGATGCCGATGCCGATGGCAACATCCACATTCTCGACTTCCAGACCCGTGACATCCGGGTCTTCGATGCCGAGGGGGGTTACCTCCGGACGCTCGGGGGCCCGGGCGAGGGTCCGGGCGAGATCAGCGCCGCCAACGGGATCCAGTTCGATCCCGACGGGCGGCTCTGGGTGAACGACCATGGCAAGATGCACCTCCTCGTGCTCGCCGCCGACGGAACCGAACTGGAGCGAGTCCCGTTCCCGGTGCGTTCCTTCGGGTTTGTATGGGAGGGGGCCATGGACCGGGAGGGACGCCTCTGGCACGCCTTCACGGAGCGCGCCGGCCCGGCCTCCATGCCGGAAGACGGGCTGAACGAGTCCACCGCCCGGCGCTGGATGACCTCCTTCGACCCCGGGTCCGGCACGGCGGACTCCGTCTTCGTGGGAGAGCAGGCCTCTCGCTCGTTCAGGATCCGCATGGGAAACGGATTCATGGTGCGGGGGATCCCCCATTCGCCCTCGAGCTTCCTCCGGATGGATCCCCTGGGGGGGTTCTGGCGGGGGGATGGGAGCGGGGACTACCGCGTTGCCCGTCTCGACGGGGCAGGGGACACGGTGGTGGTGGTGGACGTCGCCCTGGACCGGATCCCCGTGACCGCATCGGACCGGGACCGCTTCATCGGGCAGATGACCGGGCAGGACCCCGACCTGGAGCGACCGGCCCGGGAACTCGCCGGCCTCATGCCCGCCCGGAAGCCCGCCGTCGACCAGGCCTTCGCGGACCTGGAAGGACGCCTGTGGGTGCGGAGGGTCGCGGACCCCGACGCGCGTCCGCTCTATGACCTGTTCGACCGGGAGGGGGAGCACCTGATAACCCTGGAGCTGGGCTTCGAGCCCATGGCGTACTGGGTGCCCACGATCCGCGACGGGAACGCCTACTTCCTCGTGGCGGGCGAGCTTGGGGTGGCCAGCGTCGTGCGGGTTCCGCTGGGCGACCTGCCGGCGCGGGGCCCTGCTTCGGACTAGCGGAACCGCAGGCTCACTCCGTGGATCCCGCGGGCCCCGTCCACCCCGCGCCAGGCGTATTCCACCGTGAAGGCGTCACCCAGGAAGGCGGTGCCCAGCGTGATGCGGGAGGCACCGTCCACCGCCGGCCCACCAACGCCCACCCGCCCGACAAAGGTTCGCCCCACCACCGGCCACCACCCGAATTCGAGCCCGCCGCCGGCTTCCAGGTCGCCCCCTTCGCGCCAGGTCAGCGCAAACGCTCCCGTGATGTCCAGCGGTCCCACCGGCGCCGCCTGCGAGCCCACGCCCAGCGTGGCCCAGGCGGGAAGCGTCCGGAAATCGTCTCCCAGCTCCGGCGACGGACCCAGGCTTCCGCCGGACAGTCCCAGGGCGAAACGCCCGATGTCGCGGGCCACGCCCAGGTCCACGAAGCCGGTACTGCCGGCGTCCGCCCCCCGGCGGACCTCGAGCGCCGACGCCGCGACGCCCACCCGGAAGCCCTTGAAGAGGCGGCCGTATCCCACCGTGACGGCGGTCTCCGACACCGAGGCCGCCGGCTCGCCCGGGGCCGGAGCGAACCGCATCCGGTCCCCCGCGGCTGCGGGGCGCGTGGGGAGGCCCCCACCCGGCGGCTCCACGGACACGAGGTAGGTCGCGTGGCGCACCCCCAGCGCCGCGCCGCCCCCGAACCACGCCGTTCCCGCGGACATGACCAGGAGCCGCGCATCCGCCTCCCACGCCTGCACCGACACGCCCATCCCGCGCCCCCGCTCCGCGCTGGCAGGGTTCCGGAGGAAGAGGTCCGGGTCGGGGTTCACGAGGGGGAGCGCGCCGGCGAAGGAGAGGCTCCGCACCGACAGCGGAAGACGGGTCAGGACCACGCTGGACTCCCGGAGGCCGGTGCGCTCCGGACCCTCCTCTTCCTGGGCCGCCAGCGCCGGGGCGAGGGGCCCGGCCAGCAGGACCCCCGCCGCGAGCAGGGCCGCGCCCGCTCCCGCCCACGCGCGCGCCGACGTCTTCCGCGGCCTCCTCGCCAACCCCCGCACGCCTACCGCACCGCCGTCATGATGATCTCCACCCGGGCACCCCGGGGGAGCGAGGCCACCCCGACCGTGGCCCGGGCCGGGGGCACGTCGCCGAAGTACCCGGCGTAGACCTCGTTCATGGCCCCGAAGTCGTCCAGCTCCACGAGGAAGACCTGGGCCTGCACGACATGGTCGAAGCCGAACCCCGCCGCCTCCAGCACCGCCCCCAGGTTCTCCATGACCTGCCGGGTCTCGGCCCGGATGTCGCCGCCGCCCACCATTTCGCCGCCGGCCGGATCGAGGGCGATCTGCCCCGCCAGGTAGAGCGTGTTCCCGGCCAGCACCGCCTGCGAGTAGGGCCCGATGGCGGCCGGTGCCCGGTTCGTGTCGATGCGGAGGCGCGTGGTCGCGGGCCGCTGGCCGTCGGGGCCCACCTCCGCATCGGGGCCGGTCACCAGCGCGCCCGTCCCCGCCGCGTCGCCGGGAAGGGTCTCGGGGAGCTCCACCGGCTGCCCCTCGGGGTCGCCCTCCGCGGGCGGGGTGTCGGGCGCGCACCCCACCGCCACCACCGCCGCCAGCGCCAGTCCCCCCCGGCGGAGCCAGGCCCCAGTGTGGTGGAGCTGAAGTCTGGTAGCCACCGAGAGGCGGGAGGCGCGGTGCCGGCAAGGCATGACAACGATGCGTAGCACCGCTACGGCGAGGAGGAGCAACGCCGCAGGCGCCGATGCATCGCGCCTCGAATGGCAGCATGACTTCAGCTCCACCACACTCGCCCCCCGCCTCACGTCACGCCCTCCCGCATGGCCAGCTTCATCGCATCCACGAAACGCTCCAGTTCCTCGGTGGTGGTATAGACCGACGGCGTGATCCGGAGTCCGGGGCAGTCGGCGTGTCCGATGGGAGTTACAATGATGCGGTGCTCGCGCCAGAGCCAGCCGGCGAGCTCTCCCGGGGCCAGCCCGTCCACCGCAACGTTCGTGATCCCGCACGAGTGCGCCGGGTCGAAACTCGTGTTGAAGCTCACCCGGTCCGCGCCGCCGGGGGCGTCCAGCAGGGCGCCTGCCCACAGGTCCCGCAGGTACCGGAGCCGCGCCGCCTTCCGCTCGCCGCCGATCCCCTCGTGAAAGGTCAGCGCCGCCCCGATGGCCAGGTAGTTCGGGGCCGGGTGCGTGCCGATCTCCTCGAACTTCCGGATGTTCGCGTCCTGCCCCTCGCCTGCCGCCATGAGGGGCCAGAGCCCCGGGATCCGGTCGCGCCGCACGTACAGGAACCCTGTGCCGAAGGGGGCGAAGAGCCACTTGTGGAGCGAGGTCGCGTAGTAGTCGCACCCCAGCTCCGCCAGCGTGAAGGGGAAGTGCGCAAACGCGTGGGCGCCGTCCACGATGACCGGGATCCCCCGCCGCCGCCCCAGCTCGGCCACCTCCGCCACCGGGAGGATCTGCCCGGTGATGTTCACGATGTGCGACACGAGAATGAGCCGCGTCCGGTCCGTGATGTGGGCCTCGTAGCGCCGCACGATCTCCGCGGGGTCCTCCGCCGGCACCGGGATCGGGAAGGTCACGAGGCGGATCCCCTCGCGCCGCGCCCGCTGCTCGAAGGTGGTGAGCATGCGGGGGTAGTCCTGGTCGGTGGCGAGGACCTCGTCACCGGGCTCGAGGTCGAAGCCGAACTGGCAGATCTGGAGCCCCTCCGAGGCGTTCCGCGTGATGGCCATCTCCTCGGCGTCGCACCCGAAGTGCCGCGCGAGGCGGGCGCGGACCCCCTCCTTCTGGGGCTCCAGCGTGCGCCACATGGTCTGTACCGGGGCCTCGTTGGCGTAGGCCAGGTAGCGCGCCATGGCGTCCTGGACCACGCCGGGGGCCGGGCTGACCCCCCCGTTGTTCAGGTTCACCAGCGTCCGGTCGACCCGAAAGGCCTGCTGCACCTCGCGCCACAGGTCCTCGTCGCGGGCGGCGGCGTCCGGGTCGGAGGGCGCGTCGCTGAAGGTCTCGTGGATGCGGGGGAGCGCAGCCGGGTCGAGCCAGGCAGCGAGATCGGCGCCGGGAGGCGTGGGGAGCACCCGCCCGAGGCCGGCTCCAACCCCGGCGCCGGCCAGGGTGGCAAGAAAGGACTTGCGGCTGGGCATGGCGGACCTCCGTCCGAAGGTGTGGACGATGTGCCGGGCGCGCCGGCGTGGGGATCGCGCGCCGACACCCGGGTTCAGGCCAATGTGCAGGACTGCGCCGAATTCTGCCAATGGTGCCACCCGATTCCGCCGTTGGCAGCCGGACGGGGTCATGACGTCGTCCGCCCGCCAACCTCCCAGCGGGCCGATTTCCCCCTTGGCAAGTCGGGTGCGGTGGGGCACCGGATTTCTGCCAGCGGCCCCTGCGCACCTCACCGTTGGCAGAATTGGAGCGCGCCCCCCGGGTCGCGCCCGTCTCCGGTGGGGAGCGCTCCCGCCTGACCCCTGGGGGAACGCGCCGACCGCGCCCGACACGGGAGTGCTCCCCCCCCCCGCAACCGGCCTAGGCCCCCTGTGGCGTCGCCCCCTCCACCCGCTGCGCCGACCGCATGAGCCGCATCGCCTGCGCCTCCTCGAGCATGGGCATTTCCAGCCGGAAGAGCTTCGCCGCCGTCTCCCACGCGATGTGCTCCCGGTCCTCTGGCGTCACCTCGATCTGCTCCAGGAACCGGATGTAGCTGGGCATGCCCGCCAGCGGCCAGTCGGTGCCGTACATGAGCTGCCGCCCGGGCTCACCCATGTACACGATCATGTCCCGCACCCGCTGCATGATGTAGCGCTCGAACTCGTACTCGAAGTCGCCCAGCGTGAGCCCCGAGATGTCGGCGTACACGTTGTCGTTCTTGTAGAGGACCTCGGCGCAGTCCTGGAACCAGGGGTTCCCGAGGTGACATGCGACGAACCGGACGTCGGGGTAGTCCACCGCCACGTCGTCCACCAGGAGCGGGTGGGCGTAGCGGACCTTGGCGTGGGCCGAGTAGGTGTCGCCGGTGTGGATCATGACCGGCACATCGTACTTTGCGGCAATGCGGAAGACCGACTCCAGCGAGGGGTCGTTGATGGCGTAGAGGTCGTAGCCGGGGTAGAGCTTGATCCCCTTCACCACGCCGTCCCGGATCCGCTCCTCCATCTGGAAGAGATCGGTGCGCTGTTCGTCGTAGCGCCACCGGATCCCCTCCACCAGCGAGAGCCGGGGGTGGCCCCCCACCTCGGCAGCCAGCTCCTCGATGTGGGGGCGGTCGGCGTTGGCGGTATAGGAGCTCAGCACGATGGCGTGATCGACCTTGGCCTCGTCCATGGCATTGAAGAGTTTGTCCACCCGCTCCCGTAGAGTGGATGGGTGCGCCTTGTCGTAGTTGTTCAGATGCACGTGACAGTCGATGATCATGGGCCGAGGCTCGTCGGGGAAACGTCGGGTCCGGACGGCCCGGACCCTTCCCCCAATCTGCCCCGAACCACCGGTTTGTACCATGCCCCGCCTCCGCGCGACCCCCCGAACCTTCCTGAAGGCCCGCTTCCTCCGCTTCCGGCGGGAGATCCTGGTGGTGGCGTATGCGCTCCGGGACCCGGGCACGCCGTGGCACCTGCGGGGGGCGGGACTTCTCCTGCTGGCGTACCTGGCGAGTCCCATCGACCTGGTCCCGATCTTCGTGCCGGTGCTGGGGCTTGTCGACGACCTCCTCATCGTCCCCTGGGGGCTGTCGCGGGTGGTGGCCGCCCTCCCGGAGCCCGCGCGAGAAGCGTCGGAGGCCCGGGCCACCCGGTTCATCGAGCGCAGGATCCGGAGACCCCTCGTCTTCCTGGCCTGGCTCCTGGTCGTGCTCCTCCTGCTCTGGGCCGCGCTGCTGTGGGGTTTCTGGCGCCTCATGCCGGGGGGAGGCAGTTTGGTCCCATGAGCAAGGTCTCGCCCCCCGTGTCATCCTCGTCCACCACCACCTCCGCAGCTGCGGCGGTAGAGGAGGCACGTCCCCCGACGCTCCGGGAGTGGGTGCGGAACCACGACGAGAGCTGGATCTTCGTGATCCTCTACCTGGGCATGGCCGTCGGCCTGAGCGTGTTCGTGAGCCTCTTCTGGCTCGTGGTCGTGGCCTTCCTCCACTTCGTCCTCGAGATGCTTCGGCAGCGCCACTACCGGAAGGGGGGCAGGAGCGTCTTCCTCCACGCCCTCTGGGAGGTCAAGCTCGACGTCGGGCTTGTCCTGCTGGCCCTGATGCTGGTCCTCTACATCGAGGTCGTGCTCGGCATCCTCGGTGTCCAGTCCGCCGCTCGCGCCGCCGCCGTCTCCCGGGCCGGCGCCCGCATCGGGACCCGGGCCGCCGCCTGGGAGCGCAACCTCCGCACCTTCCTCCTCACCTTCGACGAGATGATCCGGATCGGCCACGCCGGCATCCTGATGAATCGCCGCAGGAAGAGGGGAAAAGCTTCGGCCGGGGCGGCGGTGGGGGCAGTCGGAGCTTCGGCCGAACGATCGGACATGGCTTCGAGCGAGGCACCGGGCGTGGCTCCGAGCGAGGCGCCGCCCGGTGAGGTGCCCCTCGCAGCGTCCGGTGAGGTGGCGGAGTCTCCGCCCGAAGCAGCGTCCGGAGGACCGTCCGGGGAGGCGCGCGGGGCTCAGTCGGAGGATGCGCGCGGGGCTGCGTCGGCGGACGCGGCCGCAGTTGCGACCGAAGTTGCGGCCGAAGTCGAGGCCGGGGATGGGGACGGGGATGCGGAGGCGCCGGCGCCGGCGGTGCCGGCCGACGGGGCCGATCCCGGGGGCGCGGAGGCGGAGGATGACACCGCCCCGCCGGTGGAGGCCGCCCCGCCCCCCCTGGCCCCGGCGCACACCGGACCTCTCCCCGACGCCTGGTCCATCAGGTGGAAGACCAGCGACCGGATCGGAGTGGCTCTGGTGGTGGTAGGCGTGATCTTCATCGTGACGGCGCCCCTGTTCACTCCCCACGACTGGGCAACCGCCGCAGCGGCGCTGGCCGAGGAGCTCCGGCCCTTCCCCGGGTCCTGACACGCCGGGGGAGCGCCTCGCACGGGTGCGCACTCGTCCTCGACGGGAGTCCGACCATCGTGGTGACGTATTTCTCCCCAACCGACGGGTCTTGCGGAGACGTTTCCGCTTCTGGTCATCATATGGGAGACGTACGCCGGAGGCGTTCCTTCCTTGAGAGGACGCCTGCGGCGCTTGTCTCCCATTGGGAGACTACGGATGCCATCGTCCCGCGCGGAGCGATCGATTGGGGAGTACGTCACCCCCTTCGGATGCCTGGCGCGCGGCCCGGCCTGCCGACGACGCTGGTGGTGCCGGGACGTCGGTGTGTACACGGGGTCCGCACCGACGTCTACGCCCCAGCGTCCCCTCGAACGAGGATCCAGATCGGACCCTGCACATGGATCAATCCGGCCCCCCTCGCGCCCTCCACCGCGCCCCCTGCCGCGCCCCCCACGGTGCCTCCGTCCTCCGTGCCGCGGCCCTCCGGGACTGCCTCCACGAAGACCCGGTCGAGGACGACCCGGATGCGGAGTCCGTGCAGCGGCCCGGCCCCGGGGGCGTCGCCCACGAACTCGCCCTCGAAGCTGAGCGCGTCTGAATCCACCTCCCGGGGCTGCCGTGGCTCGAGCGTGGGCTGGGAGCTCTGGTCCCCGTCGAGCGCGGCCATCTGGAGACGCAGTTCCGAAAGGTCGAAGCTCACCATCGCCTCGCCTCCGGGTCGGGCGATCTCCAGCGTCGGGTTCGGTCCGGCGGTCATGCGAAGCTCCACGCGCATCCCCTCGAAGGTCAGCTCGCCCAGCGATGCGGAATAGAGGCGGTCGAAGCCTGAGACCGGCAGCTGGCCGCCCGCGTCGCGCCGGGCGAGGGAGCGCATGCCGGGCCCGCCGCCGGGAAAGGTCAGCGAAGGATCGAATCCCAGCGCCACCATGGCCGCGTCGGCCCGGGCCGAACTCCAGTGCCCGGACTCGGGCACCGTGCTGGCCCGCACCGGGGGTCCCGAGCCTGTGGAGACCTCCGCATCCCAGGCCGCCCCCATGACCCCGGAGAGGTCCACGTCGGGATGGGTCCGGAACAGGTACGTGAGCACGGCATGGACCTCTCGCTGCCGAACCGGCACGGCGAACTCCCACGCATCCTGCCCCGTACTCGACTCCATCGCACCGGCCTCCTCCGCGAGGGCGCCGGTCGCGAGGGCGTCTGCCGCGAGGGCCTGCACCGCGAGGGCCTGCACTGCACCCGACTCCGGAGCCGCCGCGTCCGGCGCGGCAAGGAGCATGGCCAGCCGGTTGACCTGGCTCTCCCTGGACACCGACACCATGCCCCAGGGGCCGGCCCACGCCAGGAGCAGAACCAGGGCGAGCGATGCGGGCAGGATGCGGAGGTCGCGCATGCGAAGAAGGCCGTAGCCCAGCGCCACGGCGGCGAGCCAGCCGCCCAGCACCACGCCCAGGTAGCGGGGTTCGGTGACGCCGTACTGTCCGATGCGCTTGCCCAGGGCCGCGAGGAACATGCCGGCGGCGGGGACCATGAGCACCCAGAAGATCCGCTCCCACCACCAGGCCCAACGGTCCCGGGACGGGTCGGCGGGGCGCACCAGGAGAACCGAGAGCGTGCCGACCACGCCCATCCAGGCCACGAGCCAGCCGATCCACCCGCTGGGCCAGCTCCGGGTGACGAGCACCTGGACCAGGTAGGCGGTGAGGATCAGGAGGTAGAGCGACGAGAGGGGGACCAGGATGAAGCGGCCGAGTACGTGGAGGGCGCGGGGGTCTTCCCGTTCCGGGCTGAAGGTCACCCCCGACAGCACGTGGAGGGGGAGGAAACCCAGGAGGAGGACCACGGCGAGGCGCAGGTAGGTGTCGCCCGGAACCGATACCCCGAAAAGTCGGTCCACCGCCAGCAGGGCAACCGAGATCCCGATCATGAGAACCCCGGCCTGGAAGGCGCCCTCCAGCACCCGCAGGTAGAGGTGGCGGTTGAAGGGGCGGAACCCCTGGGCGTTTCGCGCAAAGGGCAGCACGGCCACAAGCAGATGGGCGGCCACGAAGAGCATGCCGAAGCGAAGCAGCTGGACCGGCTCGCTCCACCCCGGCCAGGCCACGTGCAGGGCGGCGAGGAGCGCGATGACCGCGCCCGAGAGGACGATCTCCACCTTTCGCGGAAAGAGCGCCCGTTCTCCGGCGAGGCGGAGGGCCAGCAGGAGGGGGATGCCCAGCGCCACCGGGGGGAAGGCGTCGATGCCGGTGCCGTCCGGGACGGCCCGGAGCAGGATCACCATGCCCACGGCCGCGGCGACCGAGGGGAGGGGGAACCGCCGGAGTACGGCGCCGGGTGCCCGGGTCATCCGGACGAGGGCCGGGCGGAGTCGGGAGAGGCGATCGGGAGGCGGCTGCGACATGCCCGATGGTAACGCCGGGCAAAGGTTGTGGACAGTCGCGGACCGGGTCCGTATGTTGCGGTTCACCCCCGGGTTCGGAGCCCGGCGGGTCCCGACCTCGCGTACCCCCCACCCCACCCCACCAGGAGTAGCGGATGAGCACGACCGGCGGCATGAAGATCCGGGTGATTCTCAAGATGATTCAGATCCACGACAACCTGGAGGCGCCGGGCGACGACGAGGGCGAGTTCCGGTTCAAGTGCACCGTCACCACCGGGAACGGTGCCGTCCGGGAGGAGACCCAGCTCCCGCGCAAGAAGAAGTTCTACCGGATCTCCGACAACCCCGCCTGGAACCGCCTCGTGCTGGACGAGCTCCTCTTCGAGGGCGAGGTGGCCGACCACATGGAAGTGGAGATCCTGGGCGAGGAACTCGACATGCTGACCCCCAACGATCACCTGACGCCGTACCGTCGGATCTTCGAGGGGGATCCCGAGTCGTGGATCGGGCTCCACCAGCCGGGCGACGAGGGATCGAACGACCCCGAGCGCATGAAGGACTGGTGGGTCTACCTCCAGGTGGAGAAGGCCTGAGCAAGGGCCGGAGCCGGCAGGAGGGGAGCTAACGAAGGGGCGGAGCCGGGCGTCAAGGACAGGTCGCCCTTTCGGTCCGGCGGGTTGCGACGTGCATCCACCCTGTTTTCCCGGTGTTCCAATGAGCCGTCGCTTCCCCGCTCTCCTTGCTGCCCTGGCCACCGCGGGCCTCCTGGCGCTCGTTCCCCTCCCCGCCGTTGCCCAGGCGGCGGACGTGCTGACCGGTCGAGTCACCCGCGAGAGCGGAGCCCCCATCTCCGGGGCCCGGGTCGAGGTCATGTCGGTGGAACTCGAGACGACCCGTTCCGTCCTCACCGACGGGAACGGCCGCTTCATGCTGCTCTTCCCCGACGGTGGCGGCGTCTACCTGGTCCGGGTGACCTTCCTGGGGATGGCGGACCAGGTTGTGACGATCATGCGCGAAGCGAGCGAGGAACTCCTGCTCCGCGACTTCGTCATGGCATCGCAGGCGATCGCGCTGGAGGGGATCACGGCCACGGCGAGGGGCGGAACCCCGGGACAGGGTCAGGCCGGTGAGCAGACCACGGAACTCTCGCAGGAGCTCCTGAACCGGCTGCCCCTCCCCGACATGGACCCGGCCACGCTGGCGCTGATGGCGGCGGGCGTGACCTCCACCGGTCTCGACTCGCTGAGCGGCCGCATGGGCTTCTCGGTGGGCGGGATGAGCGACCTGCTCAACGAGGTGACGCTGGACGGGATCATGCTGGGCGGGGGCGACCTGGGCGTGCCGGAGGAAGGGGTTCGGCGGACCCAGGTCACCACCAGCACCTTCGACGTCTCCCAGGGAGGCTTCGCCGGCGGACTCGTGGCCATGACCTCGGCCCGGGGTTCCAACCGGGCGGGCGGCTCGCTGTCGTACCGCTTCGACGACGACGCCCTGCAGATGAACTCCTCGGCCACCACCAACGGCTTCCGTCGGCAGAACGTCGGAGGCTCCTGGGGTGGGCCGGTGATCCAGAACAAGCTCTTCTACAACGTCTCGTTCCAGCTCCAGGACAACACGAACTACCGCTTCGCGCTGAGCGCCGACGACCCCCTCGCCGCCACGCGGTCCGGGGTGGCGCAGGACTCGGTGGGTCGCTTCCTCGACATCCTCGAGTACGGGTACGGGATCCCCTCCGTCGGCAAGACCGGCTCCTACAACCAGGGCTCCGGCGACCTGCGGCTCTCCGGCCGCATGGACTGGAACATCTCGCAGGGCTCCGCGAGCTCGCACTCCCTCTCCACCCGCCTGAACCTGAACCGGGCGGCGCAGGACAGCACCCGCATCAGCGCCCTGGACCTGTCCGACCGCGGGGGTGACACGGAGCGGAACACGCATCTCGTGGCCTTCACGCTGAACTCTCGGCTCCGGACCACGTGGACCCACAGGCTCACGGCCTCCTTCAGCGAGAACTGGAACGAGTCGGTCCCCTTCGTGGAGCTCCCCGAGGGCCGGGTGCGGGTCAACTCCGAGTGGGAGGACGGGACACGGAGCTCCCGGACCCTGACCTTCGGCGGAAATCGGAACATGCCCACCGAGGCGCGGACCGTCGACCTGCAGCTCTCCAACGAACTCTCGTTCCTCCAGCCCATCGGGCCGCACCTGCACCGTCTGAAGGTCGGGGGCAGCTACCAGACCCAGCGGAGCGACCAGCGGTCCACGGACAACCTCTTCGGGTCGTTCTCCTACGCCTCCCTCGACGATTTCGCGGCCAACCGGCCGGAGCGCTACGAGCGGTCCCTCACCGAGCGGGAGTCCGTCACGTCGCGCGTGAACGCCGGCCTCTTCGTCGGGGACACCTGGCGCATCAGCCAGCCGTTCGAGGTCACCCTGGGCCTCCGGTGGGACTACTCCGGCCTGGCGGAGCGTCCGGACTTCAACCCGGCCGTCGAGGAAGCCTTCGGGAGGCGGACCGATGTCCAGCCCTCCGCCTCCGGATGGAGCCCGCGTGTCGGGTTCAGCTACCGGCTCCCCCAGGGTGCCGCGCCCGCGGCCGGACCGGGGATGGCGCGCTCCATCACGGGAGGGATCGGGTACTTCGCCGGGCGGGCGCCGACCCAGGTCTTCTCGCAGGCCTACCGCCAGACCGGCCTCGCTTCGTCGGAGCAGCGTCTCGTCTGCATCGGCTCGGCGGTCCCCATCCCCGACTGGGACCTGTACTTCAGCGACCCCATGTCGGCTCCCATGCTCTGCGCCGACGGCGGCATGGGTGCACCCCCGGTCTTCTCCAGCCAGGCACCCGGGGTCACGCTCCTGAACCCGAACCAGAGCCTTCCCTCGTCGCTTCGGACGGACCTGGCCTACCGGACCCAGCTCATGGGCCGGCTCCCGGTGAACTTCAACTACTCCTGGTCCCTCGGGGTCGGGCTCTGGGGCTACCAGGACCTGAACCTCGACGAGACCCGCACCTTCACGCTGGCGAACGAGGGTCGCACCTTCTACGGCGATCCCGGGGCCATCGTGGAGCGGACCGGAGCGTCCACCGTTGCCGGATCCCGCATCAACCCCGCCTTCGGGTCCGTCTTCGACGTGGTCAGCGACCGTCGCTCCTCGACGCACCAGTTCTCGACGCAGGTACTGGGGGCGGTTCGACCCACCACCACGTTCATGGCCAACTACACGCTGGGCTTCTCCCGCGACCAGGGGTCAGGCGGCGGCGGCATGGGCCAGTTCGGCGGGGGGGGCGGAGGCGGCATGTTCCCGCCCACGGCGGGGAGCCCCAACGAAGTCACCTGGGCCACCTCCAGCGGTGACCGGCGGCACACGCTGAACCTGGTGCTGAACCAGGTCATCCGGCCCGAGTTCGAGGTGTCCCTCATCGCGCGCACCTCGTCCGGTGCTCCCTTCACGCCCCTCGTGGACCGCGACGTGAACGGCGACGGGCTGCGAAACGACGTGGCCTTCATCTTCGATCCCCGGACCGCCTCCGACCCGGCGGTGGCCGCGGGGATGACCCGCCTCCTCGAGGCCGCGCCCTCCCGGGCAGCCAGCTGCATCGAATCGCAGATGGGGGGCTTTGCCGATCGGAACTCCTGTCGGAACGGCTGGACCCAGACCCTCGACATGCGCCTCGGGATCCGGCCGAACCTCCCCCGTCTCGATCGCAGGATGACCGTGTCGGTGGATGCCTCGAACCTGCTCACCGGGTTCGACCAGCTCGTGAACGGCCGCGACGACATGCGCGGGTGGGGTGCGGGTGCCAGCGCGGACCCGACGCTCCTCTACGTGCGCGGGTTCGACGCGGCGTCCCAGGCCTTCCGCTACGAGGTGAACGAGGGCTTTGGCCAGGATCGGCGCGGCGTCAACGCGCTCCGGGCACCCTTCACCATCCGCCTCTCGGCCCGGGTCGCGCTGGGCGGCAACCCGGCGCAGGCCAATCGTGGCTTCGGCCAGGGCGGCATGATGGGCGGCATGGGTGACTTCGGCGGCATGGGTGGCATGGGTGGGCGTGGGGGCATGGGCGGCTTCGGCGGCGGTGGCTGGGGCGGCGGTGGTGGTGGTGGTGGCGGATGGGGCGGTGGCGCCGGTGGGGGCGGTGCCGCCGGGATGGGTGCGCTGGGCCCGATCATCGGCATGGTGATGCGCGGAGAAACGCCGGAGCCCGCAGCCCTCCTCGACGCGTTCCTCCCGAACCCCCCCCGCGGGATCCTCGCCCTCGGCGGAACCCTCGCGCTCACCGAGGAGCAGTCCTCGGCCCTCGCCTCTCTCGCGGACTCTCTGGATGCCCGCCTCGCACCTCGCAGGGCCGCGCTCGAACCTGTCGTGACGGCGCTGACCGGAGCCCTGGGGGGTGGAGGGATGCCGAACATGGCTGCGCTCCAGGGGGTGCAGGGGCAGCTCCAGTCCGCCCAGCCCCACATCGAGGCCGGCCAGGCCGAGACGACCGAAGTCATGGCGTCGGTCCGCCTCCTCCTCACCGAGGCCCAGTGGGAGCAGGTCCCGGAAGCGCTGCGGGGAGAAGGGGTGGCAGCCGCCGTGCGGGGCGCCGGCGGGGCGCGTGGCGCAGCCGGGTTCAACGCGGTGGGGATGCTCGATCGGACGCTGGTCAACCCGCTCCCCGTCGTCCTCGAACTCGCTGACCAGGTGGGGATGTCGGACACCCAGATGAAGTCCATCGAGGCCGTTTCGGTCCAGCTCGACCGCACGCTCACCGCGCGCCGCGAGGAACTGGGTCGCCGCTTCGACGGCGTGCCCGCGGCCGAGCAGGCCGCGCTCTTCCGCGATATCCAGCCGCAGATCCAGCGGGGACGCGAGGAGATCCTCGGCGCCATGAACCAGGTGCGGGAGATCCTGACGGCCGACCAGTGGCAGCGGCTCCCCGCGCCGGTCCGGAACGCCGGCCAGCCCCCCGCCGCCGGGGGCCCGGGCGGCCCGGGCGCTCCCGCCGGCGGACAGCAGGGTGCCGGCGGTGGTCGCCCGCCTGCCGGCGGGGGTGGCCTCGACGGGTGATGCGCGTCGTCCTGGTGGGAGGTGGCCACGCCCATGTTCACCTGCTCGCGGCGGCAGCGGCGAACCCGCTGAAGGACACGGACCTCGTTCTGGTCTCGCCCACCGGATGGCATCACTACTCGGGCATGGTGCCCGGCTACCTGGCGGGCACCTACACCGAGGCCGACATGGCCTTCGACCTCCGGGCCCTGGCCAGGGAGGCCGGGGCCCGGCTCGTCGAGGGATTTGCAACCTCCATCTCGGCCGCACGCGGCGAGATCGACGTCGAGGCCCGGTCCCCGGCGGGGGCGGGGGCGGGGGTGGGGGCAAGGGGGGGGGCGAGCGCGGAGGTGCAGCGCATTTCCTTCGACCGGGCATCGCTGGACGTGGGCTCCGTCCCGGTGGGACTGGAGCTTCCCGGCGTCCGGGAGCACGCCGCCTCGGTTCGCCCCATGTCGCGGGCCGTGGAGCTCAGGGAGCGCCTCGACGCACTCGTCGCCCGGGACCACGAGGGTCCGGTCCGGGTGTGTGTCGTGGGGGCGGGGGCCGGGGGCGTGGAGGTGGCGCTGGCGCTGAACCGCCGGATCCTCGCAGGCGGTGGGGGCGCCCGGGTCACCCTGGTGGAGGCGGGGGAGCACGTCCTCCCCGGATTCTCGGAACGTGTGCGCCGACGCGCGCTCCGGGTGCTCCACCGAGCCGGGGTCACGGTGCTCGTCCGCACCCGGGCGACCCGCGTCGCGCCCGATGCCCTCGCGCTCGAGTCCGGTGAATCCCTGCCCAGCGAACTCACGGTCTGGCTGGGCGGCGCGGCGCCCCCACCCCTCCTCGGTGGCTCCGATCTCCCGCTGGATCCTGAAGGGTTCTTCCTGGTGGATGCGGAGCTTCGCGCCGTGGCCCGGGATCGGGCAGGGCGCCCCCCGGTCTGGGGAGCAGGGGACTGCATCGCGCTCGAGGGGGCGCCGTGGATGCCCCGGGCCGGCGTCTACGCCGTGCGCCAGTCTCCCATCCTCGCCCGGAACGTGCTGGGGGCTCCGGATGCGGACGCAGCGCCGGCGCGATACTCCCCGCAGCGCTCCTTCCTGGCGCTCCTGAACTCCGCCGACGGGCGCGCCCTCCTGCGATGGAAGGGGCTCGTCTCCCATTCCCGCTGGGCATGGTGGCTCAAGGACCGCATCGATCGCCGCTTCATGGCTCGCTACCAGCGTTGACGCCGCCCTCCTCCGGCCCCACCCCCACATCACCCGGTTGGCCTCCGCCGTCGTTTTGGCGTATCGTTGCCCCCATCCCACGCCCCCCCCTGAACTCCGAGAGCTCCATGACCTTCCGACGACCCTCGAGCCGCGCCGACCACAGGCCCCGGTGGACCCCCCTGCTCGCTGCGCTGGCAGGGCTGAGCCTCCTCCTCGCCTTCCCGGGCGCGGGCCCCCTCTCCATGGTGGCCGGACCCGCCCTCCTCGAGGCCCAGACCACACCGCCGGTGCACCCGCCGGCCACGATGCCGCCGGAGTCGGAGCGGAATCCCGACATCTACACGCTGATCCCCGACGGCCGGCACGGCCCGAGCTACTTCCCCCGGGTGCGGCACGCCGAGGTGGAGTACGAGGCGGGCGACGAGCTGACGTGGGACCGCTACCACACCGTCGACGTCATGGACACCTGGCTGCGCCGCTGGGCGGAGCGATACCCGGACCTGGTGGAGGTCTACCAGGTGGGCACGAGCTACGAGGGGCGGCCCATCCTCCAGGCAACGATCACGAACACCGCCACCGGCCCGGCCACCGACAAGCCCGCGGCCTTCTTCGAGGGTGGCCGGCACTCCGGCGAGGTCACCTCGTCCGAGTCCGTGCTCTGGCTCATGCAGCACCTCGTCGAAGGCTATGGCAGCGACCCCGAGATCACCGCGCTCCTGGACCGGGCCGCCATCTACCTGCGCCCGCAGAACAACCCCGACGGCTCGAACCTCTACCTCCACACGGCCCAGACCAACCGGAGTTCGGTGCGCCCCGTGGACCAGGACGGCGACGGCATGTTCGACGAGGACCCGCTCCACGACCTGGACGGCGACGGGGTGGTCCGTCAGATGCGGTGGCGCGACCCCGAGGGCGCCTTCATCCAGGACCCCCGGGACCCTTCGGGCCGCCTGATGCAGCGCGTCGAGCCGGGCCAGGGCGAGTGGTCCGTGGCCCGCGAGGGCATCGACCATGACGGCGACGGCCGGATGGGCGAGGACGGCATCGGTGGCCTCGACCTGCACCGGAACTACCCGATGAACTGGCGGCCCATGCCCGGCCGTGAGCACACCGGGCGCGGCTTCACGCAGGGTGGCTCCGGGGCCCATCCCCTCTCCGAGCCCGAGACGATGAACGTGGTGCTCTTCCTGCTGGAGAACCCGAACATCAAGGTGGTGAACTCCATGGACACGCGGGTTCCCATGCACCTCCGGCCGCCCTCGACGTCCAAGAGCGAGGAGAGCATGTACCCGGAAGACCTGGCCCACTACATCCACTTCGATTCGGTGGGGCTCACCATCACCGGCTACCCCTGGGCCGGCGACGTCTACCACACCTACGCCACCCGGAACAACCCGGAAGGAAGCGGGAGCCCGCTCTTCGGCCACGGCCCCGACTTCGGCTACTTCTACTACGGCTCGATCTGGTACGGCGACGAACTCTGGGACGGAGGCGCCGTCGGCGACCTGAACAACGACGGCGTCCAGGACGACCTGGACCGGCTCATCTGGGTGGACTCGGTGGCGGGGGGCAGACCGTTCCAGGACTGGACCCCTGCCCAGCACCCGACCCTTGGCGAGGTGGAGGTGGGCGGATTCCACCCCAAGTTCTTCCAGCAGAACGGCCCTCCCGAGGTGCTCGAGCCCTGGGCCGCGAACCAGGCGCTCTTCAATCTCTACATGGCGCAGAGTCTGCCGCATCTCCGCGCCGGCGAGGCCACCGTCCGGCAGACCGGCACCACCGACGACGGGGTGACCTGGGAGATCGGGGTGCAGGTGGCCAACGAGGGGCGCCTCCCGACGTCGCTGCGCCAGGCCCGCCTGGTAAAGATCGTGCGCCCCGACTGGGTCGAGTTCCGGGTGGAGGGCCGCCAGGGCGTCCAGCGCGTGGAGCTTGGCCACCTCGAGGGCGGCGAGACGAAGGACGCCACGGTGTCGTTTACCCTGCCCGAGGGCACCACGCCCACCGGGACCTTCCGCGTGATGTCCACCCGCGGCGGGGTGGTGGAGGGAGCGTTCTGACGCGGGGAGGGTGCGGCGGGTAGCGGACCCCACGCTGCGGGGGCCGGGTGGAGCTCGACGACGCATGCCGCCCCGCTCCTGGCGCGGTCCGCCCCTTCGGCCCTCCGGGTTCAGCCCCGGAACACCAGCGTCCACCACCCGTCGTCCTCGAGGGCGCGGTCGAGGCCGAGTCCACCGGCCTCGGCGGCGCCCTCGAGGCGTTCCCGCTCGGGCGTCAGGATTCCGGATGTCACGACCCATCCCCCCGGCGCCACGCACCCGGCCAGGACGGGGAGAAGGGGCTCAAGCACCCCGGCCTCCACGTTGGCCACGATTCCGTCCCAGGGCGCGCCGTCGCGCACGGGTCCGGGTTGCGTGGGGGTGACTTCGAGGCACACCACAGAGACGCCGGCGATGCCGCCCGGGGGGGCGGCGTTCAGAAGGGCGGCGTTCAGCCGGCAATTCTCGCGGATCTCGTCGCATCCTGCGGCATCCATCTCCACGGCCAGGACTTCGCGCGCGCCACTCGCCGCGGCGGCCATGGAGAGGATGCCCGAGCCGGCACCGATGTCGACCCAGCGGTCCCCGGGGCGAACGAGCGACTCGATGACGTCCACACAGCGCCGGGTGGTGGGGTGCTCGCCGTCTCCGAAGGCCACGCCCGGGAGGATGCGTAGGTCCCGGCCGCCACGGAGGGGCACCCGCGCCTCCCCCCGCCGGGCGAGCCAGGCAGCCCCGTCGAAGGGCTGCCAGCGGGGGGCCAGATCGGCCGGGTCCACCGAGGGAAGGGCTGCGCGGAGCCGCGCCTCGACCTCCGCCTGCAGGGCCGCTGCGGTTGCCGCCGCTCGCGTCGCCTCCGTCCCTGCCTCGAACCCGGCGTTCCCCTGGGGCGCCGGCGAGACCCGGAACACCGCCTCCACCCGGCCGACGTCACCTTCATTCGACCGGTTCGAGGCGCGCCTTGCCTCGCGGGCTCCGCTGCGGCGCAGCGCATCCAGCAGCAGAGGCTCCAGCCCCCGGGGTGGCATTGCCACCGAGAGCTGGAGCCAGGTGTGCGGCTCGTTCGGATCAGTTGAAGTGGTAATGAAACCCGATTCCGAGGTTCAGATAGGTGGCGGTGCCGACGCGCCCCGCTTCATGCGAGATCAGCGACAGGTGGGGCACCAGGTGCAACCGCGGTGCCACCGGCATGTCGATGCCGGTCCCGACCTCGAACCCGAGGTTTCTCGAGCCGGTCCGGTCGTCGGTGACGATCTGGTGCGCGACGAGTCCGCCCCTCGCCCACCAGTGGGCATCCGACGGGCCGTGCATGATGTACTTGAGGCCCGCGCCGAGCCCCGTGCTGCGGGGGTTCCGGCCCAGGTCGCAGTCCCGGTCACAGGAGAACGAGTGGCGGTTGAGCCCCACGTAGGCCGTGAGGTTCCGCTGGAAATTGAACATGAGCTCCGCACCGAGCGCCAGCCCGGCCTCGGCGCCTTCGCTGGAGAGGTCGCCGGTGGGAAGCGCCACGCCGACCCGACCCTCGCCCGACACCTGCACCTGCGCCTCCGCCGCGGCGGGGGCTCCAACCAGCAACGCGCCCGTGAGGGCCACGAGAAAACCGCGCATACGAATATTCATGAAGGTATTGCTCCAATCCAGGGATGAATTCGGCTTCAACGCCGATCCCCCATTCTAACAGGAACCGTGCCATCAGCTAAATTCATGTATCGGTTAAATTTACACTCGGATCACCGCGGCTCCGCGGAAAGTCCTTCCCGGCGGGGTGGGAAAAGGGTTCCCGGACCTCCTCCCGAGGCGGAAGGGGGTCCCATCCTTTCGCGGGGGCCCCCGAGCGCTTATTTCTCCCTGTCACCTCTCACCCGGTATCCCGGAGTTCATTCCATGTCCCGATCCGCAACTTCAGGCCTGGTAGCGGTTCTCGTGGGTTTCGCCCTCGTCCTGGCAGGCGGATGCGCCACGGGCGCCGGGCAGGAATCGACGGCGTCGTCCCCCGGTCTGCCGCCCCTCCTTGGCGCGCCCGCCGCCGACACGGTCCGGCCGGGGCACAGTGCGGCGGACGTGCAGTTCATGATCGACATGATCCCGCACCACGCCCAGGCCCTGGTCATGGCGGCGCTGGTCCCGGAGCGGAGCGAGCGGCGGGAGATCAACCTGCTCGCCGAGCGGATGGCGATCTCCCAGCGCGGGGAAATCGCCCTGATGCGGCAGTGGCTCGACGACGTGGGGGCGCCCGTTCCCCCGTCCGACGGGGGCATGGATCACGCCATGCACGGCGCCCACGCGGGACACGGGGCACACGGCGACCACGGCGCTGCCGACGGACACGCCGTGCTCATGCCCGGGATGCTCACCGACGAGGAGATCGCCCAGCTGGCCGACACCCGCGGCGATGCCTTCGACCGGCTCTTCCTCACCTTCATGATCCGACACCATGAGGGCGCCCTCGTCATGGTGGATGCGCTGTTCGCATCGCCCGGCGCCGCCCAGGATGACTTCGTGTACATGTTTGCCTCGGACGTCTACGCCGACCAGACCACGGAAATCCACCACATGAACCAGATGCTGTCCCGTATCCCCTGACGGAGTGAGCCCCATGGTACCACCGACGATCTCGAGCGCAGCTCGAACCTTCCGCGTCCACCTGGGACGGATCCCCGCCGCGCTGGTGGCTGCCGCCCTGCTGGCCTCCTGCGCCTCGTCGCCGGGTACGCCCGCCGGCACGCTCCAGCAGGCCTCGACCATGTCCGGCTTCGACATGTCCACGACGCCGCCGAGCCCGGACCCCCGGGTGGGGCTGGCCGCGGGGCACCATGACGCGGGGGAGGCCTTCTGGAACATGCGCATGGTCTCCAACACGCCGCAGCCCGAGGGCTTTGCCGGGGTGACGAACTCCGACCTGGCGTTCAGCGGAAACATGGTGTTCCAGGGGAACTACAACGGCTTCATGGTCTGGGATGTGAGCAACCCGGCGAGCCCGGTGCTCCGGACCCGCTACCTGTGCCCGGCCTCGCAGAGCGACATCTCGGTCTACCGGAACCTGGCCTTCGTTTCCGGCGAGGGGACCAGCGGACGGCTCGACTGCGGCGCGCAGGGCGTGCCCGAGCCGGTGAGCGCCGACCGCCTCCGCGGCATCCGCATCTTCGACATCAGCGATGTCGAGAACCCGAGGTACGTGGCCAACGTGCAGACCTGCCGGGGCTCGCACACCCACACCGTGGTGACGGACCACTCGGACCGGGACAACGTCTACATCTACGTGTCCGGTTCCGCCGGCGTCCGCCCGGAGGAAGAGCTCGAGGGGTGCTCGCGCCTGGCCCCGGACGAGGATCCGAACTCGGCCCTCTTCCGCATCGAGGTCATCCAGGTGCCGCTGGCGAACCCTTCGGCAGCCCGCATCGTCACGTCCCCCCGGATCTTCGAGGGCCTCACGGCGCCGCCTCGCCGTGACGAGGACGGGAACCCCGTCCAGGACCTCGACCGCCCCGGTCCGAACCAGTGCCACGACATCACCGTCTACCCCGAGGTGGGACTCGCCGGCGGCGCCTGCGGCGGCTACGGGCTGCTCCTGGACATCAGGAACGTGCGGGAGCCCCGGCGCATCGACGCGGCGGCGGACCACAACATGGCCTACTGGCACTCGGCCACCTTCTCGAACGACGGCACCCGCGTCCTCTTCACCGACGAGTGGGGCGGGGGCCGCGGCGCACGGTGCCAGGCCACCGACCGGTACGAGTGGGGAGCCAACGCCATCTTCACCATCGAGAATGGCGAGATGGTCCACCAGAGCTACTACAAGATGCCCGCGCCCCAGACCGAGTGGGAGAACTGCGTGGCCCACAACGGCTCGCTGATTCCCATTCCGGGTCGCGAGATCAAGGTGCAGGCGTGGTACCAGGGCGGCGTCTCGATCTTCGACTGGACGGACCCGGCCAACCCCTTCGAGATCGCGTTCTTCGACCGCGGTCCCCTGGAGGATGGGCGTCTGACCAGTGCAGGACCGTGGTCGACATACTGGTACAACGGGTACATCTACAGCTCCGAGATCGCCCGCGGGCTCGACGTTCTCGAGATCGTGCCCAGCGGCTTCATCTCGCAGAACGAGATCGACGCCGCGAAGACCGTGATCTGGGACGAGTACAACCCGCAGGAGCAGATCCGCATGGTCTGGCCGCCCAGCTTCGCCCTCGTGCGGTCGTTCGTGGACCAGCTCGAGCGGTCGGGCGGGATGTCGGCGTCACGGATCGGCGAAGTGCGGACGGAGCTGACCCGGGTGGAAGGCATGTCGGCGGCACAGCGGGGTGCCCCCCTGGCCCAGCTCGCCACGCAGGTCGGCGGTCAGGCCGGTGGCTCGTCGGACGCCGCGAAGGTTCGCATGCTCGCCGACGCGCTCAACCAGCTGTCGGGCGCCCAGCGCTGATCCGAACCCATCCCATGACCCTTCGCGTTTTCGTTACCGGCGGCACCTTCGACAAGGAATACGACGAGATCAACGGCCGACTCGATTTCGGGGATACGCACCTCCTCGAAATGCTCAGGCGGGGACGGTGCGAGCTGGACCTGGAGGTGCGCACGCTCATGATGGTGGACTCCCTCGACCTGACCGAGGGAGACCGGGCGACCATTGCCGACAACTGTGCCCGGGTGCCCGAGGACCGGATCGTCATCACCCATGGCACGGACACGATGGTGGAGACGGCGCGCGTGCTTGCGGAGCGGCTCCCGGGCTCGTCGGGCGAGGGAGGCGGCGAAGGAGGCGGCGAAGGAGGCGGCCCTGTTGGCAAGACCGTGGTCCTGACCGGTGCCATGATCCCCTACGCCTTCGGGAGTTCGGACGGCCTCTTCAACCTCGGGAGCGCGCTCTCCTTCGCACAGGTGCTTCCACCGGGGATCTATGTTGCCATGAACGGACGCTGCTTCGACTGGGACAACGTGCGGAAGAACCGGCAGACGGGACGCTTCGAACCGCTCGAATAGGGTGTTTGGAACCTTTTTTGCGGTCCTGCATATCTCCGCCCCGTTGCCGGGCCAACGGTCTCCCGCGCGACACGGGCACCTGACTCCGTGACCGGAAAGGATGCGTGCAAATGCTTACCTGGGCACTGATCTTCCTGGTAATCGCCATCATCGCCGGGGCCTTCGGCTTCGGCGGCGCCGCCTCCGCGGCAGCAGGGATCGCCAAGATCCTGTTCTTTCTCTTCCTCGTCATTTTCGTGATCATGCTGATCATGTCGTTCCTGGGCGGCACGGCCGCGGTCTGATCGCTGCCCGGTCGACAGTGCGACTGAAGGAAAGGCGGGGCCCCCGCGTACCTGAATGGTACGGCCAGGGGGTCCCGCCTTCTTTCAGTCGGCAGGCCGTAGGGCGAACGGCCGCCGCCGCCGCCCCCTGAATTTCTGTCCCTGCCGACCCGCACTTCATCGGAGTCTGAACCATGCGCCACGCCAGCAGCTCCAGTTCCGCCGCGCGGGCCGAAACCCGGGCCCCTTCCTCAACCACACCTTCCGCCCCCATCGCCGTGGGGCTCCTCGCCACGGCACTTCTCCTCGCCCTCTCTGCCTGTGGCGGGGACGGCGCTTCCTCGGCCTCCGCCGTCATGGTGCAGGACTCGGCCGGTGTGCAGATCATCACGAACCCGGGAGCCGGGGCCTGGTCCGCGGACGAGGCCTGGAACATCGAGGAAGAGCTGCGGATCGGGGTCGCCGAGGGGGACCCGGAACTCCAGTTCGGCATGCTCGTGGGCGTCGACGCGGATGCGGAGGGGCGCATCGTGACGCTGGATCAGCAGGGGGCCAGGGTCCGGGTCTTCGGCGCAGACGGAGAACTCCTCCATGCCTTCGGCCGGGCCGGCGGGGGGCCGGGCGAGCTTTCCCAGGCGCTCTCGCCGGCCACCGGCGTCTTCTACGAGGCCGATGGTTCCATTGCCATACCCGACATGGGGAACCTGCGGCTCGCCCGCTTCTCCCCCACGGGTCAGTCCCTCGATTCGCCGCGGCTCGCCATCGAGGCCACAGGGATCCCGATCCTCTTCTCGCGGACCGCGGACCGGGACCTGGTCGTGCAGTACCGCCAGATGGCCATCCCGGGAGCGGGCGCGATGGGAGGCGACGATCCTTCCGGTGACCGCATCGTTCGTCTCGCCCCCGCGTCGGCGGAGGGTGATGCCCTCGTGGAGGTCCCCGCCGGCGAGACGTTCTCCATGGGCGCCGGGGGCATGCCCCAGTTCCGGATCTTCGCACCCGAGCCCGTCTGGGCCATCCTCTCCGACGGCCGCGTGGTGACGGGCACGAACAACGAGTACTCCCTGACACTGCATCCCACCGGCGGTGCCGCGGCCGGACCCGATGCCCGGGCGGGAAGCGGGCGGACCATCGTGCGGAGGACCGTGGACCGGATTCCCGTCACGGATCGGCAGCAGACCCAGATGCGAAATCTCTTCCGTCAGAGCTTCGAGGACAGCGGCCAGCCCATTCCCCAGGAGGTCGTCGAGCAACTGGTGGGAAGCATGGAGTTCGAGTCGCACTGGCCGGTTCTCGCGGCGGTCCTGCCGGGACCGGACGGAACGCTCTGGGTTCAGCGCGTGGAGGCGGGCGCGCGCCTCGAGGAACTCACCATCGAGGCGCTCCAGGCCGGCGAGTTCGGAAGCCGCCGCTGGGACGTCTTCGACTCCGAGGGCACCTACATGGGTGCCGTGAACATGCCCGAGGGGGTCCAGCCCCTCCGTTTCGTGGGCGACCGCCTCTACGGCATTCACTCCGACGACCTGAGGATCCAGCGGGCCGTGCGCCTCCGCGTGAACCGGGGCGGATGACCCCCTGGCCGGATGACACAAGGGCCCGGGCCAGGTGATCACCACCGGCCCGGGCCCTTCCGTTTGTCACGGACCCGTCAGGGGTCCGCTCCTGCGTCGTCGATCCCGAGTCGTCAGCTCGCCTGCGGCGCCAGCAGGGCGATGAGGCGGCGTCCCTCGATCCGGTGTGTGCGCTGCTCGACCCGGGCGAGGTCCTCGGTGCTCTCGATCATGCGGTCCAGCGTCTCGATCCCCACCTCGGGGCGGCGCATCTCGCGGCCGCGGAACCGGAGCACCACCTTCACCATGTCGCCGTCCTCGAGAAACTTCCGGGCGCGCTTGAGCTTGGTCTGGAAGTCGTGGTCCTCGGTGCGCGGTCGGAGCTGCACTTCCTTCACCGACACCTGGTGCTGGTTCTTCCGCGCCAGGCGCGCCTGCTTCTGCTCTTCGTAGAGCTTCCTGCCCCAGTCCATGATCTTGACGACCGGGGGGCGGGCCTGCGCCGCCACCTCCACCAGGTCGAGTCCGGCGTCCTCGGCCTTTTCACGGGCGGCGTCGAGGGCGACAATACCCACCTGTTCGCCGTCGGCGCCGATGAGGCGGACGGGGCTGATTCGGATCTGTTCGTTCACGCGTGTGCTGGAAATCGTGGGACCTCCCGGGTCGAAACAATGAGTCTGGGCGAAGCGCGGGCGCCCACGGTGCGGACGCTCGCAGTTTTACATTTTATCATACCCGGGGGCACCACGCGAGTGCCGCCGCCCGGGTCGCGGGGACGCGTTCATGGATTTCTTCCCGCCCGACATGATCAAGTTCATCGACCTGGCCGGGGTCGCCGTCTTCGCCATCAGCGGTGCGCTGGCGGCGCTCCGGGCCCGCATGGACCTGCTGGGCGTCGTCGTGGTGGCCGCCGTCACGGCCATTGGCGGGGGCACGACCCGCGACGTCCTCCTGGACCGCCACCCGGTCTTCTGGATCGAGGACCCGACCTACCTCATGGTGATCCTGGCCGCCGCCGCCTTCACGCTGGGCTGGACCCGCATCCGGCGCCCCCCGCAGAACTCCCTGGCCATGGCCGACGCGCTGGGCCTCGCCTTCTTCGTCATTGCCGGCGCCCAGGTCACGCAGCGCCTCGATCATTCGTGGGCCATCGTGATCCTCATGGGCACGATCACCGGCGTGGCCGGGGGCGCGATCCGGGACGTCCTCTCGGCGCAGATCCCCATGATCCTTCGCCGCGGCGAACTCTACGCCACCGCAGCCATCGCCGGGGCCGGCGCCTACCTCCTCCTGCTGGAGAGCGGGGTGGGGGAGCGCGTGGCGGCACTCCTCGGCATGGCGATCATCGTCGCCCTCCGATTCGGCGCGATCCTCCTGGGGTGGTCCCTTCCGGTGCTCTCGCTCCGGGATGCGCCGGGGCCGACCGCCGGGTCAGACGCCCCGGCGCCCCCGGGGGCAGCGGACGGGCCGGGTCCGGCGGATGGCGCAGGTCCGACCGGGGAGCAAGGCTCGGGCGGCGGTCCGGGTCCGACGGGAGGCTGACGCCCCGGCCCGGCGCAGTGGGCGAGCCCGGGTTGTCCTGACGCCGCAGCCCGCGTAGTCTGAGCGGTGGCCCGGAGGCGAGGCCAGGGCGCACCACCCCGCCGGTCTCGAGCCGCCCGATCGGAGCCGGCCGAGACAGGCCGCCCGATTCAACCCGACTGCAATACCCTGACCGTAACACCCTGACCGCAACACCCTGATCCGGAGAGTACGGAGCATGCCACGTCGTCCGCTGATGCCTGTCGCCCTGCTGGGAATCGCGCTTTCCCTCTCGACGGGGGCCTGCGCGGCCCGGGAAGCGGAAACGTCGCCACCTCCGGCGGCGCAGGCCCAGGAAGCGGCCCGCCCGGCCGCCGACCGCGCCGCATCCCCCGGGGCACTCCGCCCCTACACCGATGTCGTGCCTGCCTCGGCGCGCTCGGACGAGGGCCTCTTCACCGTGCACCGGGTGGACGACCAGTGGCTCTGGGAGATCCCCGAGGCCATGCTGGGGCGGGAGATGATCCTGATCACGCGAGTCACGCGGACGGCGGCGGGGCTGGGCTTCGGCGGACACCGGCAGACCACCGAGGTGGTGCGCTTCGAGCGGCGAGCGAACCAGCTCCTGATGCGGCAGGTGAGCTTCGACAACATGGCGGACCCGGAGCTGCCCATCTTCCAGGCGGTGCGGGACTCGAACTTCGAGCCCGTGCTGGTGGCCTTCGACATCCGGTCCGAGGGGCCGGACGGGGCCGGAAGCGGGGTGGTGGTGGACGTGTCGGACTTCTTCAGGTCGGATGCGACGATCATCGGCCTCACCCGGGCGCGGCGCACCCAGTACGGGGTGCAGCGGATGGACGGGAGCCGGACCTTCATCGAGTCCATGCGCAGCTTTCCGGAGAACCTGGAGGTCCGCCGCGTGGTGACGTACGAGGCCCGCACGCCGCCCTCGCTGGCTGCCGGCGAGGCGCTGTCGGTGGAGTTCGGGCACTCCCTCATGGTGCTCCCCGCCGAGCCCATGATGCCCCGGTACTGGGACGAGCGGGTGGGGTACTTCTCGACGCAGATCAACGACTTCGGGGCCGACACGCAGCGCCTCCTGTCGCGGCGCTTCATCCAGCGGTTCCGGCTGGTCCCCTCGGACACGGCGGCGTACCTGAGGGGCGAGCTGGTGGACCCGGTGGAGCCCATCGTCTTCTACATCGACCCGGCCACCCCCGAGAAGTGGCGCCCCTGGCTGGCGCAGGGGGTGGAGGACTGGCAGGAGGCGTACGAGGCGGCGGGGTTCTCGAACGCCATCGTGGCGCGCATGCCCCCGACCCCGGAGGAGGACCCGGACTGGGACCCGGCCGACGCGCGCATCAACATCATCCGGTACCTGGCGTCCGGGGTGCAGAACGCCTCGGGGCCGCGCTTCTTCGATCCCCGGACCGGCGAGATCCTGGGGACGCACATCCAGTGGCATCACAACGTCATGAACCTGCTCCGGAACTGGTTCTTCGTGCAGACCGCCGCCGTGAACCCCGATGCCCGGGGGGTGGAGTTCGAGGACGAGGTGATGGGCGAGCTGATCCGCTTCGTGTCGGCCCACGAGGTGGGGCACACGCTGGGGCTTCCGCACAACATGAAGGCGCATTCCGGGGTGCCGGTGGACTCGCTCCGGACCCGCTGGGTCTGCGAGCACGGGACCTCGGCCTCGATCATGGACTACGCGCGCTTCAACTACGTGGCCCAGCCCGGCGACGACACCTGCTTCTACGCCAGGATCGGGCCCTACGACCGGTGGTCCATCGAGTGGGGGCACCGGTGGATCCCCGATGCCCGCACTCCCGCCGAGGAGCGCCCGACACTGAACGCCTGGATCGTGGAGCGGGCCGATGATCCCCTCTACCGCTTCGGCGACCCGACGCAGACCGACCCCGGCTCCCTCACCGAGGCGCTGGGCGACGACGCCATGCGGGCCTCGGACTACGGGGTGGAGAACCTGAAGCGGATCATGGGGAGCCTGCAGGAGTGGACGTTCCAGGAGGGGGAGGACTATTCGCAGCTGGCCGAGCTCTACGGGCAGGTGGCGGGGCAGTGGAGCCGGTACGTGGGTCACGTCATGGCGAACATCGGCGGGGTGGACTGGACGCGGCGGGCGCAGGGGCAGCCCGAGCGCCCCTACTCGGTCATCGAGCGCGACCGGCAGGTGCGGGCCATGGACTACCTGGACCGCCAGGTCTTCACGACGCCGGAGTGGATGATCGACCCCGACATCATCTTCCGCATCCGGAACGAGGGGACGCCGGACCAGATCCGGGGGCTCCAGGTGGGGGCGCTGAACAACGTGCTCCAGGTGGCGCGGATGAAGCGGCTCATCGAGCAGGAGGCGCTGCTGGGCGACGAGGCGTACGCGCTCCCGGTCATGCTGGACGACCTGCGCGGGGCGATCTGGCGGGAACTGCGTGCGGGCGGGAGCACCATCGACCCGTACCGGCGGAACCTGCAGCGCGCCTACGTGGAGCGCATGGCCACCCTCATGGAGGACGACGAGGCCATGCGGACCGACATCGCCCCCCAGGCCCGGGGGCAGCTCCGGACCCTCCAGCGCGAGGTGCAGCAGGCGGTGGGGCGGACGAACCACGCCGCCAGCCGGCTCCACCTGGAGGACATCGCGGCCCGGATCGACCAGCTGCTGGACGGGTGACGGGCCGACGGTTGCCGTCTGGCGTACGCGTACGTAGGTTCAATCACGTACCGTACGCTACCGGAGATCAGCCATGGCCAGGGTTCTTTCGCCCACACGTCTTCGCGCCAACCTCTACCGACTCCTCGACGAGGTGCTCGAGACCGGCGTTCCCATCGAGATCGAGCGGGACGGGCGGCGCCTTCGGATCGTGCCCGTGGAGTCGGCGAGCCGTCTTGCTGCGCTGGCGCCCGAGCCGGACTACCTGCCGGGGGATCCGGAGGACATCGTGCACCTGGACTGGTCGGGCGAATGGCGGCCCTGATCTACCTGGACACGCACGTGGTTGCATGGATCCATGCGTCGGCCCTGGAACGCCTGTCGCCCGGGGCACGCCGAAAGCTCGAGGAGGCGGAGGAGATCCGCATCTCGCCCATGGTCCGCCTCGAGCTCCAGTACCTCTACGAGATCGGACGGGTGACGGGGCCGGCCGGCCCCGTGGTCGACGCGCTCCGGGCCTCCCTTGGCCTCCGCGTGTGTGACGTCCCCTTTCCGGTGGTGGCCAGGGCCGCGGAAGGGGAAAGCTGGACGCGGGACCCCTTCGACCGGATCATCGTGGCCCAGGCCGCCCTGGCCCGGGCGCCGCTCCTCACGAAGGATCGCACGCTGCACGATCACTACGACCGGGCGACCTGGTAGAACCCCCATGCCGCCCCGTCAGCCGGCGCGTACCGAAACCTCTTCCTCCAGTCGGCTACCCATCCTGTCCCTTCCGATGTCCAGGTCGTAGCTGGTCTGAAGATTCATCCAGAACCGGTCCGACGTGCCGAAGTATCGAGCGAGTCGCAGCGCGGTATCGGCCGTGATGGACCGCTTTCCATGGACGATCTCGTTGATCCGGCGGGGCGAGACGCTCGTGTCCTTCGCCAGTCGGTACTGGCTGATCTCCATGGGCTCGAGAAATTCCTCGAGCAGTACTTCGCCCGGATGCACCGGCGGAAGGGCTGTCCTGGCCATGGCTTTTGCCCCCGATGGTAGTCGACGATCTCGACGTCGTGCGCGTCCCCGGACCGCCACACGAAGCAGATCCGCCATTGTTCGTTGATTCGATTGCTGTATTGCCCCGCCCGATCCCCCTCGAGCTTCTCCAACCGATTGGCCGGTGGAATCCGCAGATCCCCGATGGTCGTTGCCGCATCCAGCATCCGAAGCTTCCGCAGACCCAGGCGCTGGACGTCCGGTCCCAGCCGTTTCACTCGCGCCCGGCGGAAGAGGCGCTCGGCGTCGCGGTCCTTGAGGCTCTTGATCATGTCGGAGCATAACGCTGCGCGCCATTAACGTCCGGCGTTACTATCCCGAGAGAATGTCTGCGGGCGCCTGGGTTGGCCGCACTCCGAGGACAACGGTTTGCCTGCTCGATGCGGACCCGGATCGCCCAGCTCCTCGACGGGTAACCGAAGGGCATGAACGACGCCCTGACCAGCCCCGACACCCAGGACGCCCGCGACCCCCTCGCGACCCTGGACTTCGACAACCGCTTCGTCGCCGAGCTCCCCGGCGACCCCGACCCCTCGCCCCGCCCGCGGCAGGTGTTCGGGGCCGCCTGGAGCCCGGTGGATCCGACCCCGGTGGCCGCGCCGCGCCTCCTTGCGC
>REBP01000070.1 GCA_007692665.1 Gemmatimonadales bacterium | reverse complement strand
ACTGCCGGAGCCCGCGGAGCGCCGGGCGCGCGCGGAAGAGGTCGGCCATCCAGGGGGCGAGCGCGCCCCGCATCTCGGTGAGGAACGGGTCGGTGAAGGGAATGAGCCGGTTCCCCCCGGTGCTCCCGCTGGTGGGCTCCAGGATCCGCACCGGCGCGGTTGTGAGAATGCCGGGCTCCCCGGCGGCGATCCGCGCCACCCAGGGCTCGAGCGCGGCGGCATCCATGACCGGCACCCGTTCCTGGAAGGCCCGAACGGAGTGGATGGCGGCGTAGCCCCGCCCACGGCCATGGACGGAGCCGGCGTTCGCCCGGAGGAATCCCCGGAGACGGGCGGCCTGCGCCTCTTCGGGGTGTCGGAGCGCCTCCTCGAAGGCCCGCACCCGCGGGCGATCGAGGCGGTGGAGGGCCGCGTGGATCGCCCGGAGGATCACGCCGGCTCCCCCGTGCCCCCGCGCCCGCCTCCGCCCCCGTCTCCGGCTCCGTCTGCGGTCGGGGCACCGCGAGCCGGGCCCGAGCGGACCATGCGCCAGCCGGCGCGGGTCAGGTTGTCCTCGGACAGTTCGGTGATGCAGACGAGTTCGTCACCTCGAACGTGGCCGGGGTTTGCGGAGAGAAAGAAGGCAACGTGCGCGTTCGTGCGTCGCGCCTCGGGGACGCCCGAAAGGTGCGCGCGGAGCGCCTGGGGGCGCCTGAGTCGCACGATTCCCCGGGCGGGGTCGTAGCGATCGCCGAAGCGCTCGCGGGCGAGGGCGTCGCGGAGCGCGGCCACGTCGGCGGGCATGGCCTGGTCGTGACGCGGGTGGAAGTCGCGCCAGAAGACCGGGAGGAAGCGGTAGGTGCGAAAGCCCGAGGTGATCAGGAGCCAGACGAGCCGGCCGCGCCCGTGCTCGCGCCCGTCCTCGGGCCCGTGCTCGGCGCCCAGCCTTCGGACGGCATCGATCCACATCCGCGGGAGCGCCGTGCTCCCCCAGGCGGCGGGGTCCACGATGGTGTCGCCGGAGTAGACCACGGTGAGTTTCTCGCCGGCATGCACGGAGGGATAGAGAAGGAGGGTCGAGAAGCCGACGAGCTCCCCTCCGTCCTCGAAGAGAAGCACCCAGTTCTTCTCGCCGAGGTCGGCGGCAAAGCCCTCTGCCGAGACCCCGTCGAAGTGCCGCTCGAGGAGGGTGTACATCTGCGCCCTCCGGACCTCGTCCAGCTCATCGACCCGTTCGAGGATTCCGTTCACAGCGTGGCGACCTCGACGTGCAGCCGGCGCCCCTCCATCACGGGCAGGGGCCCCTCGGGGGACCAGGGCAGGGCGTAGAGAATCGTCTCGTACGTCCGCGCCCGGGTGGCGTCCAGAAGTGCCTCGAGAAGCGGGTGGCCCCGGACGAAGCCGGTGACGAGCCAGTCCAGGCCGCGCGCCCGCGCCGCCTGGCGGCCTGCCTTCACCAGGGCGAGGAAGACCTCGGGGTCGTCGTCCTCCGCGGAGAGGTGCGAGAGGAAGCCCATGCGGATCGCGGCCCCGGGAGGAGGGAGTCGAGGCTCGCCGGCGAGGGTGCGGAACGTGTTCAGTAGCGGACGAAGGACCCCCAGCGCCGGCGGGTACCGCTGCACCCGGCTCTGCTTGAAGGCGCGCTGGTCCCAGACGGCGGCGCAGCCACACACCTCGCCTCCCGCCCCTTCCGCCACCAGGAAGTCCTCGAGGGAGAGCCCCCTGGACCTGGCGGATGGGGCCAGATCCGCTTCGGTCCAGCGGGGGGCCAGCTGTTCGCGGGACAGCGTTCGCATGAGACATTCGGCGACCTCCGCCAGCGACCGTGCCGGTCGGACGGATGGCGTGCCGGCGGATGCAGCCCCGGCCACCGCAGCCGCGGCCACCGGAGCCCCGCCGCTCCCGCGCCTCAGCCGACCCCCGGTGGGAACCAGGCAGGTCACCACCTCCGCCAGCGGCAGGTAGGAGGGGACGCCCCGCACCCCGCGCTCCAGGAGGCGCCGCGCCGGGACGTTCCCGGCGGCGATGCTGGTCAGGTCGAAGGGGAGCTCGCCAGGCCGGCGGGTCGAGCCGAGCACCTTGAATCCCGCGCGAAGGAGGGGGCCAGCGGCCCGCGAGGCTTCGGGCCGGCGCCGGAGCTGCCCGATGTAGCCCAGCCGCGCGGGGGCGCCGTCGAGCCAGACCGTGCGCACCGACCGGCTGCCCATGGCGGCGATGCGCCCCGTGCGGTCCCGGGCCACCATCGTGGCGTGACGGTCCCCCTCCATGGCTCCCGCGAGTCTGGCATCCGGCTCCCGCTCCAGCGAGATGCGGATGCCGCCGCCCATGGGCTCCCGAAGGAGCGCACGGATCTCCGGGTCGTCCCCGGGGCCGGCGAGCTCCACCCGGTACCCCGCCACCTCCAGCACCCCGGGCCCCCGGACCGTCTCCGCAGGCGGCGTCCTCACCCGACCTCCAGGAGCTCACCGTCCCACGCCTCGTCGCCCAGCGGAAGTCCGTTTCGACCGGAGACGTCCACCTGGTGCATGGCGTTGATGGCCAGGAAGTTGGTGAGCATCCAGGGGTCACGCCGGTTCACCGGCTTGGCGGCCCGCCTCAGGATGCTGGGCCAGCCGTAGAACTCCCGCCGGGCCCCGATGCAGTGTTCCGCGAGTTCCCCGGGGTCCATCCCCCGGGGGGTGAAGGGCACCTCGCCGTAGCGGTAGCGGGGATCGAGCCACCAGGCGTCGTACAGGAGCCGCCCCTCCGCCTCGAGCCGCGAGTACAGCGGGGTTCCGGGAAAGGGCGTGATGTGGTTGAAGGCGGCAATGAAGAGCCCTTCATCGCGCGCGAAGTCCAGCGACTGCCGGAAGGAGGCAGGGGTGTCGTGGTCGTAGCCGAAGATGAAGGTGCCGTAGATGCGAAGCCCGTGGGCACGAAAGCGCTCGAGGGCCGCCGCAGGGCCCCCCTTCATCAGGTTGAATTTCTTGTTCATCTGGGCGAGCGCCGCCTCGTCCAGGCTCTCGAACCCCACGAGCAGCCCCTGGCATCCGCTTCGCTTCATCAGGTCGAGGGCCTCGTCGTCGTAGGCCACGTTGATCGCCGACTGGCTCACCCAGCGGATCTTCAGCGGAATGAGCGCCCGCATGAGTTCCTTGGCCGCCTTCAGGTCCGAGGTGATGTTGTCGTCGACGAAGAAGATCATCTGTCCCCGCCGGCGCACGCGCTGGACTTCCTCGATGACCAGGTCGACCGGGCGGTGCGTCTGCTTCGCCTGGAAGGCGGCCGTGATCGCGCAGAAATCGCACTTGAAGCGGCAGCCTCGGGCGAACTCGACGAGCCCCAGCGGGAGGTAGCGCCTCCCCTGGAAGATCGATCGGTCCGGGACGGCGGTGCGCGCCGGGCGGTCGCCGGCGCGGTATACCGCCTCGGGGCGACCGTGGCGGTAGTCGTCCAGGAGGCGCGGGAAGATTTCCTCCGCCTCGCCGATCACCACGGAGTCGGCGTAGCGGGCCACCTCGTCCGGACAGAGGGTGGCATGGAAGCCGCCCATCACCACGGGCACACCCCGGCGGCGGTATTCGCTCGCGATCTGGTAGGCGCGCCGCGCGGTGTAGGTTTCCACGCTGATGGCCACGAGGTCGGTGGGCTCGTCGAAGGGGATCGGCTCCAGCCGGTCGTCGTAGAAGCGCTTCTCCACATCCGGCGGGATCAGCGAGGCGAGAAGCGCGGGGGAGAGTGGCTGCATCTTCCAGGTGCGGATGTAGCCGCGCATCCCCACCCGGCGACCCACCACCGGGTGCACCAGTGTCACGCGAAAGGGGCGGCTCACGGAGCGGCTCACGGGGCGGCTCACGGGGCG
>REBP01000036.1 GCA_007692665.1 Gemmatimonadales bacterium | reverse complement strand
TCAAGGGGGACATGTCCGACGAGACCCGCGAGGCGCGGCTGCGGGAGCGGACCGTGAAGGAGTTCATCTCCTACGCGATCGGCTGCATGTTCGGCCGCTACAGCCTCGACGCGCCCGGCCTGATCCTCGCGAACCAGGGCGACACGCTTCAGGACTACCTGGCCCGGATCCCGGAGCCCAGCTTCCTGCCGGACGCGGACAACATCATCCCGGTCCTGGGCGATGACCGGTTCGAGGACGACGCCTATGGCCGGTTCCGGACCTTCCTGTCCCTGACCTTCGGTCCGGACCGGCTGGACGAGAACCTCGCCTTCGTCCGCGAGGCGCTCGGGGGGAAGGAGAGCGTGCGGGACTACCTGGCGAAACGGTTCTTCGACGATCACGTCACCCGCTACAAGAAGCGCCCGATCTACTGGCTGGTCTCGAGCCCGAAAGGGGCGTTCCAGGCGCTGATCTACATGCACCGGTATAACCCGGACACCCTGAACACGGTCCTGACCCGCTATGTCCGCCCGTTCCGGGACCGGCTCGAGGCTGACGTTCGTGTGGCCGAGGGGGAGCTGATCACCGCCAGCGCCTCGGCCGCGCAGCGCAACAAGGCGCAGAAGGAGATCGACCGGCTCAACAAGCAGATCACGGAGCTGACGGACTGGGAGCGGGACCACCTCTACCCGATGGCCCTCCAGCGGATCCAGATCGACCTCGATGACGGGGTGAAACGGAACTACCCCCTCTTCGGCGGGGTGATGAAGCCGGTGAAGGGGATGGCCGCGGATGAGTGATCAAGTCAGGGACGGGTTGGAACGGAGCTTCGTCAAGGACCGCCTCGTGGTCTGGCGGGACCCGGAGGGACGGTTCCGGGAGGAGTTCGACGCGATCGAGATCCCGAAGGTGACCAAGGTCGTCGCGGACCGGAACGAGTTCGCCGTCAAGCACCGGATCCTCATCGAGGAGCCGGACACCTACTTCCTCATCTACCGGCCCGGCACGCCCCCGCCTGACGAGCAGAACTGGCTTCTGGACATCGAGATCGGCTACGGGCTCTTCACGGCGGACAAGGCGGACCTGATCCGGTCCGAGCTGAACCTGCCGTTGCATTACGGAGGGTTGATCCGGGAACACTTCCCCTTCTTCGCGTCCCGGCAGCGGACCCTACGGTTGAAGGGGTTGATCTCGGAGAATGACCGGGAGGCGGAGATCCGTCGCCACATGCTCGCGGTCTGCGCCGGATCTGACAGCACGGATGAGGCGATCCTGGAGGCGCTCCTCGCGGAGCTGGCGCAGGAGACGGACACGGCCTGGGCGCTCATCGCGCGCTCTGGCCTCGCGGGGGCGTTCTGGGACGTGGCCCAGGCCCGCTACGGGTACCGGTCCGACGACCCGTCCGTCGCCGACCTCGCCCAGGCCCTCTTCACGGGCGTCTACGCGATGAACTTTGACGAGGAGACCCCGATCACCCCGGACGCGAGCGTTCTGCTGAACCGCTGGGCAGGGATGGTCACGAGTCGGCCCCTGTTCATCGCGCTCTCAGACCGGCTCGCGGAGACGCTCCGGATCGAGGCCGATCTTGGCACCAGACCGTTCGACGGGGTGGCCCGGCTCCAGCTGTTCCGGGCGGCGGATGAGGCGGTCTTGCGCAGCCTGATCGCTCGCATCGACGCGCAGGAGATTGCGTTTGAGGAGACCCGGCGGGTGATCCAGTCACGCCGCGGCTCCCTCTGGTATGAGGAGTTCCGTGACCTCTACGAGGCGCTCATGAACGCGGCTGATCTGATTCAGCAGCTCTCCGGTTTTGCCGCCCCGGAGATGACAATGGAGACCGGGGTCACCTCCTACACAGAGACCTGGTTCCGGGTCGACCAGCTCTACCGGAAGTTCATCCTGCATCGGGGTCGCACCGTCTTCACGGATCACCTTGAGGCGCTCGCGCAGCGCGTGGAGCACCTCTACACGGATCTGTTTGTCCCGCGCCTGAACGCGGCATGGCAGGGGGTGGTTGATCGGACCGATACCTGGCGGACCGGACATTTGGTCGAACAGAGGCGCTTCTTTGAGGCGCATGTCTCCCCCCTCAGGAAGCGGAACGCGAAGGTGATCGTGATCATCTCGGACGCGTTGCGGTATGAGGCAGCGGAGGAGCTTTACCGTTTGATCCGGGCCCAGCCCCGGTTCGAGGCGCAGCTCAGCCCCATGCTCGGGGTGATCCCGAGTTATACGCAGCTCGGGATGGCAGCGCTCCTGCCCAACCGGGAGCTTCGGGTTCAGCCGGACGCTCAAGTCCGGGTTAACGGAGAGAACGCGACCGGAACGCCCAACCGGGAGAAAATCCTCTCCCTCGGCGCCAAGGGAGACGCGGTCCGGGCCGTTCAGGCGGAGGACGTGGACCGGATGGGCAAGGAGGACCTTCGGGCCCTCATCCGGGACCACGAGATCGTCTATATCTATCACAACGTGATCGACTCCATCGGGGACTCCCCGAAGACGGAGAGCGAGGCCTGTCTCGCGGTGGAGCGCGCGCTTGACCAGTTGGAAAAGCTCGTGCGCCGGCTCGCGGGTAACAACGCGAACAACTTGATCATTACCTCGGATCACGGGTTCCTCTACCAGTCGCATCCGATCCATCAGGGGGACTTCAGCACCGCTTCAATAGACGCGGCCGGGGTCACCCATGAGTCGCAGCGCTTCGTGCTCGGGCGTGATCTCTGCGCGAGTGAGGGGCTTGACCTCTTCCCGCCGAAGCGGGCTGGGCTGGAGGGGGACGTAGACATCCTGCTCCCTCGCTCCATTGCGCGATTAGGGCGCAAGGGGAAAGGGTCCCGGTTTGTGCATGGGGGCGCTTCTCTCCAGGAGATCGTTGTTCCGGTTATTATGATCAACAAGGCACGGCGTGATGACCTCGAGGAGGTGGAGGTCGAGGTGATAGGGTCAGGCAGTCGGATAATCACAACTGGCCAGCTGACGGTACGGCTCTATCAGACCAAGCCCTCCACCGAGAAAAGGAAGCCGGTCAGGCTCCGGATCGGGCTGGAGGGGCCGGACCGAACCCCTATCTCGAACGAGGAGGAGCGGATCTTTGACTTCACTTCGGATGACCCGCGCCAGAGGGAGACCTCGGTCCGGCTCCTTCTGTCGAAGGCAGCAGAAACCTTTAATGGTGGTGAGGTCCGGCTCGTCATGCGCCGTCAGAACCATAAGGGACCCGGAGACGGAGTCTATCGGTCCGAGACGTTCCGGCTGAAACGGTCGTTCGGTGGGGATTTCGACATCTAAGGGGGACGCGATGAGCGCGCTGGACGACAAAATTAACGAGAACTTCCCCGGGTTGGTGGTGCGTAAGGATCTGGTGAAGGAGGTGCGCGGGAACGCAATCGTTCCCTCCTACGTCCTCGAATTCCTGCTCGGGCAGTATTGTGCGACGAATGATGAGGACTCGATCCGATCCGGGATCGAGACCGTGAAGGAGATCCTGCACCGGCATTATGTCCACCGGAACGAGGCGGGGCTGATCCGGTCCAATATCCGTGAAAAGGGGCGCTGGAAAGTGATCGACAAGGTGTCGGTCGCGCTCAACGAAAAGACGGACGCCTATGAGGCCAGCTTCGCGAACCTCGGGATCAAGAAGGTCCTGGTCGACAGTGATACGGTAAAGAAAAATCAGAAGATGCTCGTCTCCGGGGTTTGGTCGATCGCGGATCTTGAATACGAGCATAAGGAGGAGGCGAACTCGGTTCCCTGGGTTCTCGGGGGACTGAAACCGATCCAGATGTCCAGCTTCGACTTCTATGAGTACGTTGCGAAGCGGGACGCATTCACTACAGAGGAATGGATCGACCTGCTGATCCAGACCATCGGGTTCAACCCGGACGCGTTCGGGCGTC
>REBP01000137.1 GCA_007692665.1 Gemmatimonadales bacterium | reverse complement strand
CCCATCCCGGCATCTCGTCATCCCGGCATCCCGGCATCCGAACCTCCCATCGGCGTATCGGGTTCTGTCCTGGGGAACTGTGGGCAAGGAGCTTTCGAGCGGTCTCAAGGCACCCCGCGATCCAGCGGGCCCAGAAGACGGGCGAACAAGCGAGTTCCGCTGAGCGGGATGCTGGGGGTACAGGACTCTCCCACTCGTGCCCTGATCAGGTGACCTGCCTTCCCCGTCGAGGCCCGGATACCCGCGCGGAGTCTGCTGGCGGTGATGTTGTCCTGGGGGTTCTGCGTGAGCAGGAGGTACCATGCGAGGTAGCTTGGGAGCCGGCGCGTCGACACCCCCATGAAGGGCTGAAGCCACGCCCGGAGCAACTCTGCGAGAATGGCGGCGTGATTCCTGTCGGAGGCCAGGCCGCTCCCGCCAGGTACGCGGGCGCGCCAGGGGCCCAGATCCCGAAAGTTCCGGGAGCAACGCCTCGCTGCGAGCGCCCATGTTCCCTGCGGCCCGCTCCTGAGTCCGACCCGCGTCGACGAACTGGTGATTCCGTGGATCAACCGCTCGATTTCGCCGGAGCGCGGGCGGTCGATCCCCTGCGATATGAGCCAAAGTCCGCAGGTCGACGGCCCGCGAGCCCGGGCCCGTCCCGTCCCGGAAGCCAGCCAGGCCCGTTTCGCCCAGATCCTCCTTCCCAGGGGGACACTGCGGCGGCGGGGCGCACGCCCTGCAGATTCGGTCGGCCAGGGACGCTGACCCTTCAGGCTTTCGATCAGGGAGAAGTCCGCGAGGGCCACGGAGTAATGGAAGTGCTGCGGAAACTCGGCGATCTTGCCACCGCCATGCTCCAGCGTACACGTTGCTGCCCGCGTGGCCAGCAGGCGGTGCCGCCAGCGAAAAGCTGTATCCCTGGAGACTCCGGCGGCTCGAGCCGTGTGCCGAACACTCGCCTGCCGTGCCATGCAGTGCATCACTGCAGGACACGCGTCGAGGCGCCTGAGCCGCCGAAAGACCGTGCCCGTAAGGTCGCTGAAGGTCCGCCGGCAGCTCGTGCATCGATAGCGCTGTCTGCCGCTGAACATTCCCCATCGATGCGTCCGAGCACCGCAGTGGAGACAGGAGGGACGGGAACCCGCAAAGCGTAGGTGGCGAACAAGTTCCAGAACGGTGTCCCGCACCGGGGGTGCGGTCGACCTTTGGGGATCTCTGCCAGTTTCCAGGATGCCTGCAAGGTCCATGGGGATCGGTTGGATGGGGGGCATCGACTTCAACCTGTGGGGGGCGTGGCCACTCGGATGGATGACGCTCGCGGCCTGGGCGGGGCGATGACATGATCGAAACGGACCCACAATGAGCCGGAACAGAACCGGAGGGGGCGTGGCCCCTCCGGGGAGCGGTTCCGAGTTCCCCTGATTCATCGGCACGACCGAGGCTTCTCTCCTTGCTCGCCATCGCCCCGAGAGCCGCACGGCATTGACCCCACCCCGGAAAACCGTATGTATAACGAATGAAATTGCCATCCTCTTCGCCTCGGCCCGGTGCCGCGGCCCCGTCCGGGAACGCTCCGCTCTCCGAGGCGCAACCTCGTGCGAACCCGTCCTCCGCTTCCGCGCCCTCCCCTCGAGTCCCCGTGACGACTTCGCCGGGCGGGAGGGTCACTGCAGGAGTCCTCGGGGGATCCGGCTACACCGGAAGGGAGGTCACTCGGCTCCTCGACGGCCACGCCGGGGTGGACCTCGTCTTCACGACGTCCCGTTCCGAAGCGGGCAATCCTTCGTCGGCACGGACGCTCGCCTTTTCCCAGCCCGATGAAGGGGCTGTGCTGGAGGTCGATGTCGTCTTCCTGTGCCTTCCCCACGGTGAAGCTGCGGCCTGGGCCGATCGAATTGTGGGACATGGACCGCGGGTCATCGACCTGACCGCCGACCATCGGCCGGGATCGGGCCGCGAGGATGGAGCAGTCTACGGGCTGAACGAATGGAATCGGGAAGCGGTCGCGGACGCGCAGCTGGTGGCAAACCCCGGATGCTACCCGACGGGTGTCCTTCTTTCGCTTCTCCCCCTTCACGAAGCCGGGATCCTTGATCCCGATCGGTTGATCGTCGTGAATGCGTCATCCGGGGTGACCGGTGCGGGCAGGGTCCCTCGTGCGGACCTGCTGTTCGCGGAAGTCTCGGGGGATTTCAGGGCCTACGCGTGGGGGAATCGGCACCGGCATCTTCTGGAGATGAGGGCCCTCCTTCCCGGGGTTGACCTCCTGTTTCAGCCCCATCTTCTCCCGGTCCCTCGCGGGATTCTGGAAACCATGGTTCTCCCCGTCCGCGATGGGGTCGACGCCGGGGAGGTGCGCAGGATCTGGGCGTCGCGGTACGAATTCGAGCCTGCGGTCCTTCCCCTCGAGGATCGACTTCCGGCGCTTTCCGACGTGGTGGGGACCGACGGTCTCGCCCTGGGGGTCACGGACGTCGCCGACACCAGGGAGCCCGCGGTCATGGCAGGCGCGGCCCTCGACAACCTGGGGAAGGGTGCCGCAGGGCAGGCCGTGCAAAACATGAACGCCATCTTCGGATGGCCGACCGAACGAGGAATCCGTTGTCCATGACGATGTTCGATCCGCAGCAGGTCAGCCCGAAGGAAACCGACGCCCTTCTCGGGGTCTACCGGCGTCCCGACCCGGTCTTCGTGAGCGGGGAGGGCTGTGAACTCATCGACAGGGAAGGGCGGCGATACCTGGACTTCACGTCGGGAATCGGTGTCTCGGCCCTTGGCCATGGGCACCCGTTGATCCGGCAGGCCGCCACCGAGGCCATCGACCGCGGACTCGTCCATACGTCCAACCTCTACCGCACGGGACCCGGCGAACTGCTGGCGGAACTGCTGCGCGACAGGACCGGCATGGACCGGGTCTTCTTCTGCAACTCCGGGGGGGAGGCGATGGAGGCGGCCCTCAAGTTCTCGCGGAAGCATGCGCGCATGAGGGCGGGATGGACGCTGGAGGGAGGGGATGAACCCGGCTACCGAAAGACCGGTGTGATCGCCTTCCACGGGGCATTCCACGGGCGCCTCTTCGGAAGCCTGGCGGCTACGCACAAGGCGCAGTACCGGGCTCCCTTCGAACCCGTGATGCCCGGCGTGTCCTTCGTGGACGCTTCCGATCCGGCCGCGGTCGATACCGCGCTTGACCCGGAACGCATCGCTGCCCTGGTGGTGGAACCCATCCAGGGGGAAGGGGGGGTGCGCCCGATCCCCGACGCGCTCCTCCGCGACATGAGACGCTGGACCTCTGACAGGGGCATCGCGCTCGTACTGGACGAGGTCCAGTGCGGGGTGGGGCGGACGGGCACGTTCTGCGCCCACGAGGATTCGGGCATCCGTCCCGACATCCTCGTGCTCGCGAAGCCGCTGGCCGGAGGCTTTCCCATGGGAGCGGTGCTTCTCTCCGAGGACGTGGCGTCGAGCCTCCACCCCGGGGACCACGGGACCACCTTTGGCGGGGGTCCGTTCACGGCCGCCGTGGCCCTTGCGGTGGTCTCCGAGATCTCCCGGCCGGCCTTCCTGGAGGGGGTGAGGGCGAGAGGGCAGCACCTGGAGCGGAAACTTCAGCAGCTTGCGAGGCGACACCCCGGACTCATCCGTGAGGTTCGCGGGAGGGGGCTGATGCGGGGCATCGAACTCGACCGGGAGGTGGCCCCGGTCGTGGCACGCGCGCTGGAAAAGGGACTTCTCCTCGTGGGTGCCGGGCCTCGGACGGTCCGGATCCTTCCGCCCCTGGTGATCACCGACGAGGAGATCGTGCGGGGGCTCGACCTGATGGAGGAGGCCATGGAGGAGGTGGCGGGGTCAGCGGGGGGGGGCGTCACGGGGTCCGCCACGGGGCAGGCCGGGTCC
>REBP01000022.1 GCA_007692665.1 Gemmatimonadales bacterium | reverse complement strand
GACGGCGTCGGCGTCGGCGCGAAGTCCGGCGTGTCGGTGGAGGCGTAGTCGAAGGTCACGTCCTTCCAGGTCTCGAGGGCCTGCTTGAGGGGGGCGCAGTGCTTCGCCGCCGCTTCCAGGATGTCGGGCCCCTCGTTCATGTAGTCCCGCCCCTCGTTCCGGGCGAGGATCATGGCCTCGAGCGCCACCCGGTTCGCCGTGGCCCCCGCGGCGATCCCCCCGGGGTGCCCGATGGTGCCGCCCCCGAACTGGAGCACCACGTCCTCCCCCAGATAGTGCAGGAGCTGGTGCATCTGCCCGGCGTGGATCCCGCCCGAGGCCACCGGCATGACCTTCCGGAGGCTCGCCCACTCCTGGTCGAAGAAGATCCCGTGCTCCAGCTGCATGGGGTTCCGGTTCTCCCGGCAGACGTCGTAGTAGCCCCGGGTCGTCGCCGGATCTCCCTCGAGCTTCCCCACCACCGTCCCGGCGTGGATGTGGTCCACCCCGGCCATGCGCATCCACTTGGCAATGACCCGGAACGACACGCCGTGCGACTTCTGCCGCGTGTAGGTGGAGTGCCCCGCCCGGTGCAGGTGCAGGATCATGTCGTTCTTCCGGGCCCAGTACGACATGGACTGGATCGCCGTGTACCCGATCACCAGGTCGATCATGATGATGGTCGACCCCAGGTCCCGGGCGAACTCCGCCCGCTCGTACATGTCCTCCATGGTCCCGGCCGTGACGTTCAGGTAGGTCCCCTTCACCTCGCCGGTGGCCGCCTGCGCCCGGTTCACCGCCTCCATGCAGTAGAGGAACCGGTCCCGCCAGTGCATGAAGGGCTGGGAGTTGATGTTCTCGTCGTCCTTCGTGAAGTCGAGCCCGCCTTTCAGCGCCTCGTAGACCACCCGCCCGTAGTTCCGCCCCGAGAGCCCGAGCTTGGGCTTCACGGTGGCGCCCAGCAGCGGCCGCCCGAAGGTGTTCAGCCGCTCCCGCTCCACCACGATCCCGGTGGGGGGCCCGGGGAAGGTCTTCAGGTAGCCCACCGGAATCCGCATGTCCTCCAGCCGCAGCGCCTTCAGCGGCTTGAACCCGAACACGTTCCCGATGATGGAGGCCGTCAGGTTCGCGATGGACCCCGGCTCGAAGAGGTCCAGGTCGTAGGCGATGTACGCGAAGTACGCCCCCTCGTCGTTCGGCACCGGGTCCACCCGGTAGGCCTTGGCCCGGTACTTGTCCGCCGCGGTGAGCCGGTCCGTCCAGACCACCGTCCAGGTCGCCGTGGACGACTCCCCCGCCACCGCCGCCGCCGCCTCCACCGGGTCCACCCCCTCCTGGGGCGTGATCCGGAAGAGCGCCAGGATGTCCGTCTCCTTCGGCTCGTAGTCCGGCTCCCAGTAGCCCATGTTCCGGTACGACATGACGCCGGCCCTGTAGCGTTCCTTGCCGGAAATGGTGCCGGAAGGTTTCCCGTTGGTCTTCGCGGCCCCGGGCTCGGCCTGGGTCTCGGTTTCGATCTTCATGGGTATGGCGCTCCTGGTCTGGGGTTCTGGGGTCGGGTTCTGGTTTCGGGGGATGCGGAGGCGAGGGAAGGCCGAAGGGCCCGCCATGGGCGGAACGCCCGCGGCTACCTTGCCTCCAGGGCGGCCCGGCGGCGTTCCACCAGCCGGAGGATCATCGGGGTCAGGATGAGCTGCATGGCCAGGTCCAGCTTTCCTCCGGGAACCACGATGGAGTTCGGCCGCGACATGAAGCTCCGGTCGAGCATGGAGAGGAGGTACGGAAAATCGATCCCCTTCGGCTCCCGGAACCGGATCACCACCGCCGATTCGTCGGGGGTGGGAATCCAGCGGGCGATGAAGGGGTTCGAGGTGTCCACCAGCGGGACGCGCTGGAAGTTCACGTCGGTGGAGGTGAACTGGGGCGTGATGTAGTGGATGTAGTCGGGCATGCGGCGGAGGATCGTGTCCGTCACCGCCTCGGTGGTGTAGCCCCGCTTCTCCCGGTCCCGGTGGAGCTTCTGGATCCACTCCAGGTTGATGACCGGCACCACGCCGATCTTCAGGTCGGCGTGCTGCGCCACGTCCACCTCCCCGGTGACCACGGCGCCGTGAAGCCCCTCGTAGAAGAGGAGGTCGGTGCCCTCGGGGATCTCCTCCCACTCCGTGAAGGTCCCGGGCGGGGCACCGTAGCACGCCGCCTCCTGGTCGTTGTGCACGTAGTGCCGCATGCGCCCCGTGCCGGTTTCGGCGTAGCTCCGGAAGGACTCCTCGAGCTCGGCGAAGAGGTTGGCCTCCGGACCGAAGTGGGAGTAGTGGCGGTTCCCCGCCGCCTCGGCTTCCTTCATCTTCGCCCGCATCTCCATGCGGTCGTAGCGGTGAAAGGCGTCGCCGTCCACGTAGACGGCATTCACCGCCTCCCGCCGGAAGATCTGCTCGAAGGTGTGGCGGACCGTCGTGGTGCCGGCGCCGGACGAACCGGTCACCGAGATGATGGGATGGAGTCGCGACATGAAGGGCCGTTGCGGCTGGGGGTCGGAAGGAAGAAGGCTGGGCGGACGGCGGCTCGATGGACGGGGGCTCGACGAAGGACCGGGAGCGGCGAAGGACCGGGAGCGGCGAAGTGTGGGCCGGAGGGGCGCCCCCGTCAGGGACGGAAGAGCCCCCGGCTCCCGAACAGGGGCTCTGCGAGAGGAGGGAGCCGACCGCCCGGAGGCGCGGAGGGCCCCACCCGGTGGGCCGCCAGCTCCCCCAGGATCCGGGTGGATCCGAACGCCGAGGGAGAGATCCACTCCCCTCCCGCCGCCTCCAGCAGAAGGGCTGCCGCCCGGTCCCGGGTGGGGCGGTGATCCAGGGTGCGGGCGTCGGGATCCATGCCCGGACCGACCACGCCGCCGCCGGCCAGGAGGACCCGGTAGAGCGCGCTCCCCAGCGTCCGTCCGCCCAGGAACTGCACCGGACCCGACTCCGGCATCCGGTACGCGGCGTGCGTGACGATGAAGTCGCCGGTGGCGGGGTCCAGACGCGCCCTCCGGCACCCGGGCACGCCGGCCTCTGCCACCAGCAGGGCGGTGTGGACGCCGTACAGCACCAGCACGCCGATTTCGGAATCGGTTCCCGTCAGGGTCAGGAAGGTGGCCATGGGCGAGCCGTCGTCGACGGGAGGAGCCTCCAGGGGATCCACGCGGATCCTGACGCCGCCTGTCACGGACTCCGGGTCCGAATCCTCGAGCAGCCCGTGGAAGAAGCCGGCGACCCGCTCGCGTCGGTCCGGCACGGTTCCCTGGGCTGCCGGAGAAGCCAGCCAGCGGGCGGCCTCGGCCGCCACTCGTTCGAGCGTCTCGATCCGGGTCTCCGTCAAGCTGTGCATGGGTCGCTCCGTCTGGGGGTCGCACGTTGGACGTTTTTCAAACATGGGCCCCCTTTCTGTTGAAGAAAAGCCAAATTATTCTGATGACATGAAAGATTTTCTGAATATCGATCCCGAGCGCCTCACGCTCCGGCAGCTTCGGGGGATCGTGGCGCTGGATGAAGCGGGAACGGTTTCCGGGGCCGCGTCTGCCCTGGGTCTCACCCCGCCGGCGGTAAGCATGCAGATCCGCCAGCTGGAGGAGACGGTGGGCATGCCCGTGGCCGAGCGGACGGCCTCGGGCTTCGTCCTCACGGAGGCCGGCCGGGAGCTCGCGACCACGGGACGGCGGGTGGAGGCGGCGCTCCGCGAGGGGGCCGAGGTCCTGGAGGTGCTGCGCGGTAAGGAAGGGGGGCGGGTCGTCGTGGGGGGGGTGAGCACGGCGAAGTATTTCCTGCCACGCGCGGTGGCGGCGTTCACCCGTCGCTGGCCCGGCATGTCGATCCAGCTTCGCATCGGAAACCGGGACGAAGTGGTCTCGGCGCTCCGGAACTACGAGATCGACC
>REBP01000023.1 GCA_007692665.1 Gemmatimonadales bacterium | reverse complement strand
CCAGGAACTTCCCGGCCACGGAGCGAAACGCCCTCCTCCTCGACAACGCGCTGGCTTCCATGGGTGCCGGGCTCCCCTCGGCCATGGCCGCATGCATGGTTCACCCGGACCGCCCGGTCGTCACGGTGGTGGGCGACGGGGGACTTCTCATGAACGGCCAGGAGGTGGAGACGGCGGTGCGGCTCGGGCTCGACCTGGTCATCGTGCTTCTCCGCGACGACGGCTACGGCATGATCCGCTGGAAGCAGGAGGAAATGGGCTTCCCGGACTTCGGGCTCTCCTTCGGGAACCCGGACTTCGTGGCCTGGGCCGAGTCGTACGGCGCCCACGGTCACCGGGTGGAGGATGCCGAAGCCTTCGCACCCCTCCTGGAACGCGTCCTGGGCGAACCCGGGGTGCACCTCCTGGACGTTCCCGTCACCTATGCCCACGACCACCAGACCCTGAACGAGGAGATCCCGGCCCTCGCGGCCGATCTCTGATCCATCGCGGCAACCCACACGCCGACTTCGTCTTGTCCCATGACACCAGGACCCTCCATGTTTGAACACCCCACCGTTCCGACGCAGCCCCGGGGCCCCCGCATCGAGGGGATCCACCACGTCACCGCCACCGTCGGCGAGGCCCAGTCCGACCTGACCTTCCACTCCGGAACGCTGGGCCTGCGCCTCGTCAAGAAGACGGTGAACTTCGACAGTCCGGGGATCTACCACTTCTATTACGGGGATGCGGAGGGGTCGCCCTCCTCTCTCATGACCACCTTTCCCTACGGGGGCACGACGGTGCAGGAGGGGGTCGTCGGCGCCGGCCAGGTGACCCTGACCCGCTACTCGGTGCCGCCGGGGTCGCTCGACTACTGGGCAGCGCGCCTTGCCGACGCCGGCGTGGCCACCACGTGGGAGACCCTGCCGAGCCTTTCCGGGCCCGCGAGCGGAGGCGGTCGAGCCCCCCTCACGGGCGGCCGCGGACTCCGGTTCCGGGACCCCTCGGGGCTGGGGTACTGCCTCGTGGAGGTCGACAACGATCCCCGGACGCCCTGGGAGGCGGGGGGCTCGCCCAGGGTGCCGCTGGAACGGGCGATCCGGGGCATCCACTCCGTCGTGCTTTCAGTGCGCCGGCTCGAGCCATCCCTGGCCTTCGCAACCATGGTCCTGGGCCTCACCGAACTCCTTCGTGAGCCTGCCCGGGTCGTCGTGGCGGCCATGCCCCCGGGCTCGGATCTCGTCGACGCCCCGGACGCGCCGCCGCCCGCACCGGGGACGATCCTCGAGCTCACGCTCGCGGGCGATGCCATGCCCGACGGGGTGAACGGCCTCGGCACCGTGCACCACGTGGCCCTGGCCGTGGGGAACGAGCGGGTCCAGGCGCTCTTCCGCGACCGTCTCCTCGCCGAGGGGGTGCAGGTCACGGGGGTCAAGGATCGCCAGTATTTCCAGTCCATCTACTTCCGGGAGCCCGGGGGCATCCTCTACGAGATCGCCACGCGGGGACCGGGCTTCGCCATCGACGAGGCGCCGGACGCCCTGGGGCGGACGCTGCGGCTCCCCCAGGGGGAGGAGGCCAACCGGGAGCGCATCGAAGCGAGCCTCCCGCCCGTCGTCGATCCCTCCCAAGCCGGCCGCCCCGGAGATCCCGCCCCATGAGCCACGCCCCGTCCTCCCCGCCCGCCTTCGACCCTTCGCATCCCCCGGGGCTGCCCGAACCCCACGGCAGCCAGCCGGTGCTGACCGACGGCCCCCCGCCAGCCGAGAGCGGGGCGGCCATGATCCTCGTCCACGGCAGGGGCGCGGGGCCCGGCGACATCCTGGAACTGGGGCGGGCCCACCGCGTCGAGGGCTTCACCCTGCTGGCGCCGGCCGCCGCGCGAAATACCTGGTATCCCAACTCCTTCCTGGCGCCGATCGCGGCGAACGAGCCCTGGCTCTCTTCGGCGCTTGCCGTCCTCGGCTCCCTGGTGGACCGGGTCCTCGATGCCGGCGTGAACTCGGAGCGGCTCGTCCTCATGGGATTCTCCCAGGGGGCGTGCCTGGCCTCGGAGTTCGCCCGCAGGAATCCCCGCCGGTACGGGGCGGTGGTGGCCTACAGCGGCGGGGTGATCGGGCCGCTGGGCACGCAATGGAACGTGGATGCCGACGATCCCGCCGGCGCCGCCGGAACGCTCCGGGGGACCCCGGTCTTTCTCGGGTGCAGCGACGTCGATCATCACATTCCGGTGGAGCGGGTGCACGAGACGGCGAGCCTCTTCGAGGCCATGGGCGCCGAGGTGGAAAAGCGCATCTATCCGGGCATGGGCCACCTGGTGAACCATGACGAACTCACGTTCGTGCAGGGGCTACTCCGGACGGTCATCGGCGGGCACAGCTGAGGGCGGGCCAGGGGAAGGTCAGGGGCGCATCAGGGTGCTCGGGCGCGGGTCCCGGTGGCCCAGTAACATCAACAGGCCTTGATGCCATCAACATCCCTTGATTAGATTGGGGCATGAAGACCCTGACCTCCCCTGCCGCCACCCCGGCGCCGGCCCGGCGCGAACCCGCTTTCGACCCGGATGTGGTGGCCCGGACGTTCCAGGCGCTTTCGGACCCCACCCGCATCGAGATCCTGCAGAAGCTGAAGGGTGGCGAGCAGTGCGTCTGCGACCTCCAGGCCGAGCTCGGTGCGGCCCAGTCGCGGCTCTCGTTCCACCTGCGAAAGCTCAAGGATGCGGGGCTCGTGACGGACCGCCGGGACGGCCGCTGGTCCTACTACGCTCTCGTACCCGATGCGCTGGCGGCGCTGACCGGCATCCTGGTCGACGTCGAGTCGGGGGCCCGTTCGCCCGCGTCCCACCCCGGGGCCTGCGCGTGCACTGCGTGCTGCGGGTAGGGGCGGACCGTGGCAACGACTTTTTTTGACCCGACGTATCAACGGTTCTTGATGGAGATGCCCATGGAGCGCACGGAAGCGGCACGGCAGGGGAGGGAGGCGACCCGGGTCGATCTCCCGGTGGCGGTCATCGGGGCAGGACCCGTGGGGCTTGTGGCGGCGGCGCACCTGGCTTGCCGCGGGGAGGCGGTGGTCCTCCTCGAGGCCGGTGCGGCGGTGGGGGCGAGCGTGCGGGAGTGGGGGCACGTGCGTCTCTTCACCCCGTGGAAGTACCTCCTCGACCCCGCCGCGGAGGCGCTCCTGGCACCGACCGGGTGGACCGTCCCGGGGCTGGACGAGCACCCCACCGGGGCGGAATACGTGGAGCACTTCCTGGTTCCCCTTTCCCGCACCCCGCGGATCGCCGCTGCCCTGCGGGTGCGTTCCAGGGTCGTGCGGGTCGCGCGAGCTGCCGCGGTTCCCGGCATCGCGTTCCGACTCGACCTCGAAGGCGGCGAACGCGTCCTTGCCCGGGCCGTCATCGACGCCTCGGGGAACTGGACCACGCCGAACCCCCTCGGCGGCCGGGGGGAACCCGTGCACGGCGAGGAAGCCGATGCCCGAATCGTTCGCGGGATCCCGGATGTCGCCGGCGCGGACCGTTCGCTCGTGGCGGGGCAGAGGGTCCTGGTCGCCGGGAGCGGGCACTCGGCCCTCCACCTCCTTCGAGAACTGCTGAGGGTCCAGGCCGCGGAACCCGCCACGCAGGTCCGGTGGATCATCCGCCGGCCGGCCTCCCGGCGAATCTTCGGGGGCGGCGCGGCCGATGCCCTTCCGGCCCGGGGTGCCATGGGGCAGGCCATCGAGGCGGCGGTAGAGGCGGGCCGGATCATCCTGGTCGACGACTTCCGCGCGTCCATGCTCCGCCCGGCAGACTCCGCGGACTCCGGCGGAGCGGGCGCGCCGCAGGCCGGTCTCCTGGTGGACGAGGAAGGGCCGGCCGGGCGGACCCTCGGCCCCTTCGACCGGATCCTCGTCGCCACCGGATTCCGCCCCGACCTGGGCCCC
>REBP01000050.1 GCA_007692665.1 Gemmatimonadales bacterium | reverse complement strand
GAACCACGGGCGGCTGGACCGGTACCGGGAGATCCAGCACCTCCTGGCCGACCCCCGGCGCATCGGGAGCGAGGACGAACTGGAGGGGCTTCTCGAGGAGGGGCGGACCGTCGTCCTCATCACGAGCCACATCCATTCCACCGAGGTGGGCGCCGGCCAGATGCCGGCGAGCCTCCTCCATCGGCTCGCCACCTCGTCCGACGCCGACGTGGCGCTGATCCTGGACGAGGTCGTGCTGGTGCTCATCCCCTCGCTCAACCCCGACGGGACCCAGATGACGTCCGAGTGGTGGCGGGAGCACCGGGGGACCGAGTTCGAGGGCGCCCCCCTGCCCCGCCTCTACCACCACTACATCGGCCACAACAACAACCGCGACTGGTATTTCTTCGCGCAGAAGGAAACGCGCCTGACCGTCCTGGGCGCCCACAACAGCTGGCGGCCCCAGATCGTCCACGATGTGCACCAGATGGGGTCCGGCGGGGCCCGGTACTTCATTCCGCCGTACATCGACCCGGTGGAGCCGAACCTGGACCCCCTCATCCTGGCGGGGCTCAACCAGCTGGGCACCTGGATGGCGGCCGAGATGACGAAGGACGGGTATTCGGGCATCGTGACCAGCGCGATCTTCGACATCTTCACGCCGGCCCGGGCCTACATGCACTACCACGGCGGCGTGCGCATTCTGTCGGAGACGGCCAGCGCGTCGTGGGCGAACCCCATCGACATCGAGTTCGAGAGCCTGGGGGGCGATGCGCACTACGACGCCCGGGTCATGAGTTCCAACTTCCCCGACCCCTGGCCCGGCGGCCGGTGGGGGCTGGACGACATCGTGGCGTACATGGAGGCCGGGGCCATGGCCCTCCTGACGAACGCGGCGAGGAACCGGCGCTACTGGCTCGAGAACTTCCACGAGATCCACCGGCGGGCGGTGAGCGGTGACGGCTGGGAGCAGTGGCCCCAGGCGTGGGTCATTCCCGCCGGCCAGGAGAACGAGGCCGGTCTCGAGCAGATGCTCCGTGTCCTCACCACCGGCGACGTGGAGATCATGCAGGCGCCCGCCGGCCTCACCGGCGACGGACGCCGGTTCCCCGAGGGGAGCTACGTGATCTCCATGCGGCAGCCGTATGCCGCCTTCGCCCAGACCATGCTCGAGGCGCAGGAGTACCCTGACCTCCGGCAGTACCCGGGCGGACCGCCCGTTCGGCCGTACGATGCCACGGCCCACTCCCTCCCCCTCCTCTTCGGGGTGGAGGCGGTGCCGGTGAACACGACCACGCGGGAGGCGCTCACCGGGCCCATCGAGCGTTTCGAGGAGTTCTCGTTCCCGGTGCCGGCGCACCTCCTGGGCGAGGACGCACCGCGCATCGGGCTCTACCGGGCCTACCAGGAGCCCATGCCCGAGGGGTGGACCCGGTGGCTCTTCGACCTCGCCGGCATCCGGTACGATCCGCTGACGAACCAGGACATCCGGAGCGGGGGTCTCGAGGACCGCTACGACGTCATCATCTTCCAGGACCAGTCGCCGAACTCCATCAGGAACGGCTTTCCGGCGACCATCATCCCCGAACCGTACGCCGGAGGGATCGGCGACGAGGGGGAGGCGGCGCTCCGGCGCTTCGTGGAGGCCGGGGGGCGGATCGTGGCCATCGACGAGGCCACGGACTGGGCCATGGACGCCTTCTCGCTCGGCGTGCGCGATGCCACCGCCGAGCTTCCTCCCGAGGACTTCTACATCCCGGGCTCGATCCTCCGGCTGGACCTGGATCCGGACCACGAACTCTCCCGGGGCGTTCCCGCGGAGACGGTGGCCTGGTACTGGCGCACGAGCCGGGCCTTCGAGGTGGACGACCCGAATGCCCAGGTGGTAGGACGCTACGGCGAAGGCGATCCCCGCCTGGCCGGGTGGGTCCTCGGGGCCGAGTCGGTGGCCGGAAAGCCGGCGCTGGTCGTGGTGCCCTCCGGAGGCGGCTCCGTGGTGCTCTTCGGGTACCAGCCCAACTTCCGGGGTCAGACCGTGGCGTCCTGGCCCGTCTTCTTCAATGCCCTGAGGCGGCGGTGAGCCCAGCGGGCCCCCGTCGGGGTCAGGGGTCCGGGAGCGGACCCCTCGCGGTCCTTCACGACGAGGTCGTGACCTGTCGGCGGTGCCCCCGCCTCGTCGCCTGGCGGGAGGAGGTGGCCCGGGAAAAGCGGGCGGCCTTCCGGGACGAGGACTACTGGGGACGCCCGGTGCCCGGCTTCGGGGACCCGGACGCCCGTCTGCTCATCGTGGGACTCGCGCCGGCGGCTCACGGGGCCAATCGCACCGGCCGCATGTTCACCGGCGATCGTTCCGGGGAGTGGCTCTTCCGCGCCCTTCACCGGGCGGGCTTCGCGAACCAGCCCCACGGGACCCACCGGGGCGACGGGCTCGAACTCCGGGACGCCTGGCTCACCGCCTCGGTGAGGTGTGCGCCTCCCGCCAACCGGCCCCTCCCCTCGGAGCGGAAGAACTGCCGGTCCTTCATGGAGGCGGAATTCGACCACTTCCTCCCGCGACTCCGGGTGGTCGTCACGCTGGGGGGCTTCGCCTTCGACCACGTGCTCCGCCTCCTTCGGGACCGGGGGCTCGGCGTGCCCAGCCCGAAGCCGGCCTTCGGCCACGGGGTGGAGGTGCCGGTCCATGTGGCGGCGGGAGTCCCGGGCCATCGGCAGAGGGCTGCGGTGACGGTCCTGACCTCGTATCATCCCTCGCAGCAGAACACCTTCACCGGAACCCTCACCGAGGCCGCCTTCGACCAGGTGTGGAGCCGCGCACGGAGCCTTTGCAAATGAAGCCTCGTTACCCGAGTCACCCCCCCATTCGCCCGACATCCCGGCTCCGGAATGGCCTCTCCCCTCGCCGCCCCGGCGCCCCGCTCCTGGTGCTGGCAGCGGTGGTGTCGCTGGCAGCCTCGGCCCTTTTCACGCCCCTGGCCCTCCACGCCCAGGCGTGGGAAAGCTGGGCGTCGCCCGAGGCCGGTGGGCTGTCGAGCGAGGCGCTGGCGCAGGTGGAGGCGCGGCTCGGCGACATGTCGAGCTCGGCCATGATGGTGGTAACCGGAGGAAAGGTGGCCTTCGACTACGGCGATCTGACCGAGGTCAGCTACCTGGCCTCGGTGCGGAAGACCGTCCTCGCCCTCCTCTACGGCATCGAGGTGGAGCGGGGCGTGATCGACCTCGACCGGACCCTGGCGGAGGTGGGCCTCGAGGAACACGGCGGGCTGACCCCCGCCGAGGCCCGCGCCCGGGTGCGGGACGTCATCGCGGCCCGTTCCGGCATCCACCTTCCCGCCTCCAATGCCGGCGACGACCTGGCGTCGGCCCCGGAGCGCGGAAGCGTGGATCCCGGCAGCTACTACCTCTATTCCAACTGGGACTTCAACGCCGCCGGCACCCTCTTCGAACTCCAGACCGGCCGTGACCTCTTCGATGCGCTGGAGGCGGAGCTGGCCCACCCCCTGGGGTTCGAGGACTTCGACCGTGCACGCCACGTGAAGGGCGGCAACCTCGAGGTCTCCATGCACCCGTCCTACCACATGCACTTCTCCACCCGGGACATGGCGCGGCTGGGCGAGCTCATGCTCCGGGGCGGGGCATGGCACGGCGAGACCGTCGTTTCGGCCGCCTGGGTTGCCGAGATGACCTCGGCCGTGACGCCCGTGTCCGAGATGAACCCGCCGCATCGCCGGGACGGCCCCCACGGGTACGGCTACATGACCTGGGTCTGGGACGGCGAGGCCGCGACGGGGCCGTACGCCGGCGCCTACACCGGGGTGGGCGCCGTGGGGCAGTACATCACCGTGCTGCCGGCCCTGGACATGGTGGTGGCGCACAAGACGGTGCCGGGCGCGGGGCGCCGGGTGAATCACCCCGAGTTCTGGGAACTCCTGGAGCTGGTGGTGGAGGCCCACTGCGGCGCGGGGTGCCCGCAGCGCTGAGGACCGGGGCTCCGCCCGGCACGCCCGGACGCGGAAGCCCGGGGCCGCCGCGGTGGCGGTCTCCCCAACGAGATGGCCTCCGGGAGATCCCAGGCCCGTGGGGATTGGCAGCCCGGCCCCTTGCGCGTCCCATACCGCCGGGTTTCCTTCCACGCTAGCCGCCAGGGGTACGCCGCGCATGCGGGGTTGAGACAGTCCCTTGGAACCTGATCCGGTTCACACCGGCGTAGGGAGCGCGGCCCACGACGACGAGTGCCGGGCCCGAGCCCGGCAGGTGCCAGGCGAGTGCGCGGGCGGCGGTCACGCCCCCCCGGCCGGCAACTCGAAGCGGGGGCGAGCCACCCCCACCGCCGGCCTCCCGGATCCATTCTCGAACCGGAAGGGCCCGCCATGTCGTCGTCGAGCACCCCCGCAACGTCGAGCACCCCCGCAGCGCCGAGCACCCCCACCACGCCCCAGCCGGCTCCCACCGCCGGGTCCGCCGCCGGATCCGCCGCCGCGGCCGCAGCCGCCGCCGCCGCCCCTCCCCCCTCCGACTACGGGACCCATTTCCCGTCGTCGAAGAAGGTCTTCGTGGAGGGCTCCCGGGGGATCCGGGTGCCCATGAGGGAGATTCACCTCTCCGGCGGGGAGCCCCCCCTCCGGGTGCCCGACACGAGCGGCCCCCGTGACATCGACCCCCGACAGGGGCTCCCCCACCTCCGAACGGACTGGGTGCAGGGGCGCGGAAATGCGGCCGGCGGAGGTCAGGGGACAACGCCCAGCGGCCCACCCAGTGGCATCGTCACCCAGATGCACTACGCCCGGCGCGGCGAGATCACCGAGGAGATGGAGTTCGTGGCGCTCCGGGAGGGGATGGACCCGGAGTTCGTGCGGAGCGAGGTGGCCCGGGGACGCGCCATCATTCCGGCAAACATCCGGCACACCGAGCTCGAGCCGACCATCATCGGCCGGGCGTTCAGGGTGAAGATCAACGCGAACATCGGGAACTCGGTGGTCCGGAGCTCCATCGAGGACGAGGTGGAGAAGCTCCGCTGGGCCACGCTCTGGGGCGCCGACACCGTCATGGACCTGTCCACCGGGCAGGACATCCACGAGACGCGGGAGTGGATCATCCGGAACTCGCCCGTGCCCATCGGGACGGTCCCCATCTACCAGGCGCTGGAGAAGGTTGGGGGCGTGCCCGAGGAGCTGACCTGGGAGGTCTACCGCGACACGCTGATCGAGCAGGCCGAGCAGGGGGTGGACTACTTCACGGTGCACGCCGGGGTGCTGCTCCGGTACATCCCCATGACGGCGGAGCGCGTGACGGGCATCGTGTCGCGGGGGGGAAGCATCCTGGCCAAGTGGTGCCTGGCGCATCACCAGGAGAACTTTCTCTACACCCGGTTCCGGGAGATCTGCGAGATCATGCAAGCCTACGACGTGTCCTTCTCGCTGGGCGACGGCCTCCGCCCCGGGTGCCTGGCGGATGCGAACGACGAGGCGCAGTTCGGCGAGCTCCGGACCCAGGGGGAGCTCACGAAGGTGGCGTGGGAGATGGACGTTCAGACCATGTGCGAAGGGCCGGGGCACGTGGCCATGCACCAGATTCGCGAGAACATGGTGAACCAGCTCGAGTGGTGTCACGAGGCGCCCTTCTACACGCTGGGGCCGCTGACCACCGACATCGCGCCCGGGTACGACCACATCACCAGCGCCATCGGGGCGGCGCAGATCGGGTGGTACGGCACCGCCATGCTCTGCTACGTGACACCCAAGGAGCACCTGGGGCTCCCGAACCGGGACGACGTGAAGCAGGGAGTCATCGCCTACCGGATCGCGGCCCACGCCGCCGACGTGGCCAAGGGGCATCCCGGTGCCCGGGACTGGGACGACGCACTTTCACGGGCCCGCTTCGACTTCCGGTGGCGGGACCAGTTTCACCTCGCGCTGGACCCCGAGACCGCCCTCGCCTACCACGACGAGACGCTCCCCGCCGAGGGCGCGAAGGTGGCGCACTTCTGCTCCATGTGCGGGCCGAAGTTCTGCTCCATGAAGATCACCCAGGATGTGCGGGACTACGCGGCCGCGAAGAAGCTGGAACTGGAGGATGCGCTGGAGGCCGGGCTGCGCGAGAAGGCGAGCGAATACAGGGAGGGCGGAAGCGAGATCTATGTGCCGGGGGGGCTGGACGCCTGACCCGCAGATCGGGGCGGGCCGCGAGCCTGGGCTCTCCAGCCGTTGCCCGGCCGGGTCCTGTCCCCTACTTTCGGTCTTTCCGCTTCAGAATGTCTGCCCTTTCCATCCATTGTTCACCGGGCCCGATGCTTCCGATCCGAAGTTCCGAGCCACCGAGGAGATCCACCACATGAACAAGTCCGAACTGATTGCTGCTGTCGCCTCCCACACGGGCCAGACCCAGAGCGACGTCGACACGGCCCTCAAGGGGTTCTTTGACGTTGTCGCCCAGGCCATCGGCAAGGGCGAACAGGTGACGATTCCCGGCTGGATCAAGTTCGAGCAGACCCAGCGGGCAGCGCGGACCGGACGCAACCCGTCCACCGGCGAGACCATCCAGATCGCAGCCAGCAAGGGCGCGAAGGTTTCCGCAGGTTCCAGACTGAAGGCTGCCGCGAAGGGCGGTTGAGTCGGTGCGCTCGAGGCGGCGGCGGCTCGCGCCAGCAGTGGCAATGCTGGTGATGCTGCCGTCCGCCTCGGCCTCCTGCGGCACCGGGGCGGCGGGCGACGGTCGAGACTGGAAGGAGACCGATGCTCAGGACCGCGCAGAGGGCTACCCTGGCAATCCCGGGGACGCGGAAGCCTGACCAACCCGTCCACCTCTAGCGCCGGGCTGCCATGGCCGCCCGGAGCACTTCCGGCACCAGGCGGAACGGGACCGCCCCTGCCGTGACCTGGTTCACCGCGCCCGCCAGGTAGAGGTCCAGTTCCCGGGCGTGGAATAGCCAGGTTCCGGTGGAGCCCGTGTGCCCGATCACCGCCGGGACCGGCCGGAAGGGGGTGAGCGCCCGGGGAAGATGGAATCGCATGACCCCCAGCCCGTACTCGATGGGCCAGCCGGGCTGCCGGAGGGACGCCCGGTCCCTCGGGAGGGGGAAGCGGTTCCACCGCGCCTGCATGCGTTCCCAGGTGGCCGGGCTCCGGAAGAGGCGACCCTCCTCGACGGCCCTGAGAAACCGGACCAGGTCGTCGGAGGTGGCGTGCAGGTCGCTGATGGACGCGAAGAAGCGCGGGAACTCGACGATCTCCGTGCCGGCGTAGAGCGTCGGAACCTCGGCTTCCGGCTTCCCTCCCCTCGGGTGACCCGGGATCCACGTGTCGTCCAGCTCCAGGGGCTCGAGGACCAGCGCCTCCAGCGCGTCGGCGAACGAGGTATTCCGCCGCGCCTCCACGATGCCGGTGAGGAGCTGGTAGTTCGTGTCCGAGTACCGGATGCGAACGCGGGGGCCGCGCAGCTTCTGCGGCGGGAAATGGGGGGCCAGGGCCTCCCGGACGCGCCGCGACGTCTCCTCGAGTGGCCAGTCACGGTCCCCCTCCTCCAGCAGAATGTCGACCAGGCTTCGGCGGTCGCGGCCCGCGGGGCCTCCCTTCGGTGGATGATCCTCGATGAAGTCCGGGAGCCCGGAGGCATGGGCCAGGAGGTGTTCCACGGTGATCTCCCCGGTTCGATCCTCCCCTTTCAGGACGTGGAGCCGGTGGGTGATGGCGCCGGGGAGGCGGCCCACCAGGCGGTCCTCCAGCGCGAGTTCTCCCTCCTCCACCATCCGCATCACCGTGCCGGCAATGAACAGCTTCGTGATGCTGGCCGTGAACCATGGCGTGTCGGGCTTGGTTGCCGGCCCCGCCGGAGAGATCTCCCCCCGCGCGCCGGCCCATCGAAAGTCCCCTGCCCCGGAGGCGACGGCCATGGTTGCCGAGTGGATCTCGCTCCGTGCGAAAACCTCGTCCAGAAGGGACTCGAGCTGCGGTTCGAGACCGTCGAAGAGCATGGTGTCGACTCCGTGGGGGAGAGTGGCCGTGGGAAGGTGACAACCTATCGTGAGGCGTCCTGCTGCGCGCCTGTGCCCTCCGGCTCCCCCGGGTCGCGGGGACTGCCGGCGGCCCTGTGACTTCCTGTCACGTCCGCATCGGTTCGATGGGACAAAGTGCCGTCCGGAGGGGGCGGAAGGGACGGGTGCGCTGGGTCCGCTGGGGGCCGCAACCGCCATCAGGAACGGTGGTTGGGAGCCAGTCCCCCGCTGGCATCACCCTTGCAAATTTCTCTCAGCGAGCCATGCGGACCCCTCAACGGACCACGCCATGTGCCAGGATCCCCTGCACGCTCCTCCCCCGCCCCCTTTCCGTGCCTCCACGCCACGGCTTGCCGCCGCGATCCTTGCGACGGTCACGGTCGTCCTCTCTGCGGGGCTGTTTCCCTCCAGCGCCGCGGCCCAGACCTCCCCCACCGAAGCGAACGCCATCGTGCGCCATGTCGACGATCTCCTGAGGGGTGAGTCGAGCCACGGGAAGGTGCGCATGGAGGTGGTCACGGAGCGCTGGACCCGGACGATGGAGATGGAGATGTGGTCGCTCGGTCAGGACTATTCCCTCGTCCGGGTGCTTTCACCGTCGCGGGAGGCGGGGACGGCGACCCTCAAGGTGGACCGGGACATCTGGAACTACCTCCCGCGGGTCGATCGGACCATCAAGGTCCCCGGCTCCGGGATGGGCGGCTCCTGGATGGGGTCCCACTTCACCTACGACGACCTCGTCCGCGAGAGCAGCATGGTGGACGACTACGACATCGAGGTCGCCTTCGAGGGCGCGCGCGACGGCACCGAGGTCTGGGAGTTCGCCCTGACGCCCCTGCCGGAGGCGCCGGTGGTCTGGGGCCGGCTCGAGCTGGTGGTGCGAAAGCGGGACCGGATGCCGCTGGAAGCACGCTACTTCGACGACCGGGGGGAGCTCGCCCGGACCATGACCTTCTCCGAGTTCCGAACCATGGACGGCCGCCTCGTTCCCACCCGGCTTTCCATGCATCCCGAAGACAAGCCCGGCGAGCGAACCACGCTTCATTACGAGGACCTCGAGTTCGAAACGGGGCTCCCCGCGTCGTTCTTCTCCCTGCAGCGGCTCCGGGGCGGACCTTGAACGACCGGGGTTTCTGGCTCCGCGTCGGGTGGCGCAACCTCGGGAGGCACCGGAGGCGGACCGTGATCACGGCCATGGCGCTGGCCTGGGGGTTCGCGGCCGTGGTTCTCTTCAGCGGCATCCTGGAGGGGATGGGATCGGACTTCATCCGCAGCGGCACGGATCTCATGGCCGGACAGGTCCGGATCCAGCATCCGGCCTACGAGCCGGAGCGCGAGATCTGGGACGTGATCGGAGGAGACGACGGCGTCCCGGTGGCCGAACTCCTGAGCCGGATCCGCGCCGACCCGGAGGTGCTTGGGGCAGCCCCGAGGGTCTACGGGGCAGGCATCATCGCGTCGGATTCCACCTCCAGGGGTGGACTCCTGATGGGGATCGATCCCGAACGGGAGACCGACGTCACGCACTTTCTCTCGGGGGTGCTGGAGGGATCGCCGCCCGAGGAGGGGGCCTACCAGGTCCTCCTGGGACAGGAACTCGCGCGTCAGCTCCGGACCGCCGTGGGCGAGGAGGTGGTGCTCGTGGCCCCCTCCGCCGACGGCGCCATGGGCAACGAACTCTTCACGGTGAGCGGCATCGTCCGCACCGGGATCCCGGAGGTGGACGCCGCGCAGGTGGTCCTCCACATCGAGGACCTCCAGTTCCTTCTCGCCCTGGGAGCTGGCGACGTGCACGAGGTCGTCGTGGCCCTTCGGAACCCGTGGGATGCGACGGAGGTGGCGGACCGTCTGGCCTTGGATCTCGCCGACCTCGCCAGCGACATGGAAGTCATGGCATGGCAGGAATTTCGTCCTGAACTGGTGGAGTTCGCCGGGCTCATCGGCGGCATGAACTGGCTGATCCTCATCATCGTCTTCCTCATGGCGGCCTTCGGCGTGGCCAACACCATGCTCATGGCGACCTTCGAGCGACGGCGGGAGTTTGCCGTGGTGAAGGCGCTGGGAATGCGGCCTGGACGCATCGTGGCGATGGTCGTGGGGGAAGCGCTGATCCTGGGAATCCTGGCCGTCCTGGCGGGCGCGCTGATTTCCCTCCCCCTGGTCCTCTGGCTCATGCACTACCCCGTCGACCTCACGCCCATCGCAGGAGAGCAGATGTTCATGGACGGCCTCTTCCGGTTCGTGCTCCGGGTGGAACCCTCCTGGGACATCCCGATCCGGAGCGCCGTCGGCCTGGTCGTGACGGCCGTCCTCGCCGCACTCTACCCCGCGCTCCGTGCCATCCGGGTGCCGGCCGCGGAAGCGCTGGCAGGACGATGATCGAACGGTTGATGCTCATCGTCCGGATGGCCCTTCGGAACCTGCGGCGGCAGCTCCGGCGGAGTCTGCTCACGGCGTCGGCCATGGTCCTCGGAATCGGGCTTCTCATGTTCATCCGGGCGCTGGAAGGCGGAGCACACCTGATGTACGTGGAGACCGCAACGCGCATGGGCACGGGCCACATCGCCATGGAGCATCCGGACTACATGGGCTCCCAGGACCTCGCGGACCGGATCGCAGCAGCCGATCTGGAGCGGGCCTTCCGCGCGGTGGAGGAGACCGCCCGCCCCGAGGAGCTGCTGGCCGTCTTCCCGCAGGTGAACGTGGGGGGACTCGCCCAGTCGGCATCCTCGTCGATCCCGGTCCGGATCGGCGGCGTGGATCCGGAACTCGAGCGCGACGTCTCCTTCCTGGCCGACAGGGTGGTGGAGGGCCGCTACCTGCAGCCCGGAGACCGGCTGGAGGGCATCGTCGGGGTCGGGGTGGCGGAACGCCTGCGCCTCGAGCTGGGGTCCCGCCTGGTCCTGATGGCTGCCGGCGCCGGCGGTGACCTGGAGAGCCAGCTTGTCCTGGTCACCGGGATCTTCCGGACCGGCGTCCCGGAAGTGGACCGGGGGGTGGTTCAGCTCCCGATTTCCACCGCCCGCGAGTGGCTCGGCCTGGGGGACGACGCGACGTCGATGAGCGTGATCCTGGCCTCGGACGACCGCACCGGGTCCATCGCGGACGCCGTGCGGGAGCGGCTCCGCGACGAAGGCGTGGACGCGGACCGGATCGCGGTGCGACCCTGGTGGGAAGCGATGCCCGACCTCCATGCCGGGCTTCGGGCCGACGCGGTCCAGACGTACGTCATGCTGGTCATCCTCCTGGGGATCGTCGCGCTGGCAGTCGTCAACTCCGTCCTCATGGCGGTGCTGAACCGGACCCGGGAGTTCGGGGTGATGCGGGCCCTGGGGCTGAACCGGGCCTCCGTGGGCGCCATGGTCATGGTCGAGGGCGTGATCCTGACCTTCGCCAGCGGGCTGCTGGGGATGCTGCTCGGTCTGGTCATCTCCATGGGCCTCTTCCGGGACGGGGTGGATATCTCCTGGCTCTTCGGCGGTGACCTTGCCTTCGCCGGGGCCATCGTGGATCCGGTGATCACCCCGGCCGTCCTTACCGTGGACGTGGTTGCGATCCTCTCCATCGTGATGACCATCGGCATCCTGGCGAGCCTCTACCCGGCATGGCACGCCACCCGGATCGAGCCGGCCGAGGCGATGAAGACCGATGCGTGAGCTCCCCCGAGAACCAGGAAACCAGGACATGAAACCACAAGGCAATGGATCCGCCTCGAGCCCTGCCGTCGAGACCCACGAGCTCTGGAAGACCTTCGGCGAGGGGGACACGGCAGTTCACGCGGTGCAGAACGTCTCCGTCACCATCGGAACCGGCGAGTTCGTGGCCCTCTGCGGCCCCTCCGGATCCGGCAAGACGACCCTCGTGAACCTCATCGGCGGGCTCACCGATCCCACCCGGGGCCAGGTGCGTGTGGACGGCCGGGAGGTGGGCGGAATGTCCGAACGAGAACGGGCCCAGCTCCGGCTGGACCGGATCGGGTTCGTGTTCCAGGCCTACAACCTGCTTCCCGTGCTCACGGCGCTGGAGAACGCCGAATTCCCGCTCATGCTCCGCGGCGTCCCCCGCGACGAGCGAAGGGCGGAGGTATCGAAGCTGTTCGAGCACATCGGCCTCGGGGGGCTCGAGGACCGCCGGCCCGGCGCCCTGTCCGGGGGGCAGCAGCAGCGGGTGGCCGTGGCGAGGGCGGTGCTGGGTGCTCCCGCGCTGGTGCTGGCGGACGAGCCCACGGCCAACCTGGACACCCAGGCGAGCGACGCCCTCCTGGAGGTCATGGAGGTGCTGAACCGGGAGCGGGGCGTCACCTTCATCTTCTGTACCCATGACCCCCGGGTCATGCGCCGGGCACGCCGCATCATCCGCCTCGTCGACGGACACGTGGAGCGGGATGCGGAGAAGGAGTCCGGCGAGCTTCCTTCGTGGGTCCTGGATCCCGTCGAGACATGATCCGGGTGAGTCGTTGGCGGCCCCCCCGTCTCACCGGCGCGGGAGGCGGGGCGGCGATGTTCGTGCTGGGCCTTGGCCTCCTGTTCCCTGCCCCGTCGGAGGCCCAGCTCGGGCCCCTGGGCGGCTACTATCTTCACGCCCTGGCCGGAAGCGAATCCACCCCCTTCTCGGCCTCGGGGATCATCGACGTCCAGCGCCTCCGTCTCATGACTCGCCCCACCTGGGGTCCGGCTCGCTTCGACATCGCCTGGGAGACCACGCTGAGCCTCCGCTCGGACGACCTGGCCCTGGGACGGGGCTTCGAGGGTGCCGAGCCCGCGGCCCCGTGGCTCGATCTCCAGGGACACCTTGTGGACCGACGGAGCGTGGAGTGGACCCACGGGCTGGACCGGCTGAACGTTTCGATCCAGGCGGGGGAGCGCGGGCGGATCACCGTCGGACGACAACCTGTCTCCTGGGCCACGACGCTCTATTTCACCCCCGCCGATCCCTTCGTGCCCTTCGACCCCACGGATCCATTCCGGGAGTACCGGGCCGGCGTGGATGCGCTCCGAGGCGTCCTGTTCACGGGTGCCTTCTCCGAATTCGATGCGGTGATCCGGCCGGCGCCGGCCCCGTCGGGAGGAGAGACGTGGACCGCGCTGCTGAGGGGCCAGCATCTCCTGGCGGGGTGGGAGGTCTCGGCCTGGGGGGGGATGCTGCACGACGAAGCGGCGGGAGCGGTGGCGGGCACCGGGTCCATCGGGGAATGGGGCCTGCGCGGAGAAGGCTCCCTCCGCAGCTCCGGCGACGGAACGGTAGCTCGCGCGGCCCTGGGGCTGGACCGCCGATTTGACCTCGTGGACCGTGATTTCCGGGCCGTGGTGGAACTCCAGCATGACGGGTTCGGAGCCTCCCGCGCTGCCGACCTCCTGGACACGGCCCTGTCGCTCCCCGCCGCGCGCGGTGAACTCGCGGTGCTGGGGCAAAACGCACTGGCCCTGAACGCCTCGTGGCAGGTGCACCCCCTGGCGTCGGCGAGTCTCCTGTCGCTGGTCAGCCTGCAGGACGGGAGCAGCCTGCTGTCACCGGGGCTGACCTGGTCCCTTGCCGACGAGGTCTCCCTTCGCCTGGGGGCGTTCGCGGGAATCGGACCGGGTGCGGAGCCGGACCGGCTCCGTTCCGAGCACGGGGCGACTCCCCTCGTGGGATTCGCGGCCCTGAGTGCGTTCTTCTGAACCCCACCGGGAGGCATCTGCATGCACTCGATCCGACCCGCCCCCACGGGCCGACCTTCACGGTGGGGACTGCCGCGCCGACCCGCGCTCCTCGTCACCGCGCTGCGCGGCGCGTTCCTCGCATGCGTCTTCCCCGCCGCGGCCCCGGCCTCGGCCGAGGCGGCCCAACAGCCCCGGGTCATCGCTGCAGATCCCGTGGTCCTGGAAGCGTTCCTGGACGGGCTTGTCGCGGGCCAGCTCCGCGAAGGCACGATTGCGGGCGCGACCCTGGCCGTGGTGGGAGGCGGAGAGATGCTCTTCACGAAAGGCTACGGCTGGGCCGATGTGGAGGCCCGGCAACCCGTGGACCCGGAGCGGACAGTCTTTCGGCTCGCCTCGGTGACGAAGCTCTTCACCTGGGTCGCGCTCATGCAGCTCGTCGAGCGGGGCGAGGTGGACCTGCACGCTGACGTGAACCGGTACCTCGACATCCGCATCTCCGACACCTACCCCGACCCGGTCACCCCCTTTCACCTGCTGACCCACACGGCGGGATTCGAAGAGGAGATGCGCGACCTCTTTGCCCGGGACCCAGGCGAGGTGGTCCCCCTGGGCGAGTGGCTCCAGATGAACTTCCCGCAGCGGGTTCGACCCCCCGGGACCTTCTCTTCCTACTCAAACCACGGCTCCGCGCTGGGCGGATACCTGGTGGAGCGGGTGTCAGGGATCCCCTGGGAGGAGTACATGGAGACCCAGCTCTTCGTGCCTCTCGGGATGGACCGGACCACCGGCAGGGAGCCACTTCCGACGGCCCTTGCCGAGGGAGCGGCGGTGGGATACCGGGCGCGGGACGGACGAATGGAAGCCCGTCCCTTCGAACTCTCACGAGGGGGTGGCCCGGCAGGATCGGCCAGTTCCACCGCCGCCGACATGGGCCGCTTCATGCTGGCCATGCTGGGGGGGGGATCCCTCGACGGGGTCCGGGTCCTGGAGGAGAGCACCGTCCAGCAGATGCTGTCGCGCCAGTTCGGGCACGATCCGCGGCTTCCGGGCTTCGGGCTCGGCTTCTTCGAGATGAACAGCCACGGCGTCCGGGTCCTGGGCCACGGAGGGAACTCCCTCTGGTTCCACAACCTCCTGGCGCTGTTTCCCGACCACGACCTGGGCATCTTCGTCTCCTTCAACACGGACACGGCGGCGCCCCTGGTCTACGGCTCCTTCCTGGCGACGGTTCTGGATCATCTGTTCCCCGAGTCCCCGCCCCGGACCTCGCCCGCCGCTCCCGGGAGCCTGGCCTCGCTCACCGGGACCTACCGCTTCAACCGTGTCTCGCACACCACCTTCCAGAAGGCGGCAGGACTGGTCTTCGGCTTGTCGATCCGGGAGGACGATGGCGTTCTGGTGGTGGGTTCCCCCCTCGGATCCATGCGCATGGTCGAAGTGGAGCCTCTCCTGTTCCGGGAGGAACTCGGCTCCAGCCTCCTGGCCTTCCGCACGGACGAAGCCGGCCGCGGGACCCACGCCTTCCTCTCCCTTGCCCCCATGATGGCCGGGGAACGGGTGCCGTGGCACGGGTCGCCGGGGCTCCACTTCACGATTCTCGGGGGGGGCTGGCTGGTCTTCCTCGGGCTCCTGGTGGCGGCCCCCGTGGGGTGGCGCCGACGCCGGGGGGCGCCGGAGGAAGCTGACGGGGAGGATGGCCCCGTCGTTCTCGCCCGCCGCGCCCTCCTGGTGGCCGCCGCGGCGCACCTTGCCTTCCTCGCCTCGGTGGTGGTCCTGGCGGCTCCCGATCCGTTCGCGTTCCTCACCACCCCCATGACCGGCTTCGCCCTGGCGCTGACCCTCCCGGTGGTCGGCACGCTGGCTGCACTCGTGGCCGCGGCGGCGGCCGTCCTCCAGTGGCGAAGGCGGACAGGCACCCCCTGGGTTCGGCTCCGGACCAGCGGCCTTGTTGTCGTGACGCTCCTCCTCGCGTGGTCGCTCCACTACTGGAACCTCCTGGGCTGGCGGCTGTGAACGGCGGCGGTGGAAGGTTCCGGTGGCGCCGGGTGGGGCTGCTCGCGGCCGGCGCGCTCCTTCTCGGTTCGGCCCTGGCGGTCACGGTGGCGTTTCGCTCCACGCAGAAGGCCGATCGCCAGCGCGTGGAGGGACGGGCCACCGTCGTCGCATCTCCCTGGGGCCCGCTCGAGTACCTGGAGGGTGGCGACGCGGACGGCGTGCCGGTGCTCCTCGTCCACGGGGCGGGCGGAGGGTTCGACCAGGGGGAGCTCATGGCCGAGGTCCTCCTGGGCGAGGGGTTCCGGTGGATCGCCCCGTCACGGTTCGGCTACCTGGGCTCCACCCTGCCCCCCGGCGGCACCCCCGACGAGCAGGCCCACGCCTTCGCATGGCTCCTGGACGAGCTCGGCGTCGAGTCGGCGGCGGTCATGGCCCTCTCGGCGGGAGGCCCGTCCGGGCTCCTCCTTGCCCTCCTTCATCCGGATCGCGTTACCTCCCTGACCCTCGTCTCGGCAGGAGTGACCCGGGTGGGCGCGCCGGAGCAGGACGCCGCCGACTGGAAGGGCCGGATGCTGGTGCGGCTCTTCTCCCGCGACTTCCCCTACTGGGCGGTGACCGGCCTCCTCGAGGGGCGCGTCATCCAGTTGATGGGGGCGGACCGGCAGGTGATCGCCGGGTTCACCCCGGAGCAGCGGGCCTGGGTGCGACGCCTCATCGAGAGCATGCGGCCTGCCTCCCTGCGCTCCGAGGGGGCCCGGTTCGACAACCTCGCCCCCCTTCCGGGGGACCGCATCTCCGGGATCCGCGCGCCGACCCTGGTGATCCATGCAGAGGACGACCGGCTCCAGCTCTTCGAGAATGCCCGTTTCGCCGAGGCCACGATCCCCGACGCACGCCTCCTCCGGTTCGAGCGAGGCGGACACCTGGTCATGATCACCGAGGTGCCGACCGGACGCGACGTGATCCGCCGGCATCTCCTGAACCACGGAGAACCCCGATGAAATCCGTCCGGCTCGCCATGCTGCTCGCCATCCTTTTTCTCATGCTCGGGGCACCGCCGCTGGAGGCGCAGGAGCACGCCTCCCGTTCGAAGTGGAGCGTCTCGACAAGCCTGACCTTTCCCATCGTCCGCATCTACCAGGTCTACTTCAACTACCGGATCGACGACCGGAACGAGGTGTCCTTTGGCCCGGCGTTCCAGAACTTCCGGCACGAGAGCTTCACGTCCAACGCGTACACCCTGATCCTGGGGTACCGGCGCTACGTGACGGACCACGTGAGCGTGGAGGCGGAGATCTACCCGGCCTACAACCGTCTCTACTCGCACGTGACCGAGTCGTACCACCCCGGGTGGGAACTCTGGGCCGAGGCGAAGGTGGGCTACACCTGGAACCTGGCCGACGATCGCATCTTCCTTCACCCGGCCCCCGGGATCGGTTTCGGGATCTACCAGTCAAACCCGCCACCCAGCTTCCATGACGAGATCGAGTCGCCCATCTTCGTGCCGCAGGTCCTCGTGGGCGTCCGGTTCTGAGCGCACGCTTCCGCACGGGCCGTTTCTGACGGGCCGTTTCTCACGAGCCGTTTCATCACGGGGATGTGAAGTTCAGCACCCGCACCCGGTGCAGCAGCCCCCCTCCGATCCGGAGACGGCTGCGAGAACGGGGAGGTCTGCGGCCTCGGTTACACACACCCCCGTGGCCGGGAGTTCCCACTCCGTGGCCTCGGCGGCGGCGTGGTCCCCCGACAGGTGGGCGACCACGGATCGCACCTGCTCGTACCCGGTTCGGAGGAGGAAGGTGGGCGCCCGGCCGTAGCTCCTGACCCCGACGGCGAAGTACCCGATCTCGGGGTGGGCCAGTTCGCGCCATCCATGCGGCCGCACGGACCCGCAGGCGTGAAGCGCCGGGTCGATCAGGGAGGCCAGGGCGACCGGGGCCTCCAGGCGGCGGTCCAGGGCCAGGGTCAGTTCGCGCGTGGGGCCCAGGTCGGGGCGGAATCCGGTGGCGACGAGGATCCGGTCGAAGGGGCCG
>REBP01000107.1 GCA_007692665.1 Gemmatimonadales bacterium | reverse complement strand
CCGGCCCGGGCCATGCGGGGGATCGTGACGTCGGCGGAGGCGAAGACGATGGCGTTGGGCGGCGTGGCCACCGGGAGCATGAAGGCCATGGAGGCCGACATGGCGGCCGTGCTCATGAGAAGCACCGGGTCCACCCCCAGTGCGAGGCCGGCGCCGGCCAGGATCGGCATGGCCATCGTGGCGGTGGCGGTATTCGAGGTGAGTTCGGTGAGGAAGATGAAGACCGTGGCCACCACCGCCACCAGGAGAAGCACCGGGAGGGTGTCGAGGCCGCTCACCCCGACCCCGATCCACGCGGCGAGTCCCGAGTCCTCGAGGGCGCGGGCCAGCGACAGGCCGCCCCCGAAGAGCACGAGGATGCCCCAGGGGAGGCGCTGCGTGTCGGACCAGGTGAGCGAGAAGGTGCCCCGCTTCCAGTCGATGGGAACCAGGAAGAGGAGGAGGGCGCCCACCATGGCGATGGTGGCGTCGCCCATTTCGGGGAACCACCGCTCGAGCCCCGGGATCGTGACGGGACCCAGCGACTTTTCCTCGCGGAAGAGCCAGCCGAACACGGTGAGGGCGAAGATCGCCGCCACCGTCCGCTCCCCCCGGCGCATGGGGCCCAGCGCTTCCCGCTGCGCCCGGATGATCCCCCCCGCATCCCCCGAAAGGGGTCCCGGCGGAAAGAGGACCACGGTGAGGAGGACCCAGGTGAGGGGGAGGAAGACGGCGGCCAGGGGGAGGCCCACCTTCATCCACTCCAGGAACCCGATGCGGACGCCCAGGATCTCGTCTGCGGCTGCGGCGAGGATCGCGTTGGGCGGGGTCCCGATGAGGGTGGCAACCCCCCCGATGGAGGCCCCGTAGGCGATGCCGAGCATGAGGGCGATGCCGAAGTTGAAGCGCCCGGCCGGCGGGGGCGCGAGGTCGGTGGGGCGGAGGAGGGTCACCACGGCGAGCCCGATGGGGAGCATCATGGCGGCGGTGGCGGTGTTCGAGATCCACATCGAGAGGAAGGCCGAGGCCAGCATGAAGCCCAGCACGAGGCTGCGCGGGCCCGTCCCCACGGCGTCCATGATGGCCAGCGCGATGCGGCTGTGCAGGTTCCAGCGCTCCATGGCCAGCGCCAGCAGGAACCCCCCGAGGAAGAGGAAGATGAGGGGGTTCGCGAAGGGGGCGGCGGCGGCGCTCATGGAAAGGACGCCCAGGGCCGGGAAGAGGACCAGCGGGAGGAGAGCCGTGGCCGGGATGGGGATCGCCTCGGTCATCCACCAGGTCGCCATGAGGAGCCCCACGGCGGCGGCGCGCCAGGCCGGGTCCGACAGGTCGCCCGGGGCGGGGAGGGCGAGGAGGAGCGCGAAGAGGGCGACGCCCCCGAGAAAGCCGGCGCGCTGCACCGGGGACCAGCGCGACTGGGACATGGGGGCCCGGGGTGGGGAAGCAGGGAGGAAGGATATGGAGGGGGGGCGCCGGGGAGGATCCGGCGGCGCGCCGAAACGTCCCTACAGGTACCTACATGCGTTGTACCGCCCTCGGTCGCGCGGTAGATTCAACCTGGAGCGGGTTCCGCGCAAGCCGGCATGCCCTCCCCCCCGTGTTCCCCATGCATCCTGGAGTCCCCCTTGAACCAAGCGCTGCGTCCCGGCGTCCCCCTTCACGAGCAGATCTCCTCCTGGCTTCGGGGCGAGATCGAGGGCGGGCGTTTCCCGCCCGACACCCAGCTGCCCTCCGAGCACGAACTCTGTCAGCGGTTCGACGTGAGCCGCGTGACGGTGCGGCGGGCCCTCCAGACGCTCGAGGCGGATGGGGTGATCTACCGGCGCCAGGGCCTCGGGTCCTTCGTCTGCGACCGGCGGATGGCCCAGGGGCTCGTGCGCCTCACCGACTTTGCCCAGGACCTGGCGCGGGCGGGACTCGAGGCCACCTCCCGGGTCCTGAAGCGGGCGCAGGAGCCGTGCCCCCCGCTGGTGGCCGAGCGCCTCGGGGTCGAAGCCGGGGCTCTGGTGCTTCGGCTGGATCGGCTCCGCCTGGGGGACGGCGAACCGCTGGCGCTGGACCGGACCTGGCTCGCACCCTTCCATGCCCAGCTCCTCGAAGGGCACGACCTGGCCCGGGAGACCATCTATGTCGTGCTGGAGCGGGAGTACGGGATCCCCATTCTCTCGGGGCGCTACCGGATCACGGCGTCTGCGGCCGAGGTCGAGGTGGCCGACGCCCTGGGCGTGGCCGAGGGCGAGCCGCTCCTGGTCATCGAGCGGACCAGCCGCACGGTGGGAGAGCGCCCGGTCTACTTCCAGCGGCGTTTCTACCGGAGCGACCGCATGGCCTACGAGCTCGAGCTGGCCCGTGAACCGGGCTCGAGCAGCGACGGCGGCGCCATGCCCCTCCGGGAGTTCGAGGCGGTCTTCCGGCCGGGGTGAGGCTGTCCCCGCAGCATGAGCGCACCGCCCCCGGCCCCCTCAGCTGTCGTGGGCCAGGGTTCCGCCGGCCGTGACGAGGTCGTCGAGCCCCCCGACGTTGACCGCCTTCCCGATCCCCAGCTCCCGCAGCATCCGGGCGGCCTGGCCGCTCCGGTTGCCGGTGCGGCAATAGAGGTAGACGGGCGCCTCCGGGTCCAGGGAAAGCGCCTGGATCCTCTCCCGGAAGTCGGGCGCCGTCACGTCCACCAGCAGGGCCCCCTCGAGGTGCCCTGCCGCGAACTCGTCCTCGCGCCGGACATCCAGGAGCGGGTTCACCCTTGGCCCGGCCGCGTTCCAGCGTGCCATGAACTCGAGGGCGTCCAGCTCCAGCGGGAGCTCCCCCGGGAGGTCGGGGGACGCGCCGGCGGGGCGGGAGCGAAAACGGTCGAAGATCGGGGCCATGGGGACCACTCCACTGAGGGTGATGCGAAGACCAGGTCCGAGGGCGTCGCCCTCGATGCCGGCGGGTGCAGGGAGGTGCAGGTCGAACACCGGGAGGCCGGGGGCCAGGCGCTCCAGGGTGGCCTGGAGCTGCAGGGCACCCAGTCGCTCCTGCACGGCAAGGAGGCGGGGGACCTGGGCCGGGAGCACCCACCCCTCGTCGGCCGCGAAACGGGCCTGGCGCTCCTGCATCCACGCCACCGCGTCCGGGTGGTGGACGAACAGCTCCATGGCCCCGTAGTGGGGGCACGCCACCAGCAGTTCGGGGGCGTCCGCGTGGACCTGCACCACCGCTTCCTCCCGGTGGTCGCCGGGGAGGACGTCGAAGAGCATCGCCTCGTCCCCCTCCCAGAGCGCCTGGAAGAAGGCCCGGATGACCCCCGTGGCGAGCTCGGGGCGGGCGCGGTAGGCCCCGGGCTCCGAGAGGAGGAGGCGGAGGTGGCCGCACCCGACATGGGCGGGGATGGACACCAGCTCCAGGAGGTGGGGACGGAGCGCCTCCGGGGGGTTCCGGATCAGCCCCTCCAGCGCCTCCGCTCCGGGCGGCCGGCCCGAGTCACCGCCCCGGTGGGGCGCCCCGTGGAGCGCACGGCCGAGGGCCAGCAGGGCCGGCTGATCCGAGTGCAGGTAGAACGTCCCGAAGTGGCGGCGATACTGCCCGAAGAGCGTGCGCACGTCCTCGGAGGAAAGGGGCTGACCCTTGACCTCCTCGAGGCTGGCCAGCAGGAGGACCAGGAGCCCGGCGTTTCCCCCCGGGGCGCCGGCCACGCACCCGGGGTTCCGGCCGTCGACGCATCCCAGGGAGAGGTCCTGGCGCAGGCGCTCCATGGGAAGGATCCGGGTGTCGGGCATCATGCCCCGGACGTGGGCTTCCAGCTCCTCGACGGTCACGGAACGCCGGCCTCCACTTCCGCCTGCCGGGCAGGGTCCTGGTCGGCGGGGTCCGACTCCGGGGGCGATGCTTCCCCGTGGTCCTGCGCACCCTCCGGCTCCCCCGGGACACCGGGGACACCGGGGGCACCGTGCCCCCGGTGGGACCTGGCGGCGCGGACGGCGGTGCCGACCTCGTGGAAGAAGCGCTCGGCACCCACCCGCTCGTCGAATCCCACCCGCCGGAGGCGTTCCATGATCGGCCACTTCACCCCGGCGAACCAGGGTTCGATGCCGGACTGCTCCAGGTCGGTGAGGATCTCGCCCAGCTGGTGGAGCGAGGTGGAATCCACCCCGTTCACCGCGTGGAAGTCGAACACCAGGTCCCTGGGGGTCGGCTCGGTGACCGCCAGGAGCTGCACCCGCTCCCGGACGTACTCGGCGTTGGCGAACGAGAGGCCGGAGTCGATGCGGAAGACCACGACGCCGGGGGTCTCCTCGGCCTCGGGGTGATGCCGGATGTTCAGCCACGTGTCGGAGTCGGGGAGCTGACCGCAGACCGCCACGTGGGGGCGGGAACTCTCGTAGACCAGGGCCGCCAGCGAGGCCAGCACGCCCACGATGATCCCCTCCTCGATGCCCACGAAGAGCGTCGCGACGAAGGTCACGCCCATGAGTGCCAGGTCCCGGCGGTCGGCGTGCCAGAGGTGCACGGCCTCCTTCCAGTTCACCAGGTTGGCCACGGCCACCATGACGATGGCGGCCAGCACCGCGTTCGGGAGGGTCCGGAAGAGGCCCGTGAGGAAAAGGAGGGTCAGGCCGATGATGCCCGCCGCGATGAGGGTGGCCACCGTGGTGCGCGCTCCGGCCTGGTCGTTCACCGCCGTCCGGGAGAATCCCCCGGTGGTGGGGAAGGCCCGGAAGAAGGACCCCACGATGTTCGCCAGCCCCAGCCCCACCAGCTCCCGGTTCGCATCGAGCGGATAGCGGTGCCGGGTGGCGTAGACCTTGGCCACCGCGATGGACTCCATGAAGCCGACGAGGGCAATGGTCAGGGCCACGGGGAGGAGCTGCCACATGGCGCCCAGGTCCACGAGGGCGGCCGGTCCCTCGGCCCCGGGGGTGCCGCCGAAGGGGAGCGTCGGGGCGGGGAGGCCCCCGGGGATCTGGCCCACGACGCGGATGCCGGCGTCCTGCCATCCGAGAAAGGCGACGGCGGCCGTGGAGATCGCCACCACGAGGAGGGCTCCGGGAAAGGCCTTCCTCCAGCGCTTGAGCACCACCAGGAGCCCGATGGCCACGACGCCGAGCAGGAGCGTCGGCACGTGGACCTCCTGCCACCTCGCCGCGAGGGCGAAGCCCAGTTCGAGGACCTGGTTGGTCCCCGGGAGGTCCACGCCCACCAGGTGCTTCAGCTGGCTCGCGCCGATGACGATGGCGGCGGCGCTGGTGAAGCCCGCCAGGACGGGGTGGGAGAGGAAGTTGGTGAGAAACCCGAAGCGCAGCAGGCCCATGCCCAGCTGCAGGACCCCCACCATGAGGGCCAGCAGGAGGGCCAGGGCCACGTAGCGTTCCGGGTCCCCGGCGGCCAGCGGCGCCACGCCCGCGGCCACCAGGAGCGACACGATGGCCACGGGCCCCACGGCCAGCTGGCGAGAACTCCCGACGAGCCCGTAGATGACCAGGGGGACCAGGGAGGCGTACAGCCCGTAGATGGGCGGCATGCCGGCAATGAGGGCGTAGGCCATCCCCTGGGGAATGAGCATGACCCCCACCGTCAGCCCGGCGGAGAGGTCCGACCGGAACGTGCTCCGATCGTACCCCTCCAGCTGGGCTGCCAGCGGGAAGAAGCGGGCGAGGAAGGTCATGAGGCGAGTTCGGCGGGGTCTCAGGCCGCGGTGGCGGACGGGGTACCCGACACCACCTCACCCACCTCGCGGTAGGCCTCGAAGGGGCCGTTCACGAAGCTCACGTCGAAGCCCTCCCGGGCCAGGAACGCCGCTGCCGCTGCGGATCGTCCGCCGGAGGCGCAGTGGACGAGGAGCTTCCGACCGCGGGGAATCCTCCCCTCCTCCCGGGCGTAGGACGGGAGCCGGGTGTAGGAGGCGTGGAACGCGCCGGGGATGTGGGCGGACTCGTGCTCGGCCGCGAAGCGCACGTCGAGGACCACCGTGTCCGGGTCGTTCTTCCGCCTCGCCACGTCGGCAAAGCTGATCTCCTCGATGGACGCCGGAGCGCCTCCGCGGTCGAAGTAGCGCGTCAGCGTTTCGGGCGTCGCGAAGCCCACGAGGTTGTCGTAACCGATGCGCACCAGGTCCCGCACCGCCTCTTCCACCCCGGCCTCGTCCACGATGAGGACGATGGGGCGGGTCTCGTCTTCCACCAGCGACCCCACCGCCGTGTTGAAGCTCTTGTTCAGGGGGGTGTGAAGGGCCCCCGGAATGTGCTTGGTCATGAACCCGGACCGGTCGATGCGGGTGTCCAGTACCAGGGACTCTCCCTTCTCCACCGTCTGCTCGAGCTCGGTCACGGTGAGCTTGCGGGGGCGGGGAAGTGAGCCCAGCAGGGGAACCCCGTGGTTGTTGTCCCGCTTCATGCGGGCAAAGTACGTCTGCGGCTCGGGCTGGCCGGCGAGGATGGCGTCCACGAAGGCGTCCTCCCCGAGTTCCGCCACCGAGAGCGACACGTTGTAGAGCTTCTCGTAGCCCACCGTGGTCTGCGGGACGGCGCCCAGCTCCTTGCCGCAGGTGGAGCCGGCGCCGTGGGCGGGCCAGACCTGGGCGTAGTCCGGGAGTTCCTGGAAGCGGGGGAGGCTCGCGAAGAGCTGGCGGGCCGACGGCTCCTGGACCCCGTGCATGCCGGCGGCCTGCTCCAGGAGGTCCGGGCGTCCGAGGTCGCCCACGAACACGAAGTCGCCGGTGGCAATCCCGATGGGGGTGGAGGCGCCTCCGCCCCGGTCCACGAGGATGTAGCTCAGGTGCTCCGGGGTGTGCCCCGGGGTGTGGGCGGCCTGGACCTCGATGCCCCCCAGGTGGAAGATGTCGCCGTGCTTCAGGAAGGTGACGTCGTAGTCGCTGCCCCGGGCCCAGTTGGAGGCCCAGTCCTCGCCCCCCTCGTCGGAGAGGTAGACCTTCGTGCCGAAGCGCTCGGCGAACTCGCGGGCCCCCGACAGGAAGTCGGCGTGGATGTGGGTCTCGGCCACCGCGGTGATGCGGAGCCCCTCGGACTCGGCGGCCTCCACGTAGCGGTCGATGTCCCGCTCCGGGTCGATGATCAGGGCCTCGCCGGACTTCTGGCATCCCACGAGGTAGGCGTACTGGGCGAGCTTGGGGTCGAAATACTGGCGGAAAAGCATGGGTCGGACTCCGGAAGGGGGTGGGTCGAAGAACGGCGGATCAGTGCGGGAGGTGCGAGCGGAGCGCCGCGTAGGCCCAGGTGCCGGCCATGGCCGACGCGAGCCCGAGGATCATGATGGAAAGGCCGCCCCCCACGAGGGCGAACATGGGGCCGGGGCAGGCGCCGATGAGGGCCCAGCCCAGCCCGAAGAGGGTCCCGCCGATCCAGTAGCGGGCGCCCCGGACGCGGCTCGAGCCCCACTCCTTGGGGGAGAGCCGGATGGGCTCCCCGCCCAGGGTACGGAGGTCGAAGCGCTTGATGAGCTGCACCGAGATCGCGGCCACCGCAACGGCCGAGCCGATGATCCCGTACATGTGGAAGCTCTGGAACCGGAACATCTCCTGGATCCGGTACCAGGAGGCGACCTCGCTCATGATGAAGAGGACGCCGAGGAACACGCCCACGGCGAAGTACGCCAGGAGGGCACCCGCCTTCGGGCCGGCCCTGCCCGCACCTGCCCCCGGTCCGGACGGGCCCCCGGGGGAAACCTGGTCCGTGTCGAGGCACTCGTAGTCGGGAATCGTCTGGGAAGTCATGGCGTTACCCGAGGATCAGCGGAAGGAGAACGAAGGTCACGAGCAGGCCCCCGGCAAAGAACCCGAGGACCGCCACCAGCGAGGGAAGCTGGAGGTCCGCCAGCCCCGAAATGGCGTGGCCGCTGGTGCACCCGCCGGCGTACCGCGCCCCGAATCCCACCAGGAATCCGCCGCCCACCACCATCAGCAGCGCCGCGGGCGAGGCCAGGGCGCCCCACGAGAAGATCTCGCTCGGCACCATGCCCGAGAGGTCGGTGAGGCCCAGCGCCAGCAGGTCCGTCCGGGTGGCCTCGGAAATGGAGGCGCCCACGTCGGGGGTGCCCAGGAGCGTCACCGCCAGGAATCCGCCGACGGCCACGCCGAGCACGAAGACCAGGTTCCAGAGGCCGGACCCCTTCCAGTCGTAGCGCAGGAAGGCGGGCTTGAGCCGATCGGGGGCCGGAAGGGCGGCGCACATGTGACGAAGGTTGGCCGAAACCCCGAACACCTTGCCGCCCACCACCAGCAGGAGGGGGACCACCAGGCCGATGAGGGGGCCGGCCACGTACCAGGGCCAGGTCTGGGATAGCATTTCCATGGCGAAGCGCTCTTGTTGTTACTTGTTAGTACAACTGCGAACACATGTATTGTAATCGGCCTGCACCCGGCGTCAAGGGGGCCGGTGCGCCGAGCCGGAAACGCCCCTTCCGGGATTGCCCGGGTGTGTGCGGCGCGTTAACCGTGGGATCATGCTCATGCTCCCTCCCGGAGGCCCCTTCCTCCTCTTCGATTTCGACTCCACGCTGGTGACGGTGGAGGCGCTGGACGAGCTGTTCGTCCGAACGGTGTCCGACGCCGATCCTGCCGCCGATCCTGCCGCCGTTTCCGAAGCCGCTTCCGAGACCGCTCGCGAAGCGGCCATCACCCGCTTCCGCCAGATCACCGACGCGGGCATGGAGGGCGCGCTCCCGCACCACGAGTCGCTGGCGGCCCGCCTCGCCCTCTTCCCCGGGGGCGGCCCGACCCGAAACCAGGTGGAGCGCACCGCGGAGGAGGTGGCCCGCGCCCTCTCCCCATCCGTCGCGCGAAACCTCGAGTTCTTCCGGAGGTACCAGGCGCGGATCCGCATCGTGTCCGGGGGGTTCGTGGAGCTCATCGCCCCGGCGGCCGAGCGCCTCGCCGTGGCGCGGCACCGGGTTACGGCCCACGCCTTCCAGCCGGCGCCCATGCCGGAACCAGGGGAGACGCCGCCGTCCGAACCGGGGGCGCTGCCCCTGGGCCTCGACGCCACGACCCCCATGGCCCGGGCCGGCAAGGTCGGGGCCGTCCGGCGACTGCTGGACTCCGGGGCGATCCCCCGGCACCGCCCCCTCTGGATCATCGGTGACGGCGCCACGGACCTGGAACTCCGGACCGCCCGGCTGGCCCATGCCTTCGTGGCCTTTACCGAGAATGTCACCCGCGACCCCATCGTGAAGGCCGCCGACCACGTGGTGGCCTCCATGGAGGAGCTCATCGCCCTCCTCGCCGACCCCGAAACCCCCACCCGCGCCTTTCATGACTGACGTCCACGCCGCCCAGGCCCGCACCGTCCTCCTCCTCGAGCGCATCCACCCCGAGGCGGCGAGCCGCTTCCGCGAGGCCGGGTACCAGGTCCGGGAGCACCCCGGGGCCCTCGCCGGCCCGGAACTCGCCGCCGCCCTCGACGGGGTGTCGGTCCTGGGCCTCCGCTCCAAGTCCCGCCTCACCCGCGACGTCCTCGAGGCTGCCCACGCCCTCGAGGCCGTGGGCGCCTTCTGCATCGGCACGAACCAGATCGACCTGGAGCCCTGCGTGGACCGCGGCATCCCGGTCTTCAACGCCCCCTACGCCAACACCCGGAGCGTCGTGGAGCTGGCCCTGGGCGAGATCATTCTCCTCATGCGCGACATCCCCGAGAAGAGCGCGCTCCTGCACGCCGGCGCATGGCACAAGGCCGCCCCCCGCGCCCGGGAGATCCGGGGCAAGCGCCTGGGCATCGTGGGGTACGGCAACATCGGCGCCCAGCTCTCGGTGCTGGCCGAGGCGGTGGGGATGGAGGTGGGATTCCACGACGTGACCGAGAAGCTCTCCCTCGGCAACGCCCAGCCCTTCCGCACCCTGCCGGCGCTCCTCGGGTGGGCCGACGTCGTCTCGGTTCACGTGGACGGGAGCCCGTCCAACCAGGCCCTCTTCGGCGCCAGGGAGTTCGGGGCCATGAAGGAGGGCGCCATCTTCATCAACCTGAGCCGGGGCTTCGTCGTGGACCTGCCGGCCCTCCGCGAGGCGCTGGAGAGCGGCCGGGTCCGCGGGGCGGCGGTGGACGTCTTCCCCGAGGAGCCGGGCGTCGACGGCGAGGCCTTCGACATCCCCCTGCGCGGCATGCCGAACGTCATCCTCACCCCGCACATCGGGGGGAGCACGGAGGAGGCGCAGGAGAACATCGCCCGTTTCGTCCCCGACAAGATCCTGAGCTACCTGGAGCAGGGGTCCACCGCCCTCTCGGTGAACTTCCCGAACCTGCAGCTCCCGGAGCTGAACGGCGCCCACCGGGTGGTCCACATCCACGCCAACGTCCCCGGCGTGCTGGCCAGCATCAACCGGGTCATGGCCGAGCGCGGCATCAACATCGAGGGGCAGTACCTGAAGACGAACGAGCGGGTCGGCTACGTGATCACCGACGTCGCCCGGGACTGGGACACCGGCATGTTCGCCGAGCTCGAGGCGATCCCCGGCACGATCCGGGTCCGGGTCCTGTCGTGACCACCCCCCTCCTCTCCTTTGCGCCGGGCCCCACCCAGCTCCACCCGCTGGTGCCGTCCGAACTCCGCCGCATGGCCGCCGACGGCTACCTGAGCGAGAGCCACCGGAGCGCCCCGGTGCGCCGCGAGGTGGCCCGCATGGAAGAGGCCCTCCGCACCCTCCTTGGCATTCCGTCCGACCACCGCGTCCTCCTCGTCGGTTCGGCCACCGAGGCCATGGAGCGCATCCTCCAGGGCGTGGTGGAGGCCCGGAGCTTCCACCTCGTGAACGGCGCCTTTGCCCGCCGGTTCCACGCCGTCGCCGGAAAGCTGGGGCTGGAAGCAGGGGATGCGACGGTCCCGGACGGAGAGGGGTTCCGGTCGGGGGCGGTGGAGATCCCCGCCGGCACGGATCTGCTGGCCATGACGCAGAACGAGACCTCCACGGGCGCCCGGATCTCGCCCCCGGAGGTGCACGCCCTTGCCGACCGGATCCGCCAGGCGGGCGGCCTCGCCGCCGTCGACCTGGTCACCGGGTGGCCCACCGAGCCCGTGGACCCCGCCCGCATCGACGCCGGGTTCTTCTCGGTCCAGAAGGGCTTCGGCCTCCCCGCCGGCCTGGGGGTCATCGTGGCGTCGCCGGCGCTGGTGGAGCGGGCGCAGGAACGGCTCGGCCGTCGGGCCGCCGTGGGTCCGTTCTTCCACATCCCGGCGCTGGCCGACGCCGCGGACCGCCACGAGACCGTCGCCACGCCGAACACGCTGGCGATCCGCCTCCTGGCCCGGGTCGCCGAGGCGTTCCTGGCCGAGGGGGGCGGGGCCGCGCTGCGGGAGGCCGCCGAAGCCGGCTTCCACCGCTGGTGGGACACCGTGGCGGAGCTGGGACTCGAGCCTTTCGTGGCCGACGAGGATCTCCGGTCGCGCACCGTGGCCGTGGTCCAGGTGCCCTCGGGTGCCGATGCACTCCGGGCGCGCCTCCGGGAACGGGGCCTGGTGGTGGGAGACGGCTACGGGCCCTGGAAGGGGAAGCACCTGCGCGTGGCGCACTTCCCGGTCCAGACCCCGGCCATGCAGGCCACCCTCCTCGAGGCGCTCCGCCAGGAGCTGGCCCGGTGACGCCCGGCCAGGGGGGCCGGCCGGTGGTCGTCGTGGGGGCGGGGGCCGCCGGGCTCATGGCGGCGATCTTCGCCGGGCGGGAGAACCCGGAAGGCGGGGTGGTCCTCGTGGAGCGAAGCCCCGACGGGGGGCGGAAGATCCTCATCAGCGGGGGTGGACGGTGCAACGTGCTCCCCTCCGAGCTGGACCCGCGGCACTACGTCACCCGGTCATCGCCCAACACGCTCCGGAAGCTCCTTCTCTCCTGGCCCCTGGCCGAGCAGCGGGCCTTCTTCGAGGAGGACCTGGGCATCCCGCTGGCCCTCGAGGCCGAGAGCGGCAAGCTCTTTCCCCGGTCGAACCGTGCCCGCGACGTCCGGGACGCCCTCGTGCAGGCGGCCCGGGAGGCCGGGGTCAGGGTGCTCTTCGAGCGGTCCGTGGAGGGGATCGAGCCCCCGGGCTCCACGGCCTCGTGGCGGGTCCACCTGGTCCCGCACGGGAAGGGCGGGAAGGGCGCGAAGGGCGCCTCCAGCGGCGGCGGCAGTCGGGGTGCCGGCCCGGGCGCCGGCCCGGGAGCAGCTGGCAGGGGCGCCGAGACGCTGGCGGCGAGCGCCGTGATCCTGGCCAGCGGGGGGCTCTCGGTCCCCGCCACCGGGAGCGACGGCACCGGTCTCCGCATCGTGGAGGCGCTGGGGCACACCCTCCACCCCGTCTACCCGGCCCTCACCCCCCTCCTCACCGACCCGGCCGTCCATGCCGAACTCGCCGGGGTGTCGCTGGAGGTGGAGATCGGCGCCCGGGGGGTGCGCGGCCGCGCCGGCGAGGGAAGGCCCCGGGTGGACGGCGGCTTCCTGTTCACGCACCGGGGCTACAGCGGCCCCTCGGTGCTGAACATGTCGCACTTCGCCGTGCAGGCCCGGGCCGAGGCCCGCCCCCAGCCCCTGGAGGTGGCCTGGACCGGCGAGGATGCCGGGACCTGGGAGGCGCGGCTCATCGACGCGTCGAGCGGCAGCGTCGGGCCCCTCCTTCGCCGCTACCTGCCGCAGCGCCTGGTGGACCGGCTCCTGGCCGAGGTCGGCGTGCCCTCGGACCGCGCCCTGGCCCGCCTTCGCCGCGACGAGCGGGACCGCCTCGTGGAGGCCCTCTCGGCCTACCCGCTCCCGTGGACCGGCGACGAGGGGTACCGGAAGGCCGAGGTCACCGGGGGCGGCGTCGACCTGGCCGAGGTGGACCCTCGCACCATGGAAAGCCGTATCCATCCGGGACTCTACCTGTGCGGAGAGATCCTCGACGCGTTCGGGCCCATCGGGGGCTACAACTTCGCCTGGGCCTGGGCGACGGGGCGCATGGCGGGGCGAGCTGCCGCCGCCGCCGCCGGGTCCGTCGAGGCGCGCGTCCTGCCGGACAGCACCCGCCCGGACCCGGTGGACTGAGCCCGGCGGCCCGGTCGGTCCCTCCGCATCCCCCGACCGTTTCCTCCCACCCGGCCCACGCGGCCGCGGAGCCGACCCATCATGACACAACCAGCCGACGAGAAGGATCGAACCGGAACCCACACCGACCCGGGCGACCAGGCCCCTGCCGACGCCGGCGCCGGAGCGACGGGGTCCGGCTACGCCCCGGAAAACCTCGTGATCCTGACCCTGTGCGGGAGCCTTCGCAAAGCCTCCTACAACCGCGCGCTGCTCCTGGCGGCGGGCGAACTCGCGCCGGAGGGGCTCACGCTGGAGGACGGTCCGAACCTTGGGGACCTCCCCTTCTACAACCCCGACATCGACGGCGACGACCCCCCGGCCGTGGCCACCGAGTTCCGGAGCGCGCTCCGGCGGGTGGACGGGCTGATCATCGTGTCCCCCGAGTACAACTACGGCATGCCCGCCGTGGTGAAGAACGCCATCGACTGGGCCTCCCGGCCGGTGAAGGACCCGCCCATCACGGGGCTTCCCACCCTCCTCCTCGGTGCCTCGGGGGGAGCCAGCGGGACGATCCGGGCGCAGCTGGCGCTCCACCATGCGCTGTTCACCACCTCGACGCCCGTGCTCCATCGGCCCGGGTTCCACCTGACCTTCGCCTCGAAGAAGTTCGAGGACGGGCGGCTGCACGACGAGGCGTCGCGGGAACTCCTCGGAAAGACGCTGAAGACCTTCGGCGACTGGATCCGGGCCGGGTGCCCGGTGGGGCGGGACGGGTTCTGAGCGGTCAGGCTTCCCGGGGCTCTTCCCCGGAGTCCTCCCCGGAGTCCTCCCCCGCGCCTTCCATCGCCACCGCGCGCACCCGGAGGCCGCCGTGGGAGGTGGCGAAGCGCTCCTCGAGGGGAAGGCCCGTGGCGGCGTCGAGGACCGGGTCGCCGGAGAAGTAGAGGAGGGACCAGCCCGCCGCGAAACGCCCGCCGGGTCCGAAGGCGCGCCCCAGGGAGGTATAGAGCGCACGCAGGCGGCGTCGGTCCCCGAGGCGACCACCGTAGGGGGGATTCGTGACGAGCCATCCGGGGGGGACCCCGGCGGAAGCGAGCTCCTCGGGCCCCGGGGCCTTCGAGAGCGTGGCGGTGGCCAGGTGGAGGTCTTCCAGGACACCGGCCCGTTCGGCGTTGGCCGCAGCCGCTTCGAGGACTCCGGCATCGCGGTCCGACCCGAAGATGGCGGTCCTGCCGGGGAGTTCCGGGAGGATGTCGGCGCGGGCGGCCTCCACCTCCAGCTCCCAGGCCGCCTGCGGGAAATCGGGCCAGTCGCGGAAGGCGAAGTGCCGGGGAGTGCGGTCGGCCAGGGCGAGACCGGGCGCGATGCGCCGGGCCAGGAGCGCGGCCTCGATGGCCACCGTGCCCGACCCGCAGAAGGGGTCCACCACGGGGGGCGGGGCGGCGGACGGACTGTCGGACATGGGCCCGGCGAGAAGGAGCGCGGAGGCGAGGGTCTCCCGGAGGGGGGCCACGCCCACGTGCAGACGGTAGCCACGGCGGTGAAGGTGCTCGCCGCTCGTGTCCAGGCGGACGGTGACCTTGTCACGGTGCACCCGGACCACGACGAGCGGGCCCCCGGCGTCCGGCGTGCCGTCACCGGCATCGAGGTCGGCATCCCCCCGGGCACCGACGACGTCGCCGATGCCTGCGGACTCGGCAGGAGCCGGGAGGTCCCCGGCGTTCCGGAGGCGTTCCTCGATGGCCCCCTCGTGGTAGAGGCGGGACCTGGAGGAGGATACCCTGAAGCGGGCCGGCGCCGCTCGCGGGACCCGGTCCCACGGGAGTGCTCCCCCCTTCCGCTCCAGCTCCCCCAGGGCCCGGGCACCGAACGTTCCCAGTTCGACCAGCACGCGGGAGGCGACCCGGAGGTGGAGGTTCGCGGCCATGAGGTCGCTCCACCCGCCGGTCCAGGAGGCGCCGCCCTGGAGCGCGGTGGCCCGGATTCCCAGCCCCTTCAGTTCGGAAACGAGAAGGGGCTCGAGGCCCGGGGGGCACTGCGCCATGAGGCGGAAGACGTTGGGATCCATGGCGCCAAATCTGGCGAAAGCGGCCCCGGGATGCGAACGTCTCCGTCATGATCGAGCCTCAGCGCCGGAATCCGGAGTCGGGTGGCGACCCGGAGATGCCGCCACCCCCCCCCATGTCGAGCTTCGTCGAGCGTTCCCCGCTCCGCCTCCTGGCCGAGGCCGTGGTGGGGGGGACGGCCGGGTGGCTCCTCTCGAACGCCCTGGGCGTGCCCGAGGCCTCCCGGCCCGGGTTCGCGGTGGCCGGGGCGGTCCTGGCCCCGATCGCGCTCCTGCTCACGCCCCTGACGGGATCGACGATGGGGCGAGCCCTCCGGTACGGGGGCGCGGTGGCGGTTCTGGGCATGCTCGCCCTCTCCTTCACGGGGCCGGGGCGGGAGCGCCCGGTGGGGGAACTGCTCGCGCTCGGCATCCTCCTGCTGGGCATCGGAACGGTGGGCCACGGGATCCTGCTCGTGGCCTCCGGAGGCGACGGCGGGCATGATCCGGACACGTCGGGGCCGGGGGATTCGGAGCACCGGGGCGGGTAGGGAAGGGGCGCCGGCGGGCCGGAAGGTTTTTCCTCGTGGACAGCAGGCGTGCTGGCAGATAGTTTTAGTGCTGGAGCGCCTCCGGTGACCGATCGGTCCCGGGTGCCGTTTCCGGAGTCGACCAAACGCCTGGTCGACCCAACGCCTGATGGAATGGAGGGTCCATGCTTCGTCGTCGCTTTCTTCCCATGCTCAGCCTGGTACTGGTGGCCCTGGTGGCCGGGTGTGAGTCGTCCACCGACGTGACCGATTCCTCCGCCCAGGGAGACTGGGACGGGGTAGGCGCGCTGCAGGCGTCGTTCAGCGGCGTTCGGCTGGCCCTGGACGAGACGTCCTCCGGAACGATCACCGGGACCTGGCGCCGGGGAAGCCAGGTGGGTTCCGCTTCCGGCACGAACCAGAACGGACAGATCACGCTCGAGCTTTCGAACTTCGAAATCGGAACCGTCGTGTTCCAGGGCAACTTCTCGAACCGGTACCGGCTCCAGGGAGAGCTGCAGGGCGCATCCCTGGGAGGCCCTGCGGTCTTCCGGCGCATCCGCTTCTGATCGAGAACGCGACACGGGACCCCGGTGGGCGGGAAGCACCGGACGTGATTCCGGGATCCCGCCTGCAACGCTCGTGACCGATGGCTCCGGGAACCCTGGTTTCCCGGAGCCGTCGTTTTTCAATGGGGGATGCTGCCCGCGCACGCATCCCCCGTCGGGCCACGTGGAGGGCCCCCCGATCCCCTGACCCCGGATTCCATGACCTTGCCCCGCCGACGCCCATCCCGCCGACGCCCATCCCACCGATCCCTCGCCACCGCCGCGGGGGTTCGCACCTCGGTTCTTCTCCTTCTCGCGTCCGTCGGCCTGGTGCCGGCTGCGGCGGGGGCCCAGGCCGGCGATGTCCGCGTGGATCCCCCCGAGATCCTTCGCGGGATCGATGCGTTCGTCGAGGCGGGCATGGAGAGCTGGGGAATCCCGGGACTCGGGCTCGCCGTGGTGAAGGATGACGAGGTCGTATATGCCCGCGGGTACGGCGTCCTGGAGACCGGGAAGGAACGGGCGGTCACCGCCTCCACGCTCTTCGGGATCGCCTCGGTCTCCAAGGCCTTCACGGCCACGGCCGTCGGCATCCTCGTGGACGAGGGGGTCCTGGACTGGGACGACCCGGTGGTTCGGCACCTGCCCGGGTTCAGGCTCTACGATCCGTATGTCACCCAGACCGTGACGATCCGGGACCTCCTGGCGCACCGGGTCGGCGTGGGGCGCATGACCGGAAACCGCATCACCTGGATGCCGAACCGCGAGCGTGCCGAGCTGGTCTACCGCATGCGCTACGCCGAGCCCGAGCAGAGCTTCCGGAACGGGTTCGTCTACTCGAATGTCATGTACATGGTCGCCGGCGAGGTGGTCGCAGCGGCCTCGGGGATGACGTGGGACGACTTCGTCACGGAGCGGATTCTCCGGCCGCTGGGCATGGAGCGCGCCAACACCTCCATCATCCACATCTCCGACACGGAGGACGCCGCCTGGCCTCACCAGGAGATCGACGGTGAGGTCGTCCCCATCCAGCGCCGGAATTTCGACAACGTGGGCGCTTCCGCGTCCCTCAACCTCTCCGTGGAGGAGCTGGCGACCTGGATGCGGTTCCACCTCGGCACCCCCGGCGAGGTGAACGGGGTCCAGCTTCTCTCTCCGACTACGGCGCGGGAGCTGCACCGGGCGCAGAACCGGGTGCCCGATGCGGGGCTCCAGGGCTCGCTCCAGTCGTACGGGCTCGGCTTTCAGCTCTCGATGTTCGAGGGACGACGCGTTTCGCAGCACGGCGGAGCCACCGACGGCATGAATACCACCCTCTGGCTCCTTCCGGAGGAGAACCTGGGCGTGGTCGTGACGACCAACACCTTCAATTCCTTCATGGCGGCGCTGGCGCAGCGCGTGGTGGACCGGTACCTGGGGATCCCGGACCGGCCCCACGACGTTCGGGTCCGGGAGGGGCATGAACGGGCGTTCGCCCGGGCCCAGGCCACCCGCGACTCGATTCACGGGGCCCGGGAGGAGGGTACGACGCCCTCGCGCCCCCTCGCCGACTTCCAGGGGGTCTTCACCGATTCCCTCTACGGCGAGGCGGAGGTCACCCTCGGCGACGGGGCGCTCGTGCTCCGTTTCTGGGACGACGACACGCAGGTCCTCGACCTCGAGCACTGGCACCACGACACCT
>REBP01000024.1 GCA_007692665.1 Gemmatimonadales bacterium | reverse complement strand
CTTCCCCGTCCGCGAACTCATGCGCGAGAACCTGCGCGGGCTCGGCAGCGGGAATGGTGCCCGGGATGAATTCGCCTGACGAGGTTCACTCTGCCAGGAACAGCGGGCTCGATCTGCGCAGGAGAAATGATCGCGATCTTCGGGAGACCGTCCCGCCGCCGGAGTCACGGCCCGCAAGGGCATGGCCCCGCCCGAGTCACGGCCCCGCGCGCCCCCTCAGAAGCTCGCGTTCATGATCGGGAGCCAGCGGAATGGCGGCGAGTTGTTGTCGGCCCGATTGATCAGTCCGACCTGCACGCCGCGCAGGTGTCGCGCATGGTTGTAGATCCCGATCGTGAGGCCCTGCTGGACCTGGAGGTCGTTCCATCCGGCGACGCCGAGCCCGGTCAGGCGTGGAGCGGTCGTGCGGTATCCTGTCACGGCCACCCCGTCGATCCCGGCGCCGGACGCGATGCGCCACCCGGCCGCCTGCACGCCGGTCATGGCATCGCCGGCCACGAGACCGATGCCCGCGATCTGGATGCCCTCCATGCTCCGGCTCGCCACCAGGCCGATTCCTGCCACCTGGATTCCCGTGAGGCTGCCGTCGCTCACGAGCCCGAGGCCCGCAGCCTGGAGCCCCACCATGTCTCCGGTGCTCACGAGCCCGAGACCCGCAGCCTGCACCCCCTTCACGCTCCCCTCCGCGACCAGCCCGAGCCCGGCCGCCTGCACACCCCTGATCTCACCCTCTGCAACGAGCCCGAGCCCGGCGGCCTGCACGCCGGTGATGTTCCCCTCGGCAACCAGACCGAGCCCCGCCGCCTGGATCCCCTGGATCCCCCGGCCCGACACGAGGCCCAGCCCCGCCGCCTGCACGCCTCGCATCTCCCTCCCCGAAACCAGGCCGAGGCCCGCCGCCTGCACTCCCCGCATGTCGGTCCCGGACACGAGCCCGAAGCCGGCGGCCTGCACCCCCTGCATCCGGGTTCCGCTCACCAGCCCGAAGCCACCCACCTGCACGCCCTGCATCGCGTCGTCGGAGACCACGCCGGCGAGGCCGATGCCCACGCCCTGGAGGTCCCCCGCCCAGGGGAGCACACCCACCGCGGCCCCCCGGACGCGCCCTCCCACGACATCGTCGAGGTGCCCGCCGATCCGGTGCGGTGTCCAGAGCGTCAGGTTGATGCCGTTGACCTCGTCGAGGCAGCGGTCACGGAAGTTCACGCGCAGCCCGTTCACCCGGGGAACGTGGCCCACCCCGATCCCGGTGTTTCCGGCGCCCAGGAGCACGCCCCCCGCCGGGCACGCGTCGGGGTCCTGCGCCTCGACTGGAGCGGCCCACAGGGACATGGCCAGGAGTGCGAGAAGGGGCGTGCAGATGCCGGCACGCCCGGCTGACGAAGAGTTCGCATCCATGAAAACCTTCCAGTAGAAGAAACCAGCGAAACCAGCAGAAGAAGGAGGGAGGGGACAACCGGTCTGCCGCTCTCCCTCGGCATTGTGCGGGCCCCGGGCGGCATACCCGCGCCCCCCGGTCACCTCGCGCGCACCCGGCGTGCGCACCCTGGCGCCCCGAACTGCCCCGAACTCGAACCATCGATCCCGGCTCCCTACGGCCGTCTGCGGCGTCCGGTTTCGGGTGTAACCTTGCACCGAAGGGGGCGGGGGTCCATTCTTCCGGGTCTTCAAACCCCACAACCTGAAACGGAAGGACGCATGGAGTCTATCAACGCGTTCGTCAACTGGATGGAAGGGATCGTCTGGGCCTCGGGCATTCCCGTCGCCGGCGAGACCATCCCCTTTGTCGTGATCCTGCTTCTCGGAGCCGGATTCTACTTCACCGTCCGGCTCGGCTTCATCCAGGTGCGGGCGCTGGGACACGGCTTCGCGGTAGCGACGGGTCGGTATGACGACCCCGACGAGCCCGGCGACGTCTCCCACTTCCAGGCGCTCTCCACGGCGCTCTCGGCCACGGTCGGCATCGGGAATATCGCCGGGGTGGCCATCGCAATCCACTTCGGCGGCCCCGGGGCCCTGTTCTGGATGTGGCTCACCGCCTTCCTGGGCATGGCGACCAAGTTCGCAGAAGTCACGCTGGCCCAGTATTATCGCGAAGTGAAGGTCGTGACGGCCGACTCTCCCGCCTGGGAGGGGACGGTTTCCGGCGGCCCCATGTACTACATCGAGCGCGGGTTGGGTGCGGCATGGAAGCCCATGGCCGTCTTCTTCGCGCTGCTGCTGGCCATCACCGCCTTCCTCTCGGGGAACGGGGTGCAAGCCAACACGGTGGCCGACACGATGCGGGACTCCTTCGGCATCTCGCCCTGGATCACCGGTCTTGTCACGGCGTCCATCGTCGGCGCGGTGATCCTGGGCGGCATCAGCCGGATCGGGAAGGTCACCGGGATCCTGGCCCCCGCCATGGCCGGTCTCTACGTGGCGGCGGCGCTGGTGATCCTGGCCCTGAACTGGCAGGCCATCGTGCCCGCCTTCGGCCTGATCTTCAGCGAGGCCTTCAACCCCTCCGCCGGCGTGGCGGGTGCGGGTGTCGGCGCGTTCCTCGTCACGATGATGTGGGGCGTGCGGCGTGGACTCTTCTCGAACGAGGCCGGACAGGGTTCGGCCCCCATCGCCCACGCGGCGGCGAAGACCGACGAGCCGGTGTCCGAGGGCGTCGTGGCGCTCCTCGAGCCCTTCATCGACACCATCGTCATCTGCACGATGACGGCGCTGGTCATCATCGTCACGGCGAGCTGGGACGACCGGTTCGCCACCCCCATCGCCCTCAACGACAACCGGGTCTCGTACGTCGAGGAGCAGGATGACGGGGGCTTCCGCCGCATGGTCGCGGCTCCCGCCGAGATCCAGGTCTCGGACGGCTTCCCGGAGACCGGTGCCGGCGTCCGGCAGCTGGCCTTCAACAACGCGCCGGTGGAGCGGTTCTTCGCCGACGAGGCGCAGACGCAGCCCTTCGACGGCACCATCAACCCGGTCCAGGGCCAGGTCGTGGATGCGGCAGGCAATCCCGTCCCGGTGCTCTACGGAAACGGCGCCCAGACCGGTGCGCCCCTGACCATGGCCGCCTTCGGGCGCGGGCTCCCCGGTGACTGGGGGCGCTACATCGTGCTGCTTACCGTACTCCTCTTCGGCATCTCCACCGCCATCGCATGGAGTTATTACGGCGATCGATGTGCCTACTACCTCTTTGGCGAGAAGGCGGTGCTGCCGTACAAGATCGTCTTCGTGCTCATGCACTTCGTGGGGGCCGTCGTACCCCTTGCCGTGGCCTGGACCCTGGGTGACGTGTTCCTCGGTCTGGTCATTATCCCGAACCTCATCGCCCTGGTATTCCTGACGCCGAAGGTTATCGAGGCCTCCAAGTCGTACTTCGAGCGGAAGCCCTGGGTCGAGAACGCCGAGGTCCACAAGCGCGTCGTGGCCGAGAAGCGCACCCCCAAGGGGCCAGGTGCCCCCTGATGAACCCTTTCCATGGATACTCACGCATGATGCGAACCCTCACAGTCGCCTTCGCGGCGGCGGCCCTCACCCTGTCGCCGGTGCTGGCGCCGGTCTCGGCCGATGCCCAGCAGCTCCCACGCACCGGCGCCGAGCGTGCCGACTGGTCCCGGGCGTCCCAGCACCAGGAGGTCCTCGACTTCCTGGACGAGATCCAGCAGCGCTCCGACCGGATCCTGGTCGAGGAACTCACCACCACCAACGAGGGGCGGAGCTTCGTCGTGGCCTACCTGGGCGACCCGCCGCACTCCGACCCGTCGGCATCGATCCTGTCGGGCAAGCCCACCGTCTTCATTCTCAGCTCGATCCACGGCAACGAGCGCTCGGGTCGCGAGGGTGGCCAGCAGATGATTCGCGAGCTGACCCTCGGCGATCACCAGCACCTGCTCGAGCACGTGAACGTCATCATCGTGCCGAACATGAACCCCGACGGCGGCGACTGGGGGACGAACGGTCGCCGCACGAACTCGCTGGGCTACGACATGAACCGGGACTGGGTGGTCATGGAGACCCCCGAGGTCACGGCGGTGGTGGAGCAGATCCT
>REBP01000025.1 GCA_007692665.1 Gemmatimonadales bacterium | reverse complement strand
CGCTGGACGCGCTGCGCGCGAACGTGGAACGGACCTCCCCCTCCCTGAACTCCATGATGGGCGCCGTCCCGGTGGAACTCTCGCTCCGGCGTGCCGCCGGGCAGAGCGAGCCGGATCCGGCAGACCACGGTGGTCCACCATCGGCATGATCAGGTCAGGACCCCTCGAGGGACGCTGTTGCATCCCTGGGTGGTCCCGCCATAGCTTGCTTCCTCGCGCCGCAGGAGGTGCGAGGGGTCTGTCCGCCCCGCGACCTTCTGATCCGGCCCCTCTTGCCTTGATCCTCGCCCAACGTGGCTCGCGTCCGTCACGTCGCCGGATGGTCGGGTGGAGAGTTGCGCAGCGCCGGGAGAATGCCTTGGATGTTCCGGTGGAATCCACCGACGATCGAGTGGGCGAGGGGAACCTCGAGAGGTGGCCGGTACCCCTGCGGGCCCGCGCCCGTACCGTCCTTCTCCTGGTCGCGGGGCTCGTCGCCCTGGCCTGGGCCGCGGTGGTCTGGATAGACCTGCTGGGCATGGTCGAGCGGGGTGATCGGTTCAAGCCCGTCTGGGTGCACCTCTTCAATGATCGACCGGTTGAGTGGATCCAGTGGTTCATCCTTCCGGCAACCACTGTCGGTGCGGCCTACCTCGCCGCACGCCTCCACCACCTGGAGGAGCAGCGGCCGGCGAGCTTCTTCTTCCTCCTCGCCATCGCCACCGCGCTCATGCTCATCGAGGACGCGGGAGACATCCGCCATGTCATCTCCGACTACGTCGTTCAGTTTCACGGGGACCGCGTCCTGGGGCTGCCGACCCGGGTGGCGACCGACGTTCCCTACTTCGCTCTTCTGGCGGCGGTGCCGCTCTATGCCCTGATCCGCTACGGGCGTGACGCCTGGCGCGCGCCGGGTGCGCGCCCCTACCTCGTGACCGGGTTCGGGCTCTACGCCCTGGCGGGGGCCTCCTCCGGTATCCGTCATCTCGGCGACCTCTACGTGCGGCTGGGAGCCTTCATCGACGCGCGGATCATGGGCGGACGATTCCCGGTACCGGAAGGAATGGATCCCGACCGGGCCCACTTCTTCCTCGTGGACAGCCTCCTGGAGGAGTCGGTGGAATCTCTGGCGGCGGCCTGCTTCCTCGGGATCGTCCTGGCGTTCGCCACGGATGTCCGGGCCAGGCGGCTCGAGTCCGCGCGATGATCTGTCGCCGAAGTCCTGATCCCTGCCTGATCCCGGTTCGGCCTGCTGGTCGCGCGCGGGACGGGCGGAGAGCGCAGCTCCGCGCAGTGCGCCGGAATCCCCGAGTGCCGAAACCCTTGTAGACGGGGCGGGGAACGAATATGATTCCGCCGTATTGGGGAGTTGCCTCGAGCCGGGAGGCGGGTCTTCCCGGAAGTCCCCGGAGCCGATGAACCCGGCCGGTCTTCTGCAACCTCGCACTCCTCCGTGGTGGAGGATCCGGGGACCCCCCTGGCAGCTGGCATCTGGAACCCGCGAATGACCACCACCGAGCCGGATGCCGCGCAGCGCCCGGGCCCCCCCGAGTGTTCGATCATCATCGCCACGATGGCGTTGCGAGAAAGGGCCGACACGCTTTTCCGGGCGATCGAGAGCGTCCGGAAGGGGAACCACACCCCTCTGGAGGTGCTGGTTGTCGTGAATGGACAGCAGTTCGACCCGGACCTCGTCCGTCGACTGTGCCACGCTCCGCTCGTCCGGACGATCCGCCTGGAAACGGCCTCGTTCGCCCGAGCCCTCGAGTTCGGAGTCAGGGAATCATCAGCACCCTACTTCGGTTTTCTCGATGACGACGACGAGTACCTGCCCGGTGCGGTGGACCTCCGGGTCGAGGCTCTTCGCAGCCGGCCCAACGCTGCCCTTCTGGCGTCCAACGGGTTTCGCCAGGTGGACGATCAGGACAAGCTGGCCTTGCTGAACCTTGCAGAGGCCGAGCGAGATCCTCTTGTCTCCCTGTTCCGGGAGAACTGGCTTCCGTCATGTGGAGGCATGTTCAGGCGCTCGCGGATCCCGGAAGATCTCTTCCATGACATCTCCAGCCACCTGGAGTGGACCTGGGTCGCCTTCCAGGTGGCCAGGAGACTCGAAGTCGCCGTTCTGGACGAGCCAACCTTCCGGATCCACAGTTTTCCGGACTCGCAGTCCAGGTCCAGCCAGTATCTTCTGAATCAGCCCCCGGCCCTGCGGAGGATTCTTCTGGACTGCACCCGGCAGGATGCCAGGGCAATCGTGCGAAAGCACCTGGCCCAGTCGCTCTACAGGCTGTCGAATCACTACCTGGACCGGAAGGAATACCGTCTCGCATGGAAGTACCACCTGGACTGTCTCCTCTGTCGGCCGGAGGGGTGGAGGTACTGGAAGCATGCAGCCCGACTCGCAGGGCTCCGGAGGTCTCCCGGGTCACGCAGAGGGGGGATCGGGAGCGGGGGTCGCTTCGACGCGCCCTGACCCTCGGCATGCATCGTGCATTTCGTCTCCGGAGCATGGTCCAGGGCCGCGCTTGAAGCCACTGTCGGCGAGTCCCGGCCCATACGAATCAAGAATGTTCGACGTTCCTGTTTCTCTCCGGGAGGCATCCGATGGGCAGACTCGACGGCAAGGTGGCCATTATCACGGGGGCCGCGAGCGGCCAGGGCGCGGAGGAGGCGCGGATATTCGCGCGTGAAGGGGCCCGGGTCGCCGCCACCGACATTCAGGAAGAGAAGCTCCAGGAGGTTGTGGACGGGATCAACCGTTCCGCTGGCGAGGCGATCTCCTTCACCCACGACGTGACGAAGCCGGACCATTGGGAACGCGTCGTCAAGGGGACGGTCGAGAAGTTCGGCAGAATCGACATCCTGGTGAACAATGCCGGCATCGGGGGCGAGGAGGGCTTCGCACAGCTCGATGACGTGGATCTTGACTCGTGGAACAAGTTCATGACGGTCAACGCGACCAGCAACTTCCTCGGAATCAAGAGCGTCGTACCGGAGATGCGGAGAAACGGCAAGGGCTCGATCATCAACATCTCCTCGATGGCCGGGATGATCGGCGGCGCGGCGGGTGTGCACTACACGTCGTCCAAGGGCGCGACCCGCCTGCTCACCAAGGGCGCGGCCGTCGAACTCGGCCCGGACAACATCCGCGTGAACTCCGTCCATCCCGGGTTCATCAACACACCCATGACGTCCAGCGTCCTCGATGACCACGAGACGCGTGAAGGCGCCCTGAAGAACATTCCGCTCGGCATTGTCGGCGAGCCCGAGGACGTCGCCTGGCTCGTCCTGTTTCTCGCATCGGACGAGGCCCGGTTCGTCACGGGCGCGGAGTTCCTGGTCGATGGCGGGCAGACGGCGGGATAGGCAGGATTCCATGCGAGTGGCTCGACATCCTCCAATGTCGGGGCGGGTATTTCACGAGGCGGAAGCGATGACGAACGAAGGCCGCGCGCGCAGCCATCCATTACTCCTCCCGCGGGTCACCGCGTGAAGGCGCGATTCAGCACCTTTCTCGACCGGATCCGCTCGAGCTACTGGTTTCTTCCGGCGGTCATGTCGCTGCTGGCGGTTGGGCTGTCGACCCTGATGCTCTCCCTGGACCGGCGGTACGCAGACCGGATCCCGTCGGATGCATGGTGGCTCTACGGCGGCGAAGCCGAAGGTGCCCGGGTCGTGCTGTCGGCGGTCGTCACGTCGATGATCTCGGTGACCAGCGTGGTGTTTTCCATCACGATTGTCGCGCTGACCCTGGCGGCCGGGCAGTTCGGCTCGCGCGTTCTTCGCAACTTCATGCGCGACCGCGGCAACCAGATCACGCTCGGGACCTTCATCGCGACCTTCGTCTATGCCATGCTGGTGCTGCGGACCGTCAGGGGCGTGGAGGATGCGGAGTTCGTTCCCCCCCTCGCCATGTCCATGGGCATCCTCCTGGTCTTCGTGAGCGTGAGCGTCCTGATCTATTTCATCCACCATGTGGCGAGCTCGATCCAGGCGGACAGCGTCGTGCATTCCATTGCCGTGGAGACCGAGGATGCCATCGAGCGGCTCTTTCCGGGGGCCATCGGCGAGGAGGATCCG
>REBP01000026.1 GCA_007692665.1 Gemmatimonadales bacterium | reverse complement strand
GATCTCCCGCCCCAGCGCCTCGGACCAGGCCCGGGCGCAGGCCTCGCCCGAGAGCACCTCCGGGCCGACCAGCGGCACGGCCTGGCCGTCGAAGTCGGAGGTGAGGAGCGCGGTGGCGGCCGCCGCCCCGACGTCGCGCACGTCGACGCGCCGGACCCCCACGTCGCCCAGGGGCTGCGGGTAAACCCCGTGCTCCACGATGGCGTCCTTCAGCCAGAAATCGTTCTGGAAGAAGTTGTTGGGCTGGAGGATCACGTGGCGGATCCCCGACGCCCGGAGTGCGCGTTCCATGGCCACCTTGGACGCGAAGTGCGGAATGTGCACGCCGGCCTCGGGGTTCTGCACCGACAGGTAGACAATCTTCCCGACCCCCGCCCGGCGCGCCTCCTCCAGGGCCGTGAGTCCCTCGTGGAGTTCGGTCATGGCCACCGGGTTCAGCAGGAAGAGTCGGGTGGTTCCCTGGAATACCTCGTCCAGCGTGGTGGGGTCGGTCAGGTCACCGGCCACGCCCTCCACGCCGCGGGGGAGATCCGGGACCTTGTTCGGGTCCCGGGTGAGGACCCTGATCTCGCCCGACTCCCGTTCCAGGAGTTCCCGAACGACTTCGCTGCCAACCGTGCCGGTGCCACCAAGGACCAGGATGCTCATGGAATGCCTCGCTCCGAGGGGGGAGGGACCGGCCGTGGGGCCGGGGGGGTTCCTTTCTCCGAACCCCCGAGCGGGACCGAGGTGCCCGGGATCCCTTGCGAATTGGCACCACGGGGGCTTAACTGAGGCTTCGGCATGCCCTTCTCAGGCCGTACGCCGTCCGCCCACGGTCCTCCGCTCCTTCCGCCCCCCTGTCGCCATGGCCAGCCGCCCCCGCCCCCGCTCCCGTTTCCCCGTCCGGTCGTCGGCCCTGACCTTCGCAGGTGCCGGCGCGGTCCTCGCGGCCGCCGGGATCCTCCTGCCCACCGCCGACCTCGCCGCCCAGCACGCGGGCCACGCGGAGGCCACCTCCCGGGACGGGGTGCCCCTCTACGCCGGGATCGGAACGCTCAGCCGGGCCATCACCACGACCAGCCGGGAGGCGCAGGCCTATTTCGACCAGGGGCTCCGACTCACCTACGGCTTCGCTCACGGCGAGGGGATTCGGTCCTTCCGAGAGGCCCAGGCCCACGACCCCGCCTGCGCCTCCTGCTTCTGGGCCGAGGCCTGGGCCCTGGGGCCGCACATCAACGGAGCGATGCGGGACGAGGCCGTCCCGGCCGCCTGGACGGCGGTGCGCCGCGCCATGGAGCTGGCCGACGGAGCGACCGACGTGGAGCAGGCGCTCATCCGGGCCCTGGCGACGCGCTACGCGGAGACGCCCGAGGCCGCACCCCGGACGGTGCTGGATTCGGCCTACACCCGGGCCATGGAGGAGGTCGCGGCCCGGTTTCCCCGGGACCTGGAGGTCCTGACCCTCCTGGGCGAGGCGCACATGGTGCTTCGCCCCTGGGACTACTGGGCCGAGGACGGAAGCCCCCAGCCCGGCGCGGACCGGGCCGTGGAAGTGCTGGAGCAGGCCCTGTCGGTGGACCTCGGGCACCCGGGGGCCTGCCACCTCTACATCCACCTCGTGGAGGCATCCCCGGATCCGGGGCGGGCGGCCCCCTGTGCCGAGCTCCTGGAGGATGCGATTCCGGGGGTGAGCCACATTCCCCACATGCCGAGCCACATCTTCATGCGCATCGGGCGGTACGGTGACGCCGTCCGGGGGAACCAGCGCGCCTGGGTCGCCGACCAGCGCGCCGCGTACGACGGCCCGCCGGGCGTCTATACTTCCCACAACCTCCACATGCTCGCCTTTGCCGCCTCCTTCGACGGGCAGTCCGCCGTGGCGATCCAGGCGGCCGGGAACCTGGCCGGACTCGCGGCCGGCTCGTCCTTCTACGTGCCGCTGACGCTGGTCCGCTTCGGGCGGTGGGAAGAGATTCTCCGCGCACCCGTGGACGAGGCGGCGGACTTCCGGGCGGGAGTGCACCACTTCGCCCGGGGCCTCGCACGTCTGCGCCTCGGCGACACGATGCGGGCGGAACTCGAGCTGGCCACGCTGGACCGCCTCCGCGAGGAAGTCCCGGAGACGGCGCGCTTCCGCGGGCACCTCCACCGCGACCTCCTGGGCATGGCGCGGGGGATCCTGGCCGGGGAGATTCTGGCCGCGCGGGGCGAGGTGGACGCCGCCGTGGCGTCCATGGAAGAGGCCCTCGCACTGGAACTGGGTCTCGCCTACGACGAACCCGAGCCCTGGACCATCCCGGTGCGGCACTTCCTGGGGGCGGTCCTGCTGGAGGCGGACCGCCCGGCCGAGGCCGAAGCCGTGTACCGCGCGTCGCTGGCCGTCCACCCGGACAACGGATGGGCTCTTCTCGGGCTGGCCGGAGCGCTCCGGGCCCAGGGGAACGAGGCCGAGGCGGACCGCGTCGAGGCCGACGGGCGTCGGGCCTTCGAGCGGGCGGACGTCTGGATCGCGGGGTCGCGGTTCTGAGCCACCGGGGTCCCGGCCAGGCCGCTGCCGCGGGTCACCCGGTGACCCTCGGCGCCGCGATGTCGATCCTCGATGCCGGCGGCAATGCCTTCGACGCCGTGGCCGCCGCCCTCGCTGCCTCCTTCGCGGCCGAGCCGCTCCTTTCCTCGCCGGGAGGCGGCGGCTTCCTGCTGGCGCGTCCGGCCGGGGAGGCTCCGCGCATCCTCGATTTCTTCACCCACACGCCGCTGGCACGCCTCCCTCCCGGGCAGGAGGAGGACTTTCGCGAGATCCACGTGGATTTTGGCGGGGCCAGGCAGGCCTTCCAGATCGGGCTGGGGTCCGTGGCGACGCCAGGCGCAATCGCCGGGCTCTTTGCGGCCCACGGCGACCTGGGGCGGATGCCGCTGGGCGAGGTCATGGAGCCCGCGGTGGCGGCCGCGCGCGGCGGGGTCGCGGTTACCGCCATGCAGGCCTACGTGGCCTCGGTTCTCGCGCCCATCGTGAACTCGACCTCGGGAGCGGCCCGCCTCCACGCCCCGGAAGGCCGGCCCCTCGCCGAGGGAGACCTTCACCGCCTGCCGGAACTGGCCGACCTCCTCGAGACGCTGGCCATCGAGGGCGACGCCCTCTTCTACCGGGGCGAGGTGGCCGCTGCGGTGGCGCGGGCCTCGGAGGAGCGGGGAGGTCACCTCGGGCGGGACGACTTCCGGCGCTACGCCGTCGAGCGCCGCACCCCCCTGGCGTCGACCTTCCGGGGTGCCACGCTCTGGACGAACCCGCCGCCGGCATCGGGGGGCGTGCTCGTGGCCTTCGGGCTGGCGGCCCTGGCGGCGGACCCGGCAGCGGTGCCCGGGGATCCGCAGGGGGAGGCGGAGGCCCGGCGCCTGGCGCGTGCCCTGGGTCTCACGGCGAAGGCCCGGCTCGCCGAGGGGCTCTCGGGCGAGGTGGACCTGGCGCTCGCGCGCCGGTTCCTGGATCCGGCGACGCTGGCCCGGTACGTGGGCGAGGCGGGACGCCACCCTCCCGCGCCCCGGGGCACGACGCACATGAGTGTGGTGGACCGCGCGGGAAACGCGGCCTCCCTCAGCATCTCCAACGGCGAGGGATGCGGATGGGTGGTGCCGGGAGCCGGCTTCATGCTGAACAACATGCTGGGAGAAGCGGACCTGCAGCCCCGGGGGTTCGGACGGTGGCCCACCGGGGTCCGGCTCACGTCCATGATGGCGCCGACACTCCTGGCCGAACCCGACGGGCGGATCGTGGCCCTGGGGTCCGGGGGATCCAACCGAATCCGCTCCGCCCTGCTGCAGGTGATCGCCGGTATCGTGGACCAGGGGCTCCCCCTGGAGGCCGCAATCGCCCGCCCCCGGCTCCACGTCGAGGCCAGCCGACTCGAAATCGAGGGTGGCTGGCCCGAGGGGGCCGTGGTTGCACTCACCGCCGACTGGCCGGACCACGCGGTGTGGCCGGCGCCCAACCTCTTCTTCGGCGGTGTCCATGCGGTGGAACAGGGGCCGCGAGGGTCCGGCGGCGCCGGTGATCCCCGCCGGGGAGGCGTCTCGAGCACCG
>REBP01000143.1 GCA_007692665.1 Gemmatimonadales bacterium | reverse complement strand
GGATCGGGCTCCAGTACATGATCTTCATGGCGGTCTCGGTGGGCATGGTCGTCCTGATGAACCCGGAGCGCCCCTTCGGAAGCCGCGCCCCCGGAGTCCCCCGGGGCGGGAGCGAGATCCTTCGCGGCGGGGGGGCCTTTCTCCGCTACCTGATCTGGCTTCTGCGGAGCATCGTCGTGGCCAACTTCGACGTGGCCCGACGGATCCTCGATCCCCGCATGCCGATTCGCCCGAAGCTCATGGTCTTCCACACCGCCATCCGGAGCGACGTCGGCCAGGTCATGGTGGCCAACACCATCACCCTGACCCCGGGTACGGTGACCGTGGACCTCCAGCGCGGACACTACCTGGTGCACGCCCTCCACCCGGACACCGCGGGCGCCGTGGTCTCGGGCGAGGTCGAGAGCATGGTCGCCCCCATCTTCGGCGAGCCCCGCCCGGGCGCACCTCCCATCCAGTGGGCCTTCTCTCCGGTGGAATTCCGCCGTGAACGGGACCTCGTGCCCGCCGAGCTCGTGGACGCGGCCGTGGAGGCCCTGCCATGACCTCGATCCTCCTCGGACTCGCCATCTTCCTGGCGGTCCTGCTGGGCATGAACTTCATCCGCGTGATCCTGGGGCCCACGCTCTTCGACCGGCTGCTGGCGGTGGGCGCCATCGGCACGAACGCGGTGCTCCTCCTCGCCATCATCGGGTTCGTCTACGGGCGCCCCGACGGGTTCCTGGACCTCGCCATCACCTATGCGATCCTGAACTTCGTGGGCGTGGTGGCGGTTGCGAAGTTCCTGGATGCGAAGCGGGAAGTGGATCCGGACGCCCTGGGCCAGGCGGCCCCCCTGCGCGGGGAGCGCGACCAGTGAGCGCGCTCGACTGGGTGTCCGCCTTCTTCCTCGCCGGAGGTGCGTTCTTCCTCGTGGTGAGCACGGTGGGCCTTCTTCGCCTGCCGGACTTCTTCAGCCGCTCCCACGCCGTGGGCAAGTCCGAGACGCTGGGCTCCCTCCTCCTCCTGGCGGGGCTCGCGATCCAGAACGGCTTCGCCCTCGAGAGCGCCAAGCTGGTCCTGATCCTGATCTTCATTGCCGCCACGAATCCCTCGGGCGTCCACGTGCTGTCGCGGGCCGCCCTCCGGAAGGGCGTCCCGGTCTGGATCCACCCCGACGACGTCCCCGAGGCCGAGCGCCGCGCCGCCTCCGCCGCCGAGGCGGCCCGGGCCGAACGCGCCGCCGGAACCCACGGCACCGACGGCGCCGACGTCACCAACCGCGAGGTCGCGCCATGATCTGGCAGCTCGACTTCTGGCTCATGCTGATCCTCATTGCCGCCGCCGTGACGGCGCTCGAGGTCCGGGACCTGCTGGCGGCCGTGGGCGTGCTCACGGGCTACTCGTTCCTGATGGCCCTGCTCTTCGCCGAACTGGGGGCGCCGGACGTGGCCCTCACCGAGGCTGCGCTGGGTGCCGGTCTCACCGGGGTCTTCCTCCTGGTCGCGCTGGCCTTCCTCGACCGTCGTTCGGAGGACTGATGCGTCTCACCGGATTCATGCTCATTGGCCTCCTCGCAGGCTTCTTCGTATGGGCGAGTGGCGACCTGCCCGAACGGGCCGACCCCGCGTCTCCCGCTTCCCTCGGGGTCTCGTCGTACTACATCGAGAACGCCTACCGGGACTCCCGGACGCCCAACATGGTCACGGCGGTCCTCGCCGACTACCGCGGCTTCGACACCTTCGGCGAGGCGGTGGTGGTGACGACGGCGGCGCTCTCGTGCCTCCTCATCCTGCTTCGCCGCCGGCGCCGCCTCGACGGGTCCGAGAGCGGGCTCTTCCCGGACCTGGACGATCCCGACGCCTACAAGGCCCGGCCCGACACCATCGGCCCGGAACCGGATCCCTTCGTCGACGACTTCACCGGCGACCCCGCCGAGCCTTCCCCCGGGACCGGGGAGCGTGCCCCGTGATCACACGGTCCGCGAACCGCATCACCGGGGGGCACCAGCGGGGCCCCGCCCGGCCGGGCTCCGACATGGGGAGCATGACCAGCCGGTACGACTCCCTCTTCGTGCACGTGGTGGCGAAGGGCATCGTTCCGCTGGTCCAGATCTTTGCCTTCTACGTCATCACCCACGGTCATTACTCGCCGGGAGGCGGGTTCCAGGGTGGGGTCATGCTCGCCGCCTCCATCATCCTGCTTCGCATCTCCATCGGAGAGGATTCCTACCAGCGCTTTCCCCGCGAGGCGGGGCTGGCCATTGCCGGGTTCGGCTCCCTGGCCTTCGCGCTGCTGGGATTCGCCTCCGTCCTCTTCGGCGGGAATTTCCTCGAGTACGCCATGGCGGTGCCGGGCATGGAGCCCGACACGCTCCGGTACTGGGGCATCTTCTTCGCCGAGGTCTTCATCGGATTCCTGGTCTGGGGTGCGCTTGTGGCCATCTATGACGCCATGAACACGGGAGGAGTCGAATGACCGTGGACTTCGTCCTGGGACGGTATCCGTACTTCCTCATCGCGATTCTCATCGGGATCGGGCTCTACGGCATGACCATCAAGCGGAACCTGCTGAAGAAGGTCATCGGGATGACGATCTTCCAGACCGCCATCTACCTCCTGTACATCCAGGGTGCCACGAAGGCCGGCGCGACCATTCCCGTCAGGTCCGCCGAGCTCGGGACGGATGCGGCCTTCTACATCAACCCGCTCCCGCAGGTCATCGTGCTGACGGCCATCGTGGTCGGCGTCGCCATCACCGGCGTGGCGCTGTCGCTCCTGCTGGTGGCCTACCGCAGGTACGGGACCCTCGACGAGGATCTCCTGCTCGAACGCATGAAGGAGTCGGTGTGAGCCAGATACCGGTTCTCATCCCGACAGTCCTCCTCCTCGCGGCACTGATCAGCCTCCTGGCGGGGCTCGTCAACCGGCGGGCGGGATACGCCACGGCCCTGATCGGCGTGGTTCTCACCCTCGGGCTCTCGCTGACGGGACTCGTGCATATCTGGATGGGCGGGGAGCCGATCCGGTACGCGCTGGGGAACTGGCTCCCGCCCATCGGGATCGAGTTCGTCTTCGATGCGCTTGCCGCGTACATGGTGGCGATCATCATGTTCGTGGGGACGCTGGTGTTCATCTACGCCCCGCGGTCACTGGCGCTGGAGGCCCCCGGCAAGGAGGGGCTGGCCTGGCCGGCCATGGTGCTGGTCCTCGCCGGGCTCACCGGCATGTGCCTCACCGGCGACCTGTTCAACCTTTACGTCTTCCTCGAGATCGCTGCGCTGGCGGCCTATGCGCTGCTGGCCATCGGGGGCGGCGCGGGGGCGGTGGCCACCTTCCGGTACCTCCTGATCGGAGCGGTGGGCGGCGGATTCTACCTCATCGGCGTGGCCTTCCTGTACTTCTCGGCGGGCACGCTGAACATGGCCGAAATGGCCATGCTGCTGCCGGAACTCTCGCAGTCCCGGGCGGTGCAGGCGGCGGGGGTGTTCATGGTGGCGGGGCTCGCCATCAAGATGGCGCTCTTCCCCTTCCACTTCTGGCTCCCGGACGTCTACACGCACGCGCCCTCGGCGGTGGCGGGGCTCATCGCGCCGGTCATGACCAAGGTGTCGGCCTACGCCATCATCCGGCTCTTCCTCGACGTCTTTCCCCCGGGATTCTTCACCGAGGGGATCCCGCTCCTCGCGGCTCTGGGGTGGGTATCGGCCGTGGGAATCCTGTATGGATCCATCCTGGCCATCGGGCAGCAGGACTACCGGCGCATGCTCGCGTACTCGTCGGTGGGGCAGCTCGGGTACATCGGGCTGGGCGTGGCCATGGCCAACCCCCTGGGGATGATCGGGGCCCTCCTCCACGTGCTGAACCACGCCTTCATGAAGGGACTTCTCTTCCTGGTGGGCGGTGTGGTCCGGCTTCGCACCGGCCGCACCCGCATCCCCGACTTCCAGGGGGTGGGACGGAAGATGCCCTGGACCATGGGCGCCTTCACCATCGGGGCGCTGGCCATGGTGGGGATCCCGCCCACGGCGGGGTTCTTCTCCAAGTGGTACCTCCTGCTCGGCGCGGCGGATGCGCAGGCCTGGACCTGGTTCGCGGTGATCATCGCGTCGTCGCTCCTCTCCGCCATCTACTTCTTCCGGATGCTGGAGATGGTCTGGCGGAACCCCGAGACCGACGCGGCGGCGCAGGAAATGGCCCCCGTACCCGAGGGCCAGACCCCGGTGTCCATGATCGGGCCGGTGGCGATCCTCGCCGTGGCCGTCATGGTGGCGGGCATCATGAACGTGGCCATCGTGAGCGCGCTGCTGGACCGGGTCGTGGCGCCCATGGCGGGGGGCTGACGCATGCCTGACTTCATCCAGTCCTGGGCGCCGCTCCTTGCGATCCTGGTGTCGGCGCTGGGCGCTGTCGCCATCGTGGCCACCGGCGAGAAGCGGAGAAACCTGAGGGAGACCTGGACCATCATCGCGGCGGTGGCCAAGTTCGGCCTCGTGCTCTCCATGCTCCCTTCCGTGCTGGCAGGGAACTACCCCGAGGTGAAGCTCATGCAGCTTTCCCCGGGGATCGAGCTGGCGCTCCGGGTGGACCCGGCGGGGATCCTCTTCGCGCTGTCCGCCTCGTTCCTCTGGATCCTCACGTCGTTCTACGCCTTCGGGTACATGCGGGGCACGAACGAGAAGAAGCAGACGCGCTTCTTCGCCATGCTCGCGGTGTGCCTGTCGGCCACCATCGGGATCTGCTTCTCGGCGAACCTGCTCACCTTCGTGCTCTTCTACGAGATCCTCTCGGTGGCCACGTACCCGCTGGTCATCCACGCGGGGTCCGAGAAGGCCTACCGGATCGGACGCCAGTACCTGGTCTATGCCATCACGGCGGGGATCGCGCTGGTGGCGGGGATCGCGCTGGTGGCCGTGGCCCAGGGCGCGGGATCGGCGGAAGGTCTCGCGGCCGGTGCGCTGGACTTCACCGGGGGCGGGTTCCTGAGCCCCGACCTTTCGATGGGGATGCTCTGGACCATCTTCATCTGCTTCTTCATCGGGTTCGGCGTGAAGGCCGGCGTCATGCCGCTCCACTCGTGGCTCCCGAACGCCATGATCGCGCCCACCCCGGTCTCGGCGCTCCTCCATGCCGTGGCGGTGGTGAAGGCCGGCGTCTTCGGATTCGTAAGGCTGGTGGGCTACACCTTCGGGCCCGACCTCACCGGCGCCATGGGTGCGGCGGCCATGCTGGCAGCCTTCGCGGGGGTCACGATCCTGCTCGCCTCCGCCATCGCCATGACGAAGGACGACCTGAAGGCCCGCCTCGCCTACTCCACGGTGGGGCACCTGTCGTACATCGTCCTCGGCGTGGCGCTCCTGGCGCCCCATGCCATTCTCGGGGCCGCCTTTCACATGGTCACCCACGCCGCCATGAAGATCACCCTCTTCTTCTGCGCCGGCGCGATCTACGTGCACACGCACAAGAAGAAGGTGAGCCAGCTCGACGGGATCGGGCGGCAGATGCCCCTGACGCTCTTCGCCTTCGGGGTCGGCGCCGTGGGCCTCGCCGGCGTGCCCCTGGTGGGCGGATTCGTCTCGAAATGGTACCTGGCCCAGGGGGCGATCGACGCCGGATCCGTCGTCTTCCTCGTCTTCCTGCTCCTGAGCGGACTGCTGAATGCTGCGTACCTCCTTCCCATCGTGGTCCGCGCCTTCTTCCGTTCCTCGCCCGAGCACACGCGCTTCGACGAGGCCTCGCCCCTCATGGTGGTGCCCATCGTGGTGACCATGCTCCTCGCCATCCTGCTGGGCGTGTGGCCCGACGGCATCTTCCGCTTCTTCACGCTCTCCGAGATGATCGTGGAATCGGTGACCGGCACGGCCATCACGGCGCTGGGAGGCTCCTGATGACCCGAAAGAACCTGCTCCGACTCATCTTCCTGGTGGCGCTCCTCGCTTCCGGGGGACTCGAGTTCCTGGGCGAGCGCTACCCGCCCGAGCACTCGTGGGACCACCCCCTCTTCTTCGCGCTCACCGGCGCCATCGCCTGCGTGGTGCTCTCGGTGATCGCGAAGGGGATCGTGAGCCCGGTCCTGGACCGGCCCGAGGACTTCTACGAGACCGACGCCACCGAGTACGCCGAAGTCAAGGCGAAATTCGCCGCCGAAGGGGAGAACTGATCCATGTTCGGACTCCTCCCCCCCGCCTTCATCTACCTGGCCGCAGCGCTCCTCCTTCCGCTCCTTCCGAAGGGGATCCGCCCCTGGGCGTTCCTGGTCCCGCCGGTGCTGGTACTCCTGCAGCTGTCGGGGCTCCAGCACGGCGACACCCTCACCTGGGGGTTCGCCACCTTCGAGCTGACGCTCCTCCGGGTGGACGCCCTCTCCATGGTGTTCGGCTGGATCTTCGCCCTGGTGACACTGGTGGCCGGGATCTACGCCCTCCACAACCGGAACACGGGCGAACAGGTGAGCGCCCTGCTCTACTCGGGGAGTGCGCTGGGCGCGGTGTATGCCGGCGACCTCTTCACCCTGGTCTTCTTCTGGGAGATCATGGCCTTCGCCTCGGCCTACCTGGTCTGGGCCCGGGGCACGGCGGCGGCCTCGGCGGCGGCGTGGCGCTACCTGTTCGTCCACATCTTCGGGGGGAGCCTGCTCATGGCGGGCGTCTTTCTCCAGGTGGGCGAGACCGGCTCCCTGGCCTTCGACGCCTTCGAGGGCGGGGCGGCGGCCTGGCTGATCCTGCTGGGCTTCGGCGTGAACGCGGCCATGGTGCCCTTCCACGCCTGGATCGCCGACGCGTACCCCCGGGGAACGGTGACCGGGAGCGTCTTCCTGTCGGCCTTCACCACGAAGACGGCGGTCTACACGCTGGCGAGGGGCTTCGCCGGATGGGACTTCCTGATCTGGGCCGGCCTCATCATGGCGCTGTACGGGGTCACGTACGCGATCCTCTCCAACGACATCCGCCGGGTGCTGGCCTACCACATCGTCAGCCAGGTGGGCTTCATGGTGGCGGGCATCGGGATCGGCACCGAGCTCGCGCTGAACGGGGCCACCTCCCACGCCTACACCCACATCCTGTACAAGGGGCTCCTCTTCATGGCCACCGGGGCGGTGCTCCACGCCACGGGCCGGAGCCGGATGACGGACCTCGGCGGACTCTACTCCCGCATGCCCTGGGTCTTCTGGGCCTACATGGTGGCCGCCCTCTCGATCTCGTCGGCCCCCTTCTTCTCGGGCTTCATCTCGAAGCCCATGACGATCTCCGCGGCGGAGTACGCGAGCACCGAGGTCGCGGTGATCCTGCTTCACCTGGCGTCGGTGGGGACCTTCCTGTCGGTGGGCCTCAAGCTCCCCTTCTTCACCTGGTTCTCGAAGGCGCCCGCCGTGCCCATCGAGGTGCGTCCGCTCCCGTGGAACATGTATGCCGCCATGGGCATCGGGGTGTTCCTGAACATCCTGCTCGGGGTCTGGCCGGCGCCGCTCTACGCCATCCTCCCCTACGAGGTCACCTTCGATCCGTACGCGCTCAAGAACCTGAAGAAGGGGTTCCAGCTGCTTCTGGCCACCGCACTGGTCTTCTTCCTCATCGCCCAGCGCCTCAAGCCCAAGGCGAAGATCCAGCTCGATACCGACTGGTTCTACCGGGCTCCGAAGGCCTTTGCCTGGAAGACCACGGTGGAGCCGGTGGCGGCCTTCTTCGCCTGGGGGGAGCGCGCTTCATGGGGGGCCGCGGCCTGGGCGGTCCGTTGGGGGCGGGACCCGGTGGGGACCCTCGGGAGGGTCATGGGACGACCCAGTTCCGTGGGCCGACTGGCGCCCGGAGAGACTGCGTCCACCACCTACCGGGCCTCCATGACCCTGATGATGGTGGTGCTCCTGGCCGGCGTGCTCTTCCTCCTCGCGGCGGTGGCGCTCGGCCGGATCGGGTAGGAGCCTTCGGGCCCCCGCACGGGGCCCTCGCGGGGCCCTCGCGGGGGCCTCGCGGAGCCCGCCCGTTCAACACCGCAGGGCATCCGGGGGTCGACAGGGGGAGGTGGTCGCCGTATCGTGGCCCCCCCTGTTCAACTTCCCCAGGAGATCTACCGGATGCGACGAACCCTCGGCCTCACCACGGCGCTCACCGCCGCGGTACTCTGGGCCGGGACCGCACCTGCCTTCGCGCAGAGCGGCCCCTACGACCAGTACCTGAACCACGACCAGCTCACCCGGGCCATCCAGGACCTGGCCGGGAGGCACGGCAATCTTGCATCCGTGCGCAGCTTTGCACGAACCGACGAGGGCCGTGACGTCTGGCTCCTGACGCTGGGGAATGCCCGCACCGGTCAGCTGGACCAGAAGCCGGCCCTGCTGATCGTGGCCAACCTCGAGGCGAACCACCTGGTCGGGAGTTCCACCGCCCTCTTCACGGCTCAGCACCTCCTCGAGGGGTACGGGTCCGACGAGGAGGTCACCCGACTCCTGGACGAACGGACCGTCTACATCCTGCCGCGGATGAACCCCGACGGCGCGGAGCTCTACTGGGGAATGTCCGCGTACGAGATTCCCTACAAGGCCCACGCCTCGGCGCCCAACCTCGGGGGACTGAACCCCCGCGAGATCGGAGCCGACCTGAACAACGACGGCGTTGTCACGATGATGCGCCAGCGTCACCCCGAGGGGGAGTGGGTCGCGGACGACGACGACCCCCGGCTCCTGCGCCGCGCCAACCGGTCCCGGGCCGAGCGCGGGGAATACCGCGTCTTTCTCGAGGGCATCGACACGACCATGGTGGATGCCTACGTACCGCTGGGCTCCGACGGGGTGAACCTGAACCGCAACTTCCCCCACGAGTACCTCTACTTCCAGCCGCACGTCGGCCCGCACCAGGTGAGCGAGCGCGAGACGCGGGCGCTGGCGGACTTCATGTTCGAGCAGACGAACATTGCCGCCGTGCTCACCTTCTCGCCCTACGACAATCTCCGCTCCCCCACCCCGGAGACCCGGCGGCCGCCCGAGGGCGTCGCCCCCGGACCGCCGTCCCAGCCCTCCAACGTCCAGGGCGGGGACCGGCCGTACTTCCAGTACATCTCGGAGCAGTTCGTCGATCTCACCGGGCTCCGCGGTGACGGCGCTCCCGGCGAAGCGGGCTCCTTCGCCCAGTTCGCCTACTACCAGGTGGGCCTCCCCTCCTTCACGACGCCGGTCTGGGTCCTCCCCGAGGAAGCCTCGGGGGCGAGGGCCGCACCCGCCGAGCAGGCGGGGCCCGCTGCCGGCGGATCCGTCGTCGGTGACTGGGCGATCTCCCTCTCCATGGACGGCCAGGCCCTCGACGCCAACATGGGCATCTCGCGCGCCAACTCGGGTCTCCGGGTCATGCTGAACAGCCCGGCGGGAGCCACGGAACTCACCGGCCAGGGCCAGGGCGACCAGTTCCAGGCCTCGGGCGAGGTCCAGGGGATGGGCGAGATCTCCGTGTCCGGGCGCGTCAGCGGCAACGAGCTTTCGGGCACCGTGGCGCTCGGTCCCATGGGCACCGTGCCCTTCAGCGGAACCCGGGTCGGCGGAGGCGAGGCGGCAGCCGCCCCGGCTCCGGCAGCCCAGGGAGCCCAGGCCCGGAACGGGACCACGCCGGAACACCGCTGGCTTCGCTACTTCGAAAACGCCGGCATCGACGGCTTCGTCGACTGGACGCCGGCAACACATCCCCAGCTTGGCGACGTCGAGGTCGGGGGCTTCCGGCCCAACGTCCGCGTGAACCCGCCTGCCTCCGACATCCGGGAGCTCGCCGGGAAGCACGCGGCCTTCGCGACCTGGCTCGGCAACCAGACCGGCGAGGTGGAAATCGTCGAGACCCGGGTGGAGGCCAGGGGCGACGGTGTCTGGCAGGTCACCGCCACGCTGGCCAACGACCGCTACCTCCCGACCCAGACCCAGATGGGCGCGAGGATCCGGTTCAACCGCCCGGTCACGGTGCGCCTCATGCCCACCTCGGGCATGACGGTGCTCACCGGGAACATCCAGCAGCAGACACCCCGCATCGACGGCATGGGGGCACGGAGTTCGTTTACCTGGCTCGTGCAGGCCCCGGCGGGCACCCAGGTGCCCATGGAGGTCTTTGCCGAACGGGCAGGCGGCCTCCAGTCCACCACCATTACCCTGCGCTGAGGACCCGAACCATGAAGCAGTCCAGAATTTTCCGGTTCACCGGCCTCCTTGCAGGGGCTTCCCTCGTCGTGGGCGGGCTCCTCGTCACGGGTGCGACCCCCGCGGTTGCCGAGGGACAGTCCTTCACGCAGCCGGACCGCGACCCCGTCGTCAACCTGCGCTGGGATCGATACTACAACTACGAACAGATGACCGAGGCGCTTCAGCTCCTCGCCCGCACCTACCCGAAATTCCTGACGCTCGAGAGCATCGGGCAGTCCTGGGAAGGTCGCGATATCTGGGCCGTCACCGTCAACAACCCCGACACGGGGCCGCACCACGAGAAGACCGCCTTCTACGCCGACGCCAACATTCACGGCAACGAGATCCAGGGTACGGAAACGAACATGTACCTGATCTGGTTCCTCATGGAAAACTACGAGCACCTGGACAAGGTCCGGGAGCTCGTGGATACCCGGGCCTTCTACATCATCCCGTCCATGAACCCCGACGCCCGGGCGTACTACTTCAGCACCGGCGGCCCTTCGCGAAGCGGCATGCGGCCCACCGACGGAGACGGTGACGGACGCGCCTCCGAGGATCCACCCCAGGACCTCACGGGGAACCGCGAGATCCTGCAGATGCGGAAGCACACGCCGGGGACGGGGACCCACATGATCTCCCCCATCGACGACCGGCTCCTCATCGTGGCGCCTCCCGGCATGCAGGGCGACTACACCCTCCTGGGCTCCGAGGGCACGGACCTGGACGGCGACGGCCGCCGGAACGAGGACGGGCTCGGTGGCTACGACATGAACCGGGACTTCCCCGGCGACTGGCAGCCCTCCTACATCCAGGGCGGGGCGTACTACTACCCCTTCTCCCACCCCGAGACCCGGGCCATCGGCGACTTCCTGATGGCGCGTCCCAACGTCTCGGCGCTCCAGTCCTGGCACAACGCCGGCGGCATGATCCTGCGCGGGCCCGGCTCCCAGTACTACAAGGGCACCGGGAACTACACCAACCGCGACAACCGCACCTACGACTACCTGGGCGAGCGGGGCGCGCTCATGCTCCCCTACTACCGCTACTGGACCATCTGGAAGGACCTGTACACGGTGTACGGCGGCACGCTCGACTGGGCCCACGACTTCCTGGGCGTGGTGGGCTTCACCAACGAGCTCTGGAGCCAGGCCCAGCTCTACCAGGGCCACTGGGACGACAACGGCCCCATCCCCAACGAGATGCAGCAGCTCTTCTTCAACGACAAGCTCGGCATGGGCGCCTGGTTCCACGAGTGGGAAGAGTACGAGCACCCGGATCTGGGCACCGTCGAGATCGGCGGGTGGAACAAGTGGTGGGGGCGCACGACGGTTCCCTTCATGATCCAGGAGATGCTCCACCGGAACGCCATGTTCGCCCTCTTCCACGCCGACGAGATGCCCCTTCTCTCCTTCGAGGAGACACTGGTCGAGCGGATTTCGGGCAACACCTGGCGGGTCACGGCCCAGCTCCGCAACGAGCGCGCCATGCCGTCGCGGATCGAGGCGGCCGAGCTTCACAACGTGGGCCAGCCCGACCGGTTCCGCATCTCGGGAAGCGGGGTCACCGCGCACGTGGGCGGCTTCCCGGCCGGCGAACTCCGGAACGAGATCACCCCGCAGAACGGGACGGATCCCTCGGTGGTGGAGGTTTCCAGCGGCATCCCCGGGATCTCCACGATGAGGGTCACCTGGATTGTTTCAGGTTCGGGTCCGGCCACCATCGAGTTCACCAGCGACAAGGGCGGAACGCACAGGACAACGGTCCAGCTCCGCTGACACGAGCCGCAGCCGCAGTCGCAGTCGCAGTCGCAGTCGCAGTCGAAGGATGACCAGAGGGCCCGGTCGGGGTGGTTTTCTCCCGGCCGGGCCCGCATCTTTCCCCATGGCATCCTCCCCCTTCGAACGGTACCGCGTCTTCCTCCCGGGCCGGGATTGGACTGCGTTCGTGGAGGCCCTCGAGCGACCCGAACCCCGCACCTTCAGGATCCGCCGCGGACGGACGACCCCGGAGGCACTCCTCGCCTCCCTCCGGAGGCAGGGATTCGAGGTGGCCCCCGTCCGGGAACTCCCGGGGGTCTTCCGCGTGGACCGGGAGCCGTACCCCCTCTCCGAGACACTGGAGCACTGGCTGGGGCTGTTCTACATCCAGCAGGCGGCGACCTGTCTCGCTGCGCCTGCCCTGGCCCCGCGGCCCGGCGAGGGGATTCTCGACCTGTGCGCGGCCCCCGGGGGGAAGAGTTCCCACCTGGCGGAGCTCATGGAGGACCGGGGCTGCCTGGTGGCGGTGGACCTGGCTGAACGCCGGGTTCAGGCCATGGCCGGAAACCTCTCGCGCCTCGCGCACCCCTCGGTCATCACGGTCATCGGCGACGCCCTCCGCATCCCCGAGAACGCCCCCTTCCACCGCGTACTTGCGGATGTCCCCTGCTCCGGGGAAGGGCGGTCGCGCCGCGACGGCCCCCAGGTGGCCTCGGCCGGAGACCTTCGCCGCCTCCCCCGGCTCCAGGAAGCCCTCCTCCGGAAGGCCCTCCGCCTTGTTCCCCCCGGAGGCCGGGTGCTCTACGTGACCTGCACACTCGCGCCGGAAGAGAACGAAGCCGTGGTGGACCGGGTGCTCCGCACGCCCGATGACGGCCCCGGCGGCTCCCCACCGGTTCGGCTCGTTCCGGTCCGCCCTCCCGTCCCTCATGCCCCCGGACTCACCCGGTTCGAGGGGGCCCGCTGGCTCCCCGAACTCGAGGGCGCCTGCAGGATCCACCCGCACCACCTCGACTCCGGGGGGCTCTTCCTGGCCCTCCTGGAGCGGCTTCACGACGACGGGAGCGCTGCCGGCCCCCTTCCATCCACGGCCCTGGAGCTCCCGGGGTGGACCCTGCCGGGCACGACGCTCCCCGCCGAGGCGACACGCGAAGCCCGGACCGGATCCCGCCATGCCAGGGGGGGAAACTCCCGGTCGGAAGCCCGTCCGGCGCAGTCCCCGGAGGAGCGCGTCGGACGGGCGCGCGCCATTCTCGCGGAGCTGCTCCCGACCCCCGACTCCGGGTCCGGGGAACTCGGATGGATGGTTCGTCGCGACGCCGTGCGCTTTCACCGCATGCCCGCATGGCCCCTGGATGCGTGGGAGCAGGCGGGCGAACGCATCCGCATCCTCTCGGCCGGTCTCCGCGGGATGGACGAGGACCGGGGGGGAGAACTCCGGCCGTCGGGCGACCTTCTCCGCTGGCTGGGCCCCGGGATCGCCCACCGGGGACTCGAACTTGACGACGAGGAATGGATCAGCCTGCTGGACGGGGCCGCCCTTCGTCCGGATCCCGAAACCCTTCCCTCTGGCGCGGAGGGGGGGAACGACTCGATCTTTCTCCTCCGGGGCGGTCATCCCCTGGTTCCGGCACGGCTCAAGGGCGACCGCATCCTCCACGAACTCCCCCCGCCCAGGACTCGGTGGCTACGCCAGGTTCTCGCCCGTGCTGCCCGACCAGAGCCGGGTTCAGGGCCCGATCCCGCGCCAGGGAACCTCTCGAGGTCCTGACGTGTCTGTTGAGACACCCGCCGTTTTCGCTGGAACTGCCTTGCCGGTCGCAAGCCGGGTTTCCCACTCCTTCCCCCTGGCTGCAACCATGATCGCCACCCCCACCCTCTCCGAAGTCGCGCGCGCCTGCCTTCGCCGTGGAGCAAGGCTTCTGGTTCTTGGCGCCGCGGTGACAGTGGTGCTGGTGGGGTGTGACTCGAGCCCGTCGGCGCCCCAGGTCGCATCGGTGCGTGTGGACGCGCCGCTTCCCGTGGTGGTCGTGGGAGAAACGATCCAGTTGACCGCCGTGGCCCTCGATGCCGCCGGAAACCCGATTCCGGGCCAGTCCGCGACCTGGAGTTCATCGGCCCCCCAGGTCTTCGAAGTCGATGGAAGCGGGCGTGTGTCGGGGGTGAGCGCCGGCTCGGCGTTGGCCCGCGCCGAAATCGCGGGGGTAACCGGAAGTCGGACCATCCAGGTGCTGCCCCGTCCGGTGGCCGACGTCGTCGTGGCTCCCACGGAGGTCGAGCTTGCCCGTGGCGATGTCGTCCAGCTTGTCGTGACGCTGCGTGACGACGCCGGAAACGAACTCACCGGGCGGCCCGTCACGTTCCAGAGCGCGAATCAGTCCATCGCCATGGTGACCTCCGACGGTCTCGTCCAGGGGATGCAGGCGGGCACCACCCAGATCACGGTCCGCTCCGGTGACGCTTCCACCGTCGTTCCGGTCACGGTGCTTCCCGGCGACGAACCCTCCATCCAGTCGATCTCGCCCGGCACCGTGCAGGAGGGGATGGAGATCGAGATCACGGGCCAGCGGTTCTCCCCGAGTCCTTCCCTGAACGTCGTGCGGATCGGCGGGGCCACCGCGACGGTCCTGGAAGCCAGCGCCACCCGTCTCCGGGTGCGCACACCTGCGCAGATCTGCATGCCGTCGGGGATCATCCAGGTCGTGGTCGAGGTCGCAGGCGAGGCGAGTGCTCCCTTTCAGGCTCCCTTCGAGGCCGGGGACCCCGTCTCCCTGGCCGTCGGGGAGCTCGAGCTTCTCACGGGGTCGGCCGCGGGGTGCCTCCGCCTTCCCGGAACGACCAGTTCCTCCTCGTACCTCGTGGGGATCCAGTCCACCTCGGGAAATCCCGACGTGGTGACCCCGGTATCGGTGACCGGTACGCGGGGGCAGTCCGCGAGTTCTCCTGACGCGGCAGCCATGCCGGGCGCCGGCCCGCAGGGTGCCCTGCAGGACAGCGAGGCGGGCAGCTGGCGGCCGTCGTCCCGCGTCCGTTCCACCTCCTTCCCGGCCGTCGCCCGGGCGAGGATGGCGGCGGCGAGCGGTGCTCAGGCCCACCTGGACCACCTCCCGCGGCATCACGCCGCCGAGGCGCGGCTGCGGGAGAGGGAAAGGGAGATCATGACAGCACCGATGGCGGCGGGCACCCCGTTCAGGGCAGGACAGCGCGCGCTCCTGGCCGACGGGGCCGGCGGCGACCTCATGTCCGGTGTCAGGGTCCCGGCTTCGGTCCAGGTTGGCGACACCCTCACGGTCAACATTCCGGACATCCGCCCCGACTCGAATTTCTGCACGACAGGGATCCCGGTGCAGGTGGTGGTCCGCCGGGTGGGATCGGGCGGCATCTGGCTGGAGGACGTGCTGAACCCCCCCCCGGGGCTCTCGGCCGGCGACTACTCCACGCTGGGTGCGCAGTTCGATGACGTCACGCTCCCCCGGCTCCGCAGCCACTTCGGCGAGCCCACGGACCTCGACGGGAACGGCCGCATCGTCATCGTGATCTCGCAGCAGGTCAACCGGTTTGGCGGCATCCTCGGGTTCGTGGTTTCCACCGACTTCGCGCCGGTCACATCCTGCCCCGCATCGAACCAGGGCGAGTTCTACTACTCCATCACCCCGGATCCCGACGGCGTGATCCCGGCACCCACGGCCGAGAGCCAGGTCCGGTTCACGCTGGACGACTTCCGAAGCGAGACCCCCCGGCTCGCCGCCCACGAGACCACGCACATCATCCAGTTCGGCCGGCGTCTCCAGGCCGGCGCCTCCGCCTTCGGCACGATCTGGGAACTCGAAGGTCAGGCCGTCCTCGGCGAGGAGGTCGTGGGCTTCGACGCGCTCGGGCTCGGGCCCCGTCAGAACCTCGGGTTCGGTGTGGCGTTCAACTCGCCGGAGACGTCTCCGGTGGATTGGTTCGCGAATGCGTTCGAGGACCTGGCGGTCTACTACGGGTTCGAGACCCGGACGACGCGGACCGCCGGGGCCCCGGCGGCCTGCAGCTGGCTGGGTCGCAGGGATGTGAGTGGGCCCTGCGACTGGGGACGCCTCGCCTACGGGGTCTCGTGGTCCTTCCTCCGCTGGCTCTCGGACCACTACGGCGACCAGTTCGCCGGTGGAGAAGCGGAGCTGCAGCGACGGCTGGTGGAGGCGAGCGTGGCGGGGTTCCCCGCCATCGAGCAGGTCGTGGGGGTGTCCCGAAGCCCTCTCCTGGCCTACTGGGCGGCCTCGCTGTACACGGATGGTCGCCTCCCACCCGGGGCGGATCCACGCCTCTCCTTTCCCAGCTGGGATCTGCGCAGCATCGACGGGGCACTCGTCGAGCCCGCACGACTCCAGCCCCAGACCCTTTCCTTCAACGGGTTCACGACCACCCGATCGGTGGCCGCTGCCTCCTCCCATTACATGACCGTAAGCGGACCCTCCCACCCCTCCTTTGCCATCCGGACCACGACGCAGGCAGGAACTTCCCTCCCGGCCCACATGCAGGTGTGGGTGGTGCGTCTCCAGTGACCGCCTCGCTGCTGGCGCTTGCCGGGTTCATCGCGGTGTCATGGAGCGCGTCCATCGCCGGGATCCTCTTCCGGCCCGGTGCATGGTACTACGAGGGCATCAGGAAGCCGACATGGAATCCGCCGTCGTGGGTATTCGGCCCGACCTGGTCCCTTCTCTTCACGCTGATGGGCGTTGCCGCGTGGCTGGTCTGGCGGGAAGGGGGGTGGAGCGGGGCCTCGGGCATCGCACTGATCGTCTTCCTTCTTCACCTTCCGGTGAACGCGATCTGGTCCGTGCTCTTCTTCGGGATCCGGCGGCCGGACTGGGCGGGAATCGAGGTCCTGGTTCTGTGGGCGTCGATCCTGGCCACGACGATCCTGTTCTGGCAGGTTCGCCCGCTGGCGGGCGCTCTCTTCGTTCCCTACCTGCTCTGGGTGAGCTTCGCGGCGTTCCTGAACCTGACGATCTGGCGCCTGAATGCCGGGCAGGTGGCGGCACTGGCCCGGGAGTGGAGCGACTGAACAGAGACTCGGGCGGTGGCCCGTTGCCGCGCGGTCAGCCGTTGGCGGCCTGGGCAGGGGCAAGGACCCCCGCCAGGAGGTACTCGAGGACATCCGAGGCAGCGTAGGAGGTGCGACCCTGCAGGAAGACCCCGATTCGCTGCAGCTCGTCTCCGCTGGTCAGGATCGGCCGTTCGACCTCGTCTTCCCGAACCTGCGGGTGACCCACATCGGCCATCAGGGCGTTGCAGAGGCACTTGCGCCCCTCGGTCTGTTCCTCGGTCCCGCCCTTTGCCAGGTAGGTCTTCACCGGCTCGGCCGGGCACCGGTAGCCCACGCGCCCACCCTCCATCCGATAGGCTGTCCTGAGGTAGCCCAGGTCACAGATTCGGGACCGGGCCTCGTACTCGGCGGCCTCCGAGTTCGTCCCTTCCATCTCGACGACCTTGAAGGGGAATCCCGTGGGCGACGCCCGCAGATCCGTGAGAACCGGAAGTCCCCCCTTTCGAGCCGCCTTCCGAAGCACCCGTGACTTCAGGATGGGATCGATCCCGCTCTCGTCGGCATAGGCGAAGAGGGTCCCGACCTGAACGCCTGCCGCACCCGCATCGAGCGCCTCCTGAAGACCTTGGGAGGTGCCCGTCCCACCGGCCAGCCAGAAGGGCAGGCCGAGTTCGGCGACTTCGTGCAGGTCCACCACGTCCCGTTCGCCGTAGATCGGCTCACCGGCCTCGTTGGTCTGCAGCTTCCCCCGGGGCGGCGCATTGTGGCCGCCTGCGGTGGGAGCCTCGATGATCCACCCGTCGATCCGTCCGGTGGACTTCTTGTGGAGCATGCGGGCCAGGGAACTGGACGCGATGATCGGCAGGAACTTCGGCCGATTGAGCGGCGCCGGAACACCCTCCGGCCAGTGGGCGGCCGGATCGAAATGGATCAGATCGGGGGATTCCCCCGCCGGTCCCTCCACGTCGAGACGAAGGGAGACCGGCCGGTGTACGGCGAGCCCGTCGAGGACCCCCGGGATCTCGCGGGGAATGCCCGCGCCCATGAGAACGTAGT
>REBP01000186.1 GCA_007692665.1 Gemmatimonadales bacterium | reverse complement strand
AGGACGATGTACCCGGGGGGCGCGGACTCGGCCGGGTCGGGCGGGTGGAGAGGTTGCGGGGTCGAAGTCATGCCGGAAGGTAGAGACCCCCTGCCAATTGAGAAATCCCGCCCCTTCCACCTACCTTGTTCAAATGATCGACAATGCCGCGCTCCCCGCATCCCCCCAGCCGCTTCGATGGGCCGAGGCCTGGGCGCCCGCGTCGGTGGGAAACATTTCGGTGGGGTTCGACCTGCTGGGGCACACGCTGGACGTGGCCGGGGACCGGGTCCGGGTGACGCTGGCTCCCGGAGAGACGGGGGTGCGCGTTCGCAGCCTCGCGTGGGACGAGGAGACGGTCCCTCGGGGTGCCGAGACTCCTGCCCTGCCCCTGGATGCGGAGCGGAACACCGCCGGCGCCGCCCTGCTGGCGCTCCTCACCCAGCTCGAGGCCGACCGGGCGCAGGGCACGGAGCGGACGGAAGGGGCGGGAGGCGCAGGCTCCTCCCTTCCCGGCTTCGTCGTCGACATCCGGAAGGGAATCCCGCTGGGCTCGGGCATGGGTGGGTCCGCCGCGTCGGCTGTGGCGGCCCTCACCGCCGCCAACGCGCTGCTCGCGCATCCCCTGGAACCCGCAGCCCTCTACCCGGCGGCGCTGGCCGGGGAAACGGTGGCGAGCGGCTCGGCCCACGGCGACAATGTCGGCCCCCAACTCCTGGGGGGCGTGGTACTCGCCCTCCCCGATCGGCTGGTCCCCATCCCCATCCCGGCGGGGTGGGACCTTCACTGCGCCCTCGTGCACCCGCACCAGGTTCTCGAGACCCGCCGTGCCCGTGAAGTGCTCGCGGCCCCCTTCCCGCTGGCCGACGTCGTCGTGCAGTCGGGGCGGCTGGCAGCCTTCATCGCAGCCTGCTACCGGGACGACCTCGGGCTTCTCCGCGGCACCCTCGCCGATGCTCTGGTGGAGCCTCGCCGTGCTCCCCTCATCCCGGGCTTCCAGGCCGGGCGGAACGCCGCACTCCGGAAAGGGGCCCTCGGGGCGGGCATCTCCGGCGGAGGCCCGAGCATCTTCGCGTGGTTCGAGGGCGCGGATGCGGCAGCCCTGGGCGCCCGGGCCATGAAGGCGGCGGTGGAGGATAAGGGAATCGGCGCCGATGCCTGGAGCGCCCCCGTGGCGGGCCCCGCAGCGAGGGTCGAGTCGTGCGGATGATCAGCACGCGGAGCCGGCGAAACGGTGCCGGGGGCGTCGGGACCCCGAGCGACGCTGCCCCCTCCGGCGTCTCCTTCACCACCGCCATCCGGCGGGGACTCGCACCCGATGGGGGTCTCTACCTCCCGACTCGCCTGCCACGCGTTACCGCGGTAACGCTCCGGCTGCTCCGGGAGGCCGCGGTGAATGCCCCCGGGTCACCGGAAGCCCTGGCCCTCACCGCCCGGCACATCCTCGAGCCCTTTCTCGACGACCCCGCCGACACCGCGCTCCGCGAGAACCTCCCCGAGCTCTGCCGACACGCGTTCGAGACGCCGATCCCCCTCCGCGATCTCGACGAACGCACATCGCTTCTCGAGCTCCACCACGGGCCCACCGCCGCCTTCAAGGACATGGCCGCCCGGTTCCTGGCCGGCGCCCTGTCAGCGGTGGGGATGCGCGGGCACGTGCTGGTGGCCACGTCGGGCGACACGGGGAGCGCCGTGGCCGCCGCCTTCGAGGGGCGCCCCGGCTTCCGGGTGTCGGTACTCTTTCCCGCCCGGGGCGTTTCGGAGCGCCAGGCCCACCTGCTGTCGTGCTTCGGGGGCGGCGGCCCCGATGGCGAAGGAGGCGGGAACGTCCGGAGCTACCGGGTCGAAGGGACCTTCGACGATGCTCAGGCCATGGTGAAGGCGGCCCTCGCCGACCCGGAGCTGGTTCGGGAGCATGGCCTCACGAGCGCCAACAGCATCTCTCTCGGCCGGCTCCTTCCGCAGGCCACGTGGTTCGCCCACGCCGCCCTCGCCCGGGAGCCGGGAGGAGATGGGCGAGGGGGAACCGCGACCCCCGGCTTCGTGATCCCCAGCGGCAACTTCGGCCACGGGCTGGCGGCGCTGTGGGCCCGGCAGATGGGGTTTCCCGTCGGTCCGGTCCACCTCGCCACGAACCGCAACCGGGCCCTGGTGGACTGGTTCGAACATGGCCGGGCCGCCCCCCGGACCAGCGTCCGCACGCCGGCCAACGCCATGGACGTGGGGGTACCGTCGAACCTGGAGCGTCTCCGGTTCCAGGTGGATGCGGATCCGGCCTTCGCGCGGGATGTGACGGCCTCGGCCGTGGGCGATGCCGAGATCCTGGCGGCGGTGGGCCACGCGCCGGAGCGCTGGGGCGTCACGGTGTGTCCCCACACCGCCTGCGCCCTCCATGCCCTCGCGGACCTTCGCGCGAGGAGGGCAGACCCGCGCCCCTGGATCGTGACCGCCACCGCCCACCCGGCCAAGTTCCCGGAGGTCGTGGAACCGCAGACCGGGGCCCAGGTCCCCCTTCCCCCTGCGCTGGTGCGGCTGCTCGAGCGCCCCGCGCGCTCCCGAGCTCTTGCGCCCGACTGGGGCGCGCTGAAGGATGCGCTGAGCATGCACAGAAAAACGGGGCGGGAACCCGAAGGTACCCACCCCGCTCGTAGTGCGCCGCCTAGGAATCGAACCTAGAACCTACTGGTTAAGAGCCAGTTGCTCTGCCAATTGAGCTAGCGGCGCAGGTACCGGACGTCCGCCGTCCGGAGCTATTCAAACTAAACGGCGTTCCCTCCCCGTCAACCCCGGGGGCCCCGGCGGGGCCGCCATCCCGGCAGGATTTCCCCCCGGAACTCCCGGTCGCGGAGCGAACCGCCCACGACGAGGGCGGCCGCCACAAGGACCAGGTTCTTCACGATGTACTGCCCCTCGAGGGTGAGCCCGAAGGGCGGGTGCGTGAAGCAGACCTCCGGCAGGAGCACGAGGGGCAGCATGGTCCCCGGCATCTGGAGTAGCAGCAGGGGAATCGCCACCCGGACCAGCGGGCGCACCAGCAGGCAGATGCCGATGACGATCTCCCAGATCCCCAGGATCGGGAGGAAGACGGCCGGGTCCCACCAGTAGACCGTGTTGCGGATCAGGTCTGCGGCCGGGCTCAGGTCGAAGAGCTTCAGCGCGCCGAACCAGATGAAGACGATCCCCAGCGAGAGCTGCAGGGCCGGCATCCCCCAGAGCCTGAGGGTTCCGGAGATCGATCGATCCAGGCGGTCCAGCGCAGGGCGCTCCATGGGCAATTTCATGGCCCCGGGGACCCCGCGACACGCAATTCGTTCCAGCCTGCTCCGACGCTCTTCCTCGGGCCTCCGGGTGCGGGGCGCCTCCGTCACCTGAGGCGTCTCCACCACAGATGGAGGCCCCGTTCCCCGACGAGGGGATCGCGTGGGAATCCCGAGAAAACCCCACCTGACGCCATTTTGCCCGTCCGTCCAACGGTTGCCTCGCTGGCACGGGGGATGCAATGGGATGCAGTTGCGGCGGGGAGGGGTCCCCGCGGCAGATACCTGACCAAACGGGAGCGACCAACATGACGCGACCGATCATTCGCTGGTAGAACAAGCGCTGGCAGATCATCCGCTGCAGGATCATCGAAGGGACTCGAGCGCCGAGGCGCTCGAGTCCCTTTCGTATTCTGACCCCCCTGTATTCTGACCCCCCTGTATTCTGACCCCCGCGTATTCTGACCCCCGCGTAGTCTACTCCCGGGGTTGCCGCTCCTCCCAGGCCGCCCGCTCCACCCGCATCCGCTCCCGAAGGACCGGCACGTAAAGCCAGGCGAGCCCCGCGGTCTGGATCACCAGGAGGGCCGCGAGCCCCAGCGACAGGTTCCGCGCCGCCAGGATCGTCCCCACCGCGATGGCCACGAGGAAGACCACCGGCACCCCGATCCAGAACCTCCGGGGGCGAGTCCGCATCGTGGCAAAGGGCTCCTCGTCGGCCAGGCGGCGCGGGGGTCGCTGCGGTCGAGTGGGCCGCGGGGCCTCGTCCGCCATCACCGGCCTCCCATCAGTACGCGGCGATCCCGGTCACCGCGTGCCCCAGGATCAGCCCGTGGATGTCGTGCGTCCCCTCGTAGGTGTAGACCGACTCCAGGTTCGCCATGTGGCGCATGGCCGAGTACTCCACCAGGATCCCGT
>REBP01000052.1 GCA_007692665.1 Gemmatimonadales bacterium | reverse complement strand
CGACCTCGGCCCCGATTCGTCGGCAGAGGGCCACGATGTCGGGGTGATCGGTGGCCACCACCACCGCATCAACCACCTGGAAGGAAGAGACGCGGCGCCAGACCCACTCGAGGAGGGGGCGGCCACCCAGGAGCTGGAGAGGCTTCGCCGGAAGCCGCTCCGAGCCGTAGCGGGCGGGGATCACGCCGAGGACATCGCCCGGGGCGGTGCCGTGCGGGGCTCCGTTCACTGGACGATTCCTGGGGAGGGGGCGAGAGATTCGTTAGCAAGATTCACGCCATGCAAGATACCCCGGGGCGCCCCGACGGGGCAAGCGGGGGGGAGGGCTCAGCGCGCGCCGCGGAGATGCAGGAACCCGTCCAGAAGGGCCCGGCCGTGCTCGGAAAAGTAGGATTCCGGGTGAAACTGCACGCCCCAGACGGGCGCATTGCGGTGCCGAACGGCCTGGATCTCGCGGGCCCGGGGGTTCGAGGCAGAGGACTCGGCGGTCCCTGCGACGCTTGACCAGGCCACCACTTCGAGTTCGTCGGGGAGGGCGGCGGGGTCGGTGACCAGCGAATGGTACCGGGCCACGCGGAAGGGCGACGGGAGCGCGGAAAAGATCCCCTCCCCCGTGTGCTCGATGCTGGCGACCTTGCCGTGCATCAGCTGCCCGGCCCGGATGGTCCGGCCGCCGAAGGCCTCACCCAGCGCCTGGTGCCCCAGGCAAACCCCCAGCACGGGGATCCCGAGGGGGGCCAGGGTTCGGATGGCCTCCACGCTGATCCCGGCCTCGGTGGGGGTGCAGGGGCCGGGAGAGACGACCACCCGGTCGGGGCGGCGGCGCAGGAGCTCCTCCACCGTCAGCTCGTCGTTTCGCACGACCACGGGGTCGGCGCCGAGCTCACCGAGGAGCTGGACGAGGTTCCAGGTGAACGAGTCGTAGTTGTCGAGGACGAGGAGCATGGAGAAAAATGGCGCGCTTCGCTCAGAAGTCCACCGGTCGCAGGTAGAAATCCCCGATCCCCGACGACGACACCAGGGCCGTCGTGGGAGGCCGGCGCTTCCAGTGGGTGCCCTGGAGGAGGGAATGAACGCGGGTGACGGCGGGCTCGGAGAAACCGGCGGCGACGAGCTGCTCCGGCGAGAGCCCCTCCAGGAGCCAGTGGAGGATCAGGTCGGCTACCGCGTAGCTCACGCCGAGCTCGTCCTCGTCGTGGACCCCCTGCTCCAGGTCGGCGGAGGGCGCCTTGTCCACGACCACGTCCGGGACCCCGAGGTGGCGGGCGAGGGACCATACCTGCGACTTCAGGAGATCTCCGACCGGGTTCACGGGCGGCGAATCGTCGGCGTGCCAGGTGAAGTAGCCGAGGAGTCGCTCGCTCTTGTTCCCGGTGCCCAGGATCAGGGCGTCGTGGGCCGCCGCCTGGTCCCAGAGGACGAGGGCGCGGAAACGGGCGGCCAGGTTGCCCCGACGGCGGGGCGACAGCTCCGCCGCCTCCGTGTCGATGTAGGCGTTCACGGAAGCCGTGATGGGAATGCGGCGGGCCTCGACGCCGAACGTCTCGCACACGAGTTCGCCGTGCGTCAGGCTCTCCTCCGAGGAGGTTGCGTAGGGCAGGAGGAACGCGCGGACCCGCTCGGGACCGAAGGCCCGGACGGCGAGGGCCAGCGTGACGGCGGAGTCCACGCCCCCCGAGACCCCCACGACGACATTCCGGAAACCGCGCCGGCGCTCCACCTCGTCCCCGAGGAAGGACACGAGCGCCTGTTCCAGTAGGGAATTCTCGAGCTCCAGGGGTGTGGCGTCGGAGGCCGAGAGGCGCGGGGGAGGCGCGGGCGTCGTCGTGGTCGCCTGTGGGCGGGACCTGCCCCCTGCCACCGCAGGCGATGTCGAAGCGGCGTCGCCGCCGGGCTCGGCCGGGGGGGCCGGCTCCCGGCGATGAGCGGCCCGTTCCAGCTCCCGCCCCAGGTGCGGGAGGAAGGTGCGAAGGTCCTCCAGCATCGGGGACCGGACGCGGCCACGACGTCCCTCCTCCAGCGAAACGACGGTGTCCACCCGGGCCTCGGTGAACAGGGGGCCCCGCGCCAGCACCCTGCCCCCCGGGCCGTACAGGGCGCTTCCCCCGGCGAAGATCTTTCCGCCCTCGGAGCCCGCGAGGTGCGCCAGCGCCAGGTGAACGCCATGCTCCAGCGTGATGGCCCGGGCCGCCACGTCCCAGCGTTCCAGGCTCGCGGGACGGTCGTTTCCTGCGACGTACTCCCGGGCCGGAGACGCCGAAAGGGCGACCAGGAGTTCCGCCCCCCCGAGTGCCAGGACCGTCGGGGGGAGCGAATGGAGCATCTCCTCGCAGATCAGGAGGCCCATCCGTCCGAACCGGGTGTCGTAGCTCCGGAGCCGGAGGCCCGGTTTCACAAAGCGGGCCTCGTCGAAGAGCCCGTAGGTCGGAAGAAACATCTTCCGGTGGACGTGCACGAGTGCCCAGCCCCCCGCTCGCGCCTCCAGGTGGAGCGCGGAATTGTAGAGGACCCCGTCCGGGCCTCGCTCGTAGGCGCCCAGGACCAGGTCGGGGGCGTCGCCGGGCGGAGTTCCGAGCCCGAGGCAGATCTCGTGGATCGTGCGAGCCACCTCCTCGACGCCACCCTCGACGAAGTACCCCGACGTGGCGGTCTCCGGAAAGACCAGGAGGTCGGCGGCGGCCGAGGCATCGGCGGCCGCGGTGCCGATGGCCTCCAGGTTCTCCGCGACCCTGCCCTTCCGAGGCCGGAACTGGGCGAGCGAGATGCGCAGGCTGTCGGCGGAGGTGCCGAAAACACGGGAGGCGTCGGAGTCCCTGGACGGATCTGGTGTCATGTCGCGGTGGGGCTCGGGTCGGGGTCGCGCGGCATTCCTCGACATGCGGGGGTCGCGCAGGAAGCGCCACCAACATAACATGGATCCATGGATTCACGCGGGCGGACGCGCGCGATGTCGGCGGGTCGGGACACCGGATTTCCCCGGGACGTGCAGGCCCTTCGACAAGGGGGCGGAACGGCGCCCCGCTCCGGGGTTACTAGGGGTGAACTCCCTGAAGCCCGTTCCGGGTCCGGCCCGGCTGCCCGCAATCGTTCTCCAGGCCCGTTCTCCGGCTTCGCTCCGTGCACAACGTTTCGCATCGACCTCTCCCGACCTCCGCCTCGAAAACCCCAGGTGATCCCGTGGCAAATCGGCCTCGACGCTCGGCTCTCCAAGTCCTTCTGCTCACCATGGCCCTGGTTGGCACTCCCGTCCTCGCCACACCGGCCGAGGCGCAGCAGCGTCCGACCCAGGGGCAGGCCGATTCGCCTGCCTTCTCCCCGTTCACCCTTCCCGGGACCCTTCCCGGGGGCGCGCGGGGCGCCACGACGGAGGAATCCGAAGTCTTCCTCAGCACGCTTCGGGTCATCCGGGACTTCGGGCTGACTTCCTACACGGAAGACGAACTCTGGGAGAAGGCCATCGAGGGGCTGGTCCGCGAGCTCGGGGACCCGTACGCCACCGTGCTGACCCGGCGGGAGGCCGAAGCGTTCGAGGAGGAGAGCACGGGGAACTACGCCGGGATCGGGGTGCAGATCACCGAGTTGAACGGCGAGGTGACGATCACCGCCGTCTTCCGCAACACGCCGGCGGAGCGCGAAGGTCTCCTGGTCGGGGACCGGATTGCCGGCGTGAACGACGAGACTGCCGAAAAGTGGACGGTGGAGGACGCCTCCCGGAGGATCCGCGGCGAGCCGGGGTCCACGGTTCGCGTGGTCATTGCCCGCGAGGGAATCTCCCAGCCGATCCCCCACGACATCCGCCGGGAGCGGGTTCACATCCCCGCGGTCACCGCGGAGCGGATCTTCGACGACGTGGAATACGTGCTGCTCGACCGCGTGGCCCGGAACTCCGCTGCGGAGGTGGACTCCGTGATCCGGAACCTGAACGGCGCCCGAGGGCTGATTCTCGACCTCCGCCGAAACCCGGGGGGCTACCTGGACGAGTCCCTCCGTCTCGCCGACCTCTTCCTCGATCGCGGCGACCTCCTGGCGACGACCAAGGCCCGCCGTGCAGGCCAGCCCGGCGAGCCGGAGCACGAGCCCGCCTACGCCCGCATGGCGCCCCGCGTTCCCGACATTCCCATGATCGTGCTGGTGGACGGGTTCTCGGCGTCGGCCTCGGAGATCGTGGCTGGAGCACTGCAGGACCATGACCGTGCGCTGGTCATCGGGGAGAGGACCTTCGGGAAGGGGACCGTGCAGAGCGTGGTGCCCCTCCCCGCCGGTCGCCTGATGCGCATCACGAGCGGAGAGTGGTTCACCCCCCTGGGCCGTTCGCTGAACCGGCCGAGGGACCGCGAGGGCCGGGTCATCGAGCCCGACACCATCAGCGAGTACACGACGCCCCAGGGCCGTCGGCTCGTGGGTGGGGGCGGCGTGGCCCCGGATCTCGAGATCCGGACCGATACGCTGACCCTCGGGGAGCAGCAGTTCATCGTGGCCGCCGTCGAGGCGGAGATCCCCCTCGCGCAGCGGATCCAGGAGTCGGCCTTCGCCGTTGCCCAGGACACGAGGCAGGGTGGGGAGGTTCCCGACGGGTTCCCTGCCGCTGCCCTCGAGTCCTTCCTCTCCGGCCTTCGGGCGGACGGCATCTCCGCCGACGTCCTCACGGACGAGGTTCGCGATTACCTCGAGTGGCGTCTGGAAGTGACGCTGTACCAGCGACTGGATCGGGGGGAACGGGCGCTCGAGGCGCAGTCCCGGCGTGACCCGGCCCTGGCGACCGCCGTTCGGCTCCTCCGGGAGTCCCGCGACCAGCGGGATCTCTTCGCGCGGGCGCTGGAGCAGGGTGGACCGCCCCAGCCACCGGCCGGCGCGGTCATCGTGCGGGCGAGCGCGGGGAACTGACCCCGGATCACGGCCCGATACACGGCCCGATTCACTGCCCGGGTCGCGGCTATTCCGGGCCGCTCCCCGGCTGGCCCCCGGGACTGCTCCGCGGGTGAAACCTGCGGTGGACGCTCCGCAGGTGCTCCCGATCCAGGTGCGTGTAGATCTGGGTGGTGGAGATGTCGGCGTGGCCCAGGAGGTCCTGCACCGCGGCGAGGTCTGCGCCTCCCTCGAGGAGGTGCGTTGCGAAGGAGTGGCGCAGCGTATGCGGTGACACGCGCTTCTCGATGCCTGCCCGCCGGGCCGACTCCTGAACGAGGGTCCAGACCGACATGCGGGTGAGTCGCGTGCCCCGGCGATTCAGGAAGAGCGCTCCCTCCGCCTCCCCCCGGTCGAGACCGGGACGGACCTCCCGCAGGTAGCGGCGAAGCGATACGGCCGCCGGCTCGCCGAAGGGGAGCATCCGTTCGCGCCGGCCCTTTCCCAGCACCAGCACGATCCGGTCCTCGAGCTCCAGTCGGGAGAGCGAGAGTTCGGTGAGTTCCGAGACCCGCATGCCGGTGGCATAGAGAAGTTCGAGGATGCTCCGGTCCCGCCACGCCATGGGGGCGTCGGGGTCGGGGGCCTCCACGATCCGCACGGCATCCTCCCGGGAGAGGACCGTCGGGAGCGTGCGCCAGCTCCGAGGGGATTCCAGGAGTTCGGTCGGGTCCACTTCCAGCGCCCCTTCCTCGAGAAGGAAGGTGAAATAGCTGCGGATGGAGGAGAGGGCCCGTCGGATGGACGAGGGAGCGAGTCCCGAGTCCTTCAGGTGAAAGACGTATTCCCTGAGATCCATGTGCCGGATCCGGGAGGGGTCTTCCGTGTCCCTTGCGCCGAACCAGGCAGCCATGCGTTCGACGTCCCCGAAATAGGCCCGGACCGAGCGATCCGAGAGCCCACGTTCGAAGGCGAGATAATCGGCGAAGAGCTCGAGGCGAAACCCGTGGTGCGTCGGCATCCGAGCTCCCTGATCCGCCACCTCAGAGCGGCGGAAGGTGGGGTGCCGCCCCTCCCCTCACCGGCGGGATGGCAGCGGGCATCCGGCCCACGAGCGCGACGGCGTGGACGGCGATCCCCTCGCCCCGACCTTCCCACCCCATGGTCTCGTTGGTCTTTCCCTTCACCGACAGCCGGAGCGGGTCGACCCCCAGAACCTCGGCAAGGCGGGCCCGCATGGCGGGCACGGCAGGTCCGATCCGGGGCGCCTCGCAGATGACCGTGACGTCCACGTTGCCCACCGTCCAGCCCAGACCCGCGAGCCTTCCTGCCATGCGGCGAAGGAGCTCCATGCTGTCTGCTCCCTCCCATGTCGGATCGGAGGGCGGGAAGTGCGCGCCGATGTCTCCGTCGCCCACCGCCCCGAGCAGCGCGTCCGTGACGGCGTGGGCAACGGCATCGGCGTCCGAAACCCCCCGGAGTCCGGGGGATTCGGGAAAGAGAACCCCGCCGAGGATGCAGGGGCGGGATGCATCGAACCGATGGGAATCGTATCCGACCCCGACCCTCAGGTCAGGAAAACCCGGAAAGGGAAAAGGCACCCCGGGGCCCGTCGGAGCGGGGGGAGGACCGGTCCCCCGCCCCGTTCCCGAATCGGTCATGAGACGTAGCGACGCATCGCCAGGCTCACGTTGTGACCACCGAACCCGAAGGAGTTCGAGAGTGCCAGTCCGACCTCCCGCTCCACCGCTCCGTCCGTGGCGTGGTTCAGGTCACAGTCCGGGTCCGGCTCGTTGAGGTTGATCGTCGGGGGGATCCGGCCGTCCCTGCAGGCGAGGACGCACACGACGGCCTCCACGGCGCCCGCGGCGCCCAGGAGGTGGCCGGTCATCGACTTCGTGGAGCCCACGATGATCTCGTAGGCGTGCTTTCCGAGCACGGCCTTCACGGCTGCGGTTTCGGACCGGTCATTGTGGGGCGTGGAGGTACCGTGGGCATTCACGTAGGCCACCTCCGTCGCGTCTGCTCCCGCGTCGTCCAGGGCCATCTGCATGGCGTACCTCGCCCCTTCCCCGCCCGGCGCAGGCGCCGTGATGTGGTAGGCGTCGGCGGAGAGGCCGTATCCGGCAACCTCCCCGAGAATGGTTGCACCCCGTGCAAGGGCGACCTCCTCGGCCTCGAGGATCAGCGCACCGGCGCCCTCGCCCAGCACGAATCCGTCCCGCGTGGCGTCGAACGGTCGACTTGCCGTCCGCGGATCGTCGTTCCGGGTGGACATGGCCTTCATGGCCCCGAACCCGGCGACGGTGAGCGGCGTGATCGTGGCTTCGGAGCCGCCGGCGATCATGATGTCCACGTCTCCACGCTCGATGGCACGGAACGATTCGCCGATGGCGTGCGCGGAGGAGGCGCAGGCGGAAACCGTGGTGAAATTCGCCCCCTTGGCCCCGTACCGGATGGAGACGAGCCCCGGGGCGATGTCGGGAATGAACATGGGCACGAAGAATGGACTGACGCGCTGGGGACCGCGCTCGAGCAGGATACGGCTCTGCTCCTCGAACGTGGAGATTCCACCGATGCCGCTCCCGAGAATGACCCCGAAACGCGTGGGGTCCACCCCCTCGGGAGCGCCCTCGAGTCCGGCGCTCCGCATGGCTTCGTCCGCCGCCACGAGGGCGAACTGGGCGAAGCGATCGTAGCGGCGAATCTCCTTCGAATCGAGCACGCCGGTCGCGTCGAAGTCGTTGACCTCGCACGCGATCCGTGTCACGTACCGCTCATCTGCGTCGAAGTGTGTGATGGGGCCACCCCCGGACACGCCGCGAAGCAGCGCATCCCAGGCCGTTTCCACACCAATGCCGACGGGAGTGATCAGACCCACTCCCGTGACCACTACCCTGCGACGGGTTCCCTCACCCATGCATCCCACTCCTGGTCACCGGGTTCACCTGCACCTCCTCCACGCTCGTGGGGAGACGTCGCTGTCAGCCTTCGGCGTTCTTCTTCAGGTAGGAGATCGCCTCGCCGACGGTCCGCATCTGCTCGGCGTCCTCGTCGGGAATGTCGATACCGAACTCCTCCTCGAAGGCCATGACCAGCTCGACCGTGTCCAGGGAGTCCGCTCCCAGATCCTCCACGAAGGATGCGTCGTCGGTGACCTTCTCGTTTTCCACGCCGAGCTCGTTGACGATGATCTCCTTCACGCGCGCCTCGATGCTGTCCGCCATTCTCTGCCTCTTCTGGTTGGTGTTCGGTTCAGGGTGTGCTGCTCGTACGGTCCTGGAAAACCATGGTCACATGACCATGCCGCCATCCACCGTGATGATCTGCCCGGTAATGTAGCCTGCCGACGGCCCTGCGAGAAAGCGCACGAGCCCGGCGACGTCTTCGGGGGCGCCGAGTCGCCCCAGGGGAATGCGCTCCTGGAGCGCCTCGGTCTGCTTCTCGTCGAGTTCTGCGGTCATGTCCGTGGCGATGTAGCCCGGAGCAATGGCGTTGCACCGGATCCCCCGCGACGCCAGTTCCCTCGCGACGCTCTTGGTCAGGCCGAAGAGCCCCGACTTGGAGGCGGCGTAGTTGGACTGCCCCGCATTGCCCATGAGGCCCACCACCGAGCTCACGTTGAGAATCACCCCGTCCCGGCGCTTCATCATCCCACGGGTCACAGCCCGAGTCATGTTGAAGGTGCCCTTGAGGTTGGTGTCGATGACCTCATCCCAGTCCTCATCCTTCAGGCGAAGGAGAATATTGTCGCGGGTGATGCCGGCATTGTTGACCAGGATGCCCACGCCGCCGAACGCCTCCTCGATGGCGGCCACGGCGGAGCGGGCGGCTTCCGGGTCGGCCACGTCGCAGCTCAGTCCCATGTGGCCTTCGCCGGCCAGGGTTGCGGCGGCCTCCTCGGCCCGGGCTCCATTCCGGCCAAGCACCGCCACCCGGGCGCCGCCCTCCGCCAGCGCCGATGCGATGGCCAGCCCTATTCCCCGGGAGCCGCCGGTGACAATGGCGGTGTTTCCAGCAAGTTCTGCCGTTTCGGTCATTTCAAGCTCCTGCCTGGGAAATCCATGGATGTGCGGGCGGCCGGATCCGAAGGGCGTCAGCGCCCCAGGAAGGCTTCGAGATCGGCGGGGTTCTGAAGCGACGTGGAGGGCACGCCCTTCGCATTTCGGCGGTTCAGTCCGGTGAGCACGTTGCCGGGCCCGAGTTCGACGAAGCGGTCCACTCCCATCTCGACCATCGCCTGCACGGACTCCGCCCACCGCACCGGGCTCGTGAGCTGCTCCACCAGGAGTTCCCTGGCTTCCCCCGGATCGGTGACCGGGCGCGCGGTCACGTTGGAGATGACGGGGAATGCGGGCTCGGAGAACTCGACATCTCCCAGGTGGGCCTCGAGTTCGGACTGGGCAGGCTTCATCAGGGGAGAATGGAACGCCCCGGAAACGCTGAGGGGGATGACCTTCTTCGCCCCGCTCTCGCGGGCCATCTCCAGGATGCGCTCGATGGCGGTCACGTCGCCGGAGACGACGACCTGCCCCGGGGAATTGAAGTTGGCCGTCACCACGATGTCCGATGACCGGATGGAGGCCTCCCGGCAGAGGGCGTCGGCCTGGGAGTCCTCCAGCCCGAGCAGGGCGGCCATGCTCCCCGGCCGAAGTTCACCTGCGGCGAACATCTGCTCCCCTCGAAAGCGGACGGCGCGAAGGGCGTCGGGAAACGAGAGGGTGCCGGCGGCCACCCATGCCGAGAATTCCCCCAGGGAGTGCCCTGCCGCGCATGCCACCGGTCCCAGTTCGTCCCGGGCAACCCGGAGCATGGCCACCGAATGGATCAGGATGGCCGGCTGGGCGTTCCGGGTCAATGTGAGTTCCTCCGCCGGGCCCTCCCATGACAGCGTCGAGAGCTTCGTTCCCAGGAGGTCGTCGGCTTCCTCGAAGGTACGGCTCGCCACCGGGAAGGCATCGGCAAGGTCTCGACCCATGCCCACGAACTGGGAACCCTGGCCGGGAAAGAGGAGGGCAAGTGACATGATCGCAGGGCGCCTAGGGTGCGGACTCGGGGGGGACATCGCGAGCAAGCTCGCGGGCCACGTGGTGAACCATCCGGGAGCGGACGGCGCGGGCGGCGACGCCCACCGCGTTTCCGATGGCTTTCGGGGGCGAAGCGCCGTGGCAGATCACGATCACCCCGTTCACGCCCAGGAGCGGCGCTCCACCGTACTCCGCGTAGTCCAGGACACGGAACGCACCGGCCACGTCGATCTCCGCCCCGGTCCGGTCGGTCTCCTTGCGGAGGAGGTCGATGATGAACTCCGCCACCGACTCGTAGAACTTGAGCAGGACATTTCCGACGAAGCCGTCGCAGACGAGCACGTCGCAGGCGCCACGGATGATCTCGCGCCCCTCCACATTGCCGACGAAATCCAGCCCGGCGGAGGCGGAGAGAAGGGCATGGGTCTCCACCGAGAGTTCGTCGCCCTTTTCGGGCTCCTCCCCGATGTTGAGGAGCCCGATGCGCGGACTGGCAATGCCCATCAGGTCCTGGGCGTAGATGTGCCCGAGCCGGGCAAACTGCTGGAGATGCCTGGGCTTGCAGTCCACGTTGGCCCCGGCATCGAGCATCAGCGTGGCTCCCACCGAGGTGGGGAGAAGCGTCCCGATGGCGGGGCGATCCACCCCGGGAAGGGGGCGCAGAAAAATGAGGGAGGCGGCCATGACGGCGCCGGTTGAACCGGCACTGACGAAGGCATCGACCTCCCCCTCCTTCTGCAGCCGGATCCCGGTGACAATGGACGAGTCCGGTCGGCGCCGGACCGCCGTCGCCGGAGACTCCCCGGGCAGGATGCGGTCCGGGGCATGCATGATCTCGATCCGGCTCCGGGGCGCGGCTTCGCCCAGCCGGTCCAGCTCGATTTCGAGCTGCTCCCGGTCACCGACGAGGACCACCGTCAGGTCATCAGCCTCGCCCGCGAGGGCGAGCAGTGCGCCCTCGATCTCGGGGTGCGGAGCTCGATCGGACCCCAGTGCGTCCAGTGCGATTCGCACCGGCCCGCCCTCCTCAGTCGAGCCCGACCTCGAGGACCGACTCGTTGCGGTAATACCCGCAGGACCCGCAGACCCGGTGCGGCTGCTTGGGGTCACCGCAACGCGAGCAGGCGTGCGTCGCAACCGGCTGAGCCTTGTAGTGAGTCCGCCGCTTGCGCTGGCGCTGCTTCGATGTGCGCTTCTTGGGAACCGCCATGGTTCATTTCCTTTCGTCGGGCGAGAGTGCACGGAGGGCGTCCCATCGAGGGTCCGACTCCTTCAGCGTGCACGCGCAGGTTTCCACATTCCGATTGATGCCGCACTGGGGACAGAGCCCCGCGCAGTCCGATCTACACAACGCCCACCGGGGCACCCGGAGGAGAATCTCCTCGCGAACGACCTCCTTCAGGTCCAGTTCCGAAACGGTGGGACCCAGCGTCCTGATCTCCCCGTCGTCGTCATCCGGATCCTGAAGCTCGTCCGGTTCGGACCAGACGAGATCCATCTTCTCCCGGAACGACCGATCCACAGGTTCCAGGCAGCGCCGACACTCGTAGCGCAACGAGCCTTCCAGCATCCCTCGCACGAGCACCTGGCCCGTCGGGGTCATGTGCGCCTCGAGGTTCACCTCGGCGGCGCGCGAAGGGCGCCCCCCGACCTCATCCCACACTTCGTCCTCGGGAGAAATTTCCCCCGAAACGTCCAGGGTGCCAGTTCTCTGGAGACGAGCAAGATCGAGCATAAGCATAGACCCGAAACTTACCCAAAGGATCACGGTATTGTCAACGTTTCCCTGCCTCTCCTTCGTGGATCACACGCGCTGTCTCCCGGGCGATCGTCAGCTCCTCCCCACTCCGCACCACGAGGAGTGCCGTCTCCCCGGCGTGGAAGGTCCCTTCCTCCCCACCGCTGAGGGCGTGGTTCCGCGCTCCGTCGACCTCCACGCCCAGGAGCGAGAGGTCCCGGAGGACTCGTCCGCGGATCAGCGAGGCGTTCTCGCCCACGCCGCCCGTGAACGCGATGGCGTCGACCTGCCCGAGCACTGCGGCATAGGCGCCGATGTACTTCCGGATGCGGTGCACGTAGACGTCGAGAGCGAGTTGCGCCCGGGGCTCTCCGTCGGAAGCCTCCGCCAGGAGGTCCCGCATGTCGCCCGAGAGCCCCGAGATCCCCTGGAGCCCCGAGTGCCGGTTGAGCATGGAGGTCGCCTCGTCGATGGAGAGGCCTTCCCGTGCCATGATGTGAAGGACCGCCGCCGCGTCCAGGTCTCCCGAGCGCGTGCCCATGACGAGCCCTTCGAGGGGAGTGAACCCCATCGAGGTCTCCACCGACACCCCCCCTGAAATGGCACAGGCGCTGGACCCGTTCCCCAGGTGGAGCGAAATGAGCTGCAGCGAGGAGACCGGTCGGTTCAGCAGGATCCCCGCCTTCCTCGCCACGTTGCGGTGGCTGGTCCCGTGGAAGCCGTAGCGCCGGATCCCGTACCTCCGGTAGTGGGCGTGGGGGATGGCGTAGTGGAAGGCCGCCGGGGGAAGGGTAGCGTGGAACGCCGTGTCGAAGACTGCCACGTGGGGACGGTCCGGAATGCAGGCCCGTGCGGCCAGGATCCCCGCGAGGTTGTGGGGATTGTGAAGGGGGGCCAGCTCCATGCAGTCCCGGATCCCCTCCTCCACCGCCTCGTCGACGATGGCCGACCCCGTGAAGCGGACGCCCCCGTGGACGACCCGGTGCCCCACGGCGTCAAGGGCCTCCGCGCCGCCCGGCACCCCGCGATCCGGATCGAGCACCATGTCCAGGATCGCGCGGATTGCTTCCTCGTGACCTCCGACGGGCGCCGATTCCCTGGTCCGGAGCCCGTCGGAGACACGATGCTGCGTGAGGATGCCTCCACCGGCCCCGATGCGGTCGATCTCGCCGGTGACGAGGGGCGCTTCGGTTTCGGTGTCCACCACCTGGTATTTCACCGACGAGGAGCCGGAATTCAGTACCAGGACACGCATGGTCGGGCTCCCGTCAGAGAGAAAGTCGCTCCGCCTCGGAGAAGAAGAACGCGATCTCCTGGGCGGCGTTCTCGTCGGAGTCGGACGCGTGGATCGCGTTGCGCTCCTTGGATTCGGCGTGAAGCTTACGGATCGTGCCCTCGTCCGCCTCGGCGGGGTCGGTGGCCCCGATGACCTTCCGGAGCTTCGGCACGGCGCCGTCCGCCTCGAGGGCCATGGGCATGACCGGTCCCGACGTCATGAACGACACGAGGGACTCGAAGAAGGGGCGCTCGCTGTGCACGGCGTAGAAGGCCTCGGCCTGCGCCCGGTTGAGGCGGGTGAGGCGCGCGGCGCGGACCGTGAAACCGGCATCCTCGAGGTGCGCGAGGATCTTTCCGGCCTTTCCGGCTGCAACGGCGTCGGGCTTGATGATGGCAAGGGTTCGGTTCATCTGGATTCTCCGGCGCCGCTGGGGCGCCTGGCTCGAAAGTGAAGGAAGGAAGGGTGGAACGTCGGGGTGGGGCGGCGGGAGCGTCACCCGGGGTCGCTTCTCCGGCCCCGTCAGCCCCCGCCCGAGCCACGGGGGCGAAGGCCGCTCCCGTAGAGGGTTCGCAGGACGGATTCGCGCGTCAGGAACCCGACCATCTCCCCGTCGCGGGTCACGGGGAGCTGGCGAAGATTCCGGGTCACCATGGTGCGGGCGGCATCGGCGAGTTCCTGGTCCTCGGTGACGCAGAGCACCGCCCGGGTCATGACCTCCCGGGTCAGGACATCCGGCTTGTTGCCGCGCGCGAGGAAGAGGCGCAGGCCGTCCCCCGCCGTCAGGATTCCCACGACCTGGAGGGACTCGCCCACCACGGCAACCGCCGGGACTCCCTTGCGGGCCATGAGGTCCAGGACCTCGTCCACCGGGGTTTCGGGAAAGACACGGTAGGAGGTGGGAACCAGCGCGTCGGAAACCCTGAGGGATCCGGACAGGGTCAGGTCGGTGAGCGCCGAAATGGCAGGGACATCTTCGGGGCGGGTCGCCCCGAGCAGCCTCGATTCCACCTCCGGGGTCGCAAGGAGGGCAATCAGCCGGCCCACGCCGTCATCGCGGATCCTGCTGTCCCCCGATCGCTCGATGAGCACGACGATGCGCGGTCCCCTCGACGGGGCCCCGGGGGCCTCCCGCCACGGGATCTCCCGACCCATCCTGAGACCGTCACCGGAACGGGTGGGGGGAGGAAAACCCGGGAGCGGCTCGGGAGAGATGCCGATCTTCACCCGGTCCTGCTCCGCCCCTTCGACGATCACGACGATGGCCTGCCTGGATGCGATGCGAAGGCGTCCTCCCCTGCCCCGGTTCAGGCGATCCAGCGCCTCCTCCGCCCCGGCGTCCAGCGGGCCCTGCACCTCACCTTCCGGCGCGCCCTCCCGACTCCTGCCCCGGAGGAGCGCGACGGCCCGGGCCACGTTCCCCGCGGTCATGGGAACGTGGACCCGGTCCTCGGTGAGGAGTTCGCCGATCTTCATGGGCGGGGCTCAGAGCCCCAGCGCCTCGCCGATGAGGACACGGATGTCCGCCGGGCGCTTCGCCACGGCCAGACCGCACGCCTCGAAGACCTTCATCTTCTCGGCGGCGGTGCCCGCCGATCCCGAGATGATGGCCCCGGCGTGCCCCATCTGGCGCCCCGGAGGCGCCGTCTGCCCGGCGATGAAGCCGACCACGGGGATCTCCAGGTGGTCGCGGATCCACTCGGCGGCCTCCTGCTCGTCGGTCCCGCCGATCTCGCCGATCATGGCGATGGCCTTCGTGTCCGGGTCCTTCGAGAAGGCCTCGAGACAGTCGATGAAGTTGGTCCCGATGATGGGGTCCCCGCCGATCCCGACGCAGGTGGTCTGCCCGATCCCGGCCTGGGTGAGCTGGTTCACGGCTTCGTAGGTCAGCGTGCCGGACCTGGAGATGACGCCCACCGGACCCGGCGTCGTGATCTGGCCGGGGATGATGCCGACCTTGGCCTGCCCGGGGGTGATGAGTCCCGGGCAGTTGGGCCCCAGGAGCCGGGCGCCCCGGTCGCGAACGAAGCCGGCGGCGCGGGTCATGTCGAGTACCGGAATCCCCTCGGTGATCGCCACGATGAACTCCACGCCGGCGTCGGCGGCCTCCATGATCGCCCCCGCGGCGAAGGCCGGCGGGACATAGATCACCGAGACGTTGGCGCCGGTGGCTTCCCGGGCGTCCTCCACCGTGTTGAAGATGGGGATTTCCTTCCCGGTGGAGGAGGTGAACGACTGCCCCCCCTTCCCCGGCGTCACGCCGGCGACCACGTCGGTGCCGTACTCGACCATCTGGTGGGTGTGGAACGAACCGTCGCGGCCGGTGATTCCCTGGACGACGACGCGGGACTGCCTGTCAATGAAAATGGACATCGAAGATGCTTCTCCGTTGGGTGTCGGTTCAGGCCGAGGCGGCGAGCTGGACGGCCTTCTCGACGACGGCGTCCATGGAGGTGTAGGCCTCGAAACCGGCGCCCTTCAGGATCTCGAGGGCTTCTTCCTCGTTGGTCCCGGTAAGCCGGATGACGATGGGCACCTGGATGTCGATGCGCTTCATGGCCGTGACGATGCCGTTGGCCACGTCGTCGCAGCGGGTGATCCCTCCGAAGATGTTGAAGAGGATCGACTTCACACTGGGGTCCGCCGTGATGATCTCGAGGGCGGCCACGACCTTGTCGGGGTTGGACGAGCCCCCGATGTCCAGGAAGTTGGCCGGCTCCCCGCCGTAGTACTTGACCAGATCCATGGTAGCCATCGCGAGCCCGGCGCCGTTCACGCAGCACCCGACGTCGCCGTCGAGCTTCACGAACGAGAGCGAGGCCTCGCGGGCCTTGGTCTCGGAGGCGGGCTCGGCGTCCAGGTCGCGGAAGGCCTCGACCTCGGGAAGGCGGAAGAGCGCGCTCTCGTCGATGGAGACCTTCGCATCGATGGCCTTGACCTCGCCGGCAGGCGTCACGATGAGGGGGTTGATCTCGGCCAGCGAGCAGGAGTTCGCCGAGAAGGCCCGGTAGAGCTGCCCGATGACCTTCGTGGCCTGCTTGACCAGGGCCGGGTCCTCGTAAAGGAACGTGGCCATGCTGTAGGCCTGGTGCGGCAGGAGACCGTAGCGCGGGTCAATGGAGACCTTCCGGATGGCCTCGGGGTTCACCCGGGCCACCTCCTCGATGTCCACGCCGCCCTCGGGCGAAACCATGAAGATCGGCGCCTGGGACTTCCGGTCGATGAGGACGCCGACATAGGCTTCGGAGGCGATGTCTTCCGCCGGAGTGACCAGGACCTTCCCCACGGTGAGTCCGTTGATCTCCATGCCCAGGATGCGGGAGGCGTGCTCCTTCGCCTCGGCGGCGGAGTCGGCGAGCTTCACCCCGCCGGCCTTCCCTCGCCCGCCGGTGTGGACCTGCGCCTTGACGACGACCTTGCCGCCCAGGCGGGCGGCGATGGCCTCGGCCTCTTCCGGCGTGGTCGCCACCTCTCCGGGGGGGACGGGGATCCCCGCCTGTCGGAAGAGTTCCTTCGCCTGGTATTCGTGGATGTCCATGCCATCTCCGGTCCGTTCGGATGTCGGGTCGGGGTGCGGTCCGCGCTTGCGAACAGACCCCGAGGAAAAGCCTGATGAAGGTAGACCGCCCGCGAGGGCGGATCAACCCGGCGGGGTTCCGCCGGCCTGCCTGCGCAGGAGTTCGCGAAGGGCCTCGAGACTGCGGCCGAAGCCCTCCCAGTCACCGGCCCGGAGCCGCGATTCCGCCTCCTCGAGAAGGCGGAGCGCCTCGGGAGAACCGGGCACCGCGGGAGCACCGGGAACGACGGGCACCCCCGGGGTCGGAACCACCGGGGCCACGAGGGGGGCGTCCGGGTCCAGCGGGTCCGGCGCCTCCGGATCCACCGCATCTCCCGGATCCCCCGCCATGCCGCGGATCGCGCGCACCGCGCCGGCCAGCGTGGGTTCCATGGCCACGCGGCGTCCGTCGCTCACGATGTAGCGGCGGATCTCCGGGATGGGGTTCGCCTGGGCGGCGAGGAAGACCGGAGACATGTACAGGAGGGTGCCTCCCACGGGAACCAGGTGGAGGTGTCCGGTGGAGACGTCGCTCCCCCCCCGGCGCCAGAGGGAGAACTGCTCCGAAATGGCGGCATCCTGCTCCACCAGGGCCGCGACCATGGGAGGCCCTGCGACCTGGTCCTCCTGGGGGACGTCCCAGAGGGTCAGCTCGCCTCCCTCCGCGGTCCAGGTTCCGGCCAGGAAGGACGCCAGGTTGCGCAGGCCATCGGGGATGAAGACGGTGGACAGGGCCCAGCTCTCCTCCGTGTCGCCCGGCAGGGTGAGAAGCCCGTATTCCGGACGGTACTGCACGGCTCCGGCGGCGTCCGGGATCTCCACGGGGATCCCCCAGAGATCCTGCTGCCCATGGAAGACGGGTGGTGCCTCCTGGTGGTAGCGGAGGAGGACGCGGACCTGAAGGTCCATGAGCCACCGGGAGTAGCGCAGGTGGTCCCGGATTCCGTCCGGCATCTCGTCCAGCGGCCGGATGAGGCCCGGGAAGGCGCGGGACCAGCCCTCGAGGAGGGGGTCGGCCGGGTCTGCGGCGTAGAGCCGGGTCTCCCCGGTCACCGCGTCCACCGTGGCCTTCACCGAGTTCCGCACGTAGTTGGCCTCGGCGCGGAGGGCAACGGGGTGGGCCACGGCCAGGGGGTATCGCCGGCTCACCGTGAAGCCTTCCATGATCCAGACGATGCGCCCGTCCCGGATCACCGAATAGGGCTCTTCCGGGAGATGGAGGAACGGGGCCAGGGCCCGGATCCGGCTCGTTACGTCCCGCCGGTGCTGGAGCCGGGAGTCGGGACCGATCTCGTCGGCGATGAGGATGTTCAGGTCCTGGAAGTGCCAGGCCAGGGCGGCACGGCGGAGAAGGGACCCCGCGGGGATGCCCCGGGGAAAGTCCACGCCGGGGACGCCGGGGGAGCCGTCGGGGGCCAGGAAGGCCTCGGGGCCGGGGGTCACGATGGAGTAGAGCTGCCCCGTGGCTCCGACGTGCACCTGGGGGCGCTCGAGCCGGAGTTCCGGCGGCACCTCCGGCCCGGCGCGGAACTCAGGCGGCAGGGCGCCGAGCCAGGTGGGCATCCGGCCCTGGGGGTCCTGCCGGTTAAGGGGGCCGGCCACGGCGCCCAGCCCCGTCACGTAGCGCTCGCGAAGGTGCAGGTTCTGCCAGGTCCGGTCCGGAATGAAGTCGGGCTGGATCTCCCGGATCCCCAGCGCCACCGGGGTGGACTGCCCGGGCTGGTCCGGGGTGGGATACGGTGTAAAGGTGACCCCGGCGAACCGGTAATAGCGGAAGCGGGCCTCCACTTCCTGGAAGGTCTCTTCCAGCGTCTTCGAGGTCCAGACCGGGAGGCGGGAAAGCCGTTCCTCCGCCAGGGACCAGTCATCGGAACGGGGGGCCTGGTAGGGGAGCCGGACCCGTGTCATGTCTCCCAGCCAGAACCCTTCCCGCGTGGCCGCAACGGCCCGCTCGATGTGCGGGGTTTCCTGTACCAGTTCGTTGGGCTGGACCTGGAACCGCTGGACGAAGCCCG
>REBP01000027.1 GCA_007692665.1 Gemmatimonadales bacterium | reverse complement strand
GCCTGCCCCCTCGCCTGCGCCCTGGTCACCCTCGTGGTCGCCCTCGACGTCACCTCCGGTGTCACCGCCGGTGCCATGGGCGGGAGGTTCCGGCGTTTCGTCACGCGGTCCTTCCGGGGAAGAGGTCATGGGAGAGGGCGCCTGGAGCCCGTGCTCAGTAGACGGGGTCTTCCGAGAACTCCAGGTCGCGAATGGCCTCACGCAGGCGGAGCTCCTCGTCGTCGGAGGGAAGATCTCCCGAGGAGCCGGACCCATCCGGGGCCGTCGCCCCCCCTTCCCCCGCTGCATCTCCTGCAGCGCCTGCAGGAACGGCATTCCGCCCCCACACGAAGCTGCGGAGGACCCACCCGACGACCCCGAGTCCCGCGAGGAGGGCCAGGGGGGGGAAGAGCCAGGCGAGAAGGCCGGCCCCGCTCCGTTTGGGCACCGCCCGGTACTCCTCGCCGTGGTTGGCCAGCATCCACGCCTCCAGGGCCTCGGCGTTCCAGCCGGCGAGGGCAAGGGCGTGGATGGAGTCCCGGAGGATGCGGGACGGTTCAGCCGGACACTGCGTGAGCATCAGGCCGGGGCAGAAGGGCGACAGCAGTCGAGAGACCGCCTTCTCCGCCTCGGGGTGGGGACGATAGGTACCCTCCACGCCTTCCGGGATCTGGGCCCCCAGGACCGGCGGGACGAGAAGGAGGAGGAGGACGGCAAGCAGGATGGATCGTTGCGACATGGGGTTCCCCTGGCGCGGTTCCGGCACGTACAGATCCGGAAGGAGCGTTGCGGCGGGAATGCTTTCTCAACCCGGAAGATCGCCGGGAGAGGGCCGAGGCTCAAGCCATGGGCACCGGGAGGCGTGCGAGGGCACGAAGGGTGGCCACCGTGGCGTGCCCCGTGCGACCGGGATCGTACCCGCCTTCGAGAAGCGCCACGACCTGACCCTGGCAGGTGGCGTCGGCCCAGGTGAGAACGAGCCGGGTCAGCAGGTGGAAGTCGGCGGGCTCGAGAAGGAAGCCCCCCAGGGGATCGCCGGAAAGGGCATCGAAGCCGGCGGAGACCAGCACGAAATCCGGTGTGAACTCGGCGGCGGCGGCGGCCAGGGCCTCCTCCAGCGCCGCGGCCAGCGTGGGTCCGTCGGTACCGGCGGGGAGCGGCACGTTCCGGGTGGCACCCTCCCCGGGTCCAGCACCCCGTTCGTCGGTGCTGCCGGTTCCGGGGTAGAACGGCGACTGATGGAGGGAGAGGTAGTAGACCGACGGATCGTCGTAGAAGATCTCCTGGGTGCCGTTTCCGTGGTGCACATCCCAGTCCACGATGGCGATGCGGCGGGCGCGACCGGTGGCCTGGAGATGGCGGGCGGCCACGGCGACGTGGTTCACAAGGCAGAACCCCATGGCGGTGTCGGCGGCGGCGTGATGCCCGGGTGGGCGGGTGGCGACGAACGCCGTGCGGAAGCGGCGGTTGGCTACCGCCTCCACGGCCTCGATGGCCGCCCCCGAACTGCCGAGGATCGCCTCCCAGGTAGCGGCCGAAACCGGGGTCTCGGGGGCGAATTCGAGCACCCGTCCCTCGCTCTCGGCCTCGCGGACCCGGTGCCGGATGCTCGAGAGGTAGTCGCGGGCGTGCACCCTGGCGAGCTCGGCGAGGGTGGCTGACCGCGGCTCGAGCGCCTCCACATGCCCGTGCAGCGTCAGCAGGTCCTTGCCCACGGCCGAGGCCAGGGTCCGGAGCCGGCCCTGGTGCTCGGGGTGACTCCACCCGGTGTCGTGGAGGGGCGCCGACGCGTGCATGTAGAACCCCGTGACGGGGCGGAGCTCGGTCACTCCGAGGCTCCCGCCGCCGGAACGCCCCGCATCGTCGCCCATTCCTGGAGGGACCGGACCATGGGCGTCTGCGTGCGGAGAGCCTCCACCGCATCGCAGGCGGCGGCGGTGGCCGAAAGTGTCGTCAGGTAGGGGACCTTGAAGGCGATGGCGGCCCTGCGCATGGCGTAGTCGTCGAACTGGGACTTCTTTCCCAGCGGCGTGTTGACGAGGAGGTCCACCTGGCCACTCACGATGGCGTCACCGATATCGGGGCGGCCCTCGTTGATCTTGAAGATGAGCTCCGAGGGGATCCCGCGGGCCTGGAGCCAGGCGTGGGTACCCCCCGTCGCACGGATCTGGAAGCCCATGTCCACGAACCGCCGGAGGAGGGGCGTGACCGCAGGCTTGTCGGAGTCGTTCACGGTGACCACGAGGGTCCCGCCGTCCCGGGGAAGGTGGTTCCCCGCCGATGCCTGGGCCTTGGCGTACGCCATGCCGAGCGTCGTGTCGAAGCCCATGGCCTCGCCGGTGGAGCGCATCTCGGGCCCGAGAATGATGTCCACGTCGAAGCGGTTGAAGGGGAGAACCGCTTCCTTCACCGCGACGCCGGGCACGGCAGGTTCGGCAGGAATCCCCAGGTCGGCAAGCCGTTCCCCTGCCATGATGCGGGCCGCGGAGCGGGAAAGCGGCACTCCGGTGGCCTTGGAAACGAACGGCACGGTGCGGGATGCGCGGGGGTTCACCTCGAGAACCTGCACAACGCCATCCTTGATCGCGTACTGGACATTCAGGAGGCCCACCACGCCGAGTTCCAGGGCAAAGGCCCGGGTCAGTTCCCGGATGCGGGCGGCCTCGGCCTCGCCCAGCTTGTAGGGAGGGAGCACGCATGCGGAGTCGCCGGAGTGGACGCCGGCCTCCTCGATGTGCTGCATGATGCCCGCGACGACGACATCCGTGCCGTCGGAGAGGGCGTCCACGTCGACCTCGAAGGCGTCCTCCAGGAAGCAGTCGATGAGGACCGGGTGATCGGGCGACGCCTCGATGGCCCGGGCGAAGTAGCCCTCGAGGGTGGACTCGTCGTAGACGATTTCCATCCCCCGCCCCCCCAGCACGTACGACGGACGCACGAGCACCGGGTAGCCGATGCGCTCTGCCACCTCGCGGGCCTCCTCCAGCGAGGTGGCGGTGCCGTTGGCGGGCACGGGGGCCCCGACGATCCGGCACACCTCCTCGAACCGCTTCCGGTCCTCGGCCCGGTCGATGGCGTCCACCGAGGTCCCGAGGATCGTCACCCCCTCGGCCTCGAGCCCGCGAGCCAGGTTCAGGGGGGTCTGGCCACCGAGCTGCACGATGACCCCCTTCGGCTGCTCCCGGTGAAGGATCTCCAGCACGTCTTCCAGGGTCAGCGGCTCGAAGTAGAGACGGTCCGAGACATCGAAGTCGGTGGAAACCGTCTCGGGGTTCGAATTGATCATGATGGTCTCGTACCCGGCGGCGCGGAGAGCCAGGACGGCCTGCACGCAGCAGTAGTCGAACTCGATCCCCTGGCCGATGCGATTCGGACCACTTCCCAGGATCACGATCTTCTCGCGATCCGAGGGTCGGACCTCGTCCTCCGACTCGTACGACGAGTAGTAGTACGGCGTCTCGGCGGGGAACTCGCCGGCGCAGGTGTCCACGACGTTGAACACCGGGCGAATGCCCAGGGCGTGGCGCCTGCGCCGGACCTCGGCTTCGGTCTCGCCGCGAAGGAGCGCCAGCTGGTGGTCGGAAAAGCCGTGGCGCTTCATGCGGCGAAGCTCCGGCTCGGAGTGGGCCTCGTCCGGGGAAAGGGACCGGTACGCAAGCTCGATCTCGGCAATCTCGAGGAGCTGGTCGAGGAACCATGGATCGATGTGCGTCGCCTCGTGGAGGCGCTCGATGGACGGAGGCTCCGGGGAGGCGGCGCGGTCGGTGCCGGCCGCGTCGGTGGAAGCCTCCCACTCGAGGCGCATGCGGATCGCCCGCTTGAGCTGGAAGACCCGCTCGGCGGTGGGGCGCCGGAGCGCCGAGATCAGGGACTCCGGGTCATCGGCCCCGAGGCCATCGGCCTCGAGGGTGCTCCCTTCGGTCCAGCCGGGGCGGCCGATCTCGAGCCCGCGGATCCCCTTCTGCCAGGCCGCCTTGAAGGTGCGGCCGATGGCCATGGTTTCGCCCACGGCCTTCATCTGCACGCCCAGGGTGGGATCGGCGTCCCGGAACTTCTCGAAGGCGAACCGCGGGAACTTGGTGACCACGTAGTCGAGGACGGGCTCGAACGAAGCCGGGGTGGTCTTCGTGATGTCGTTGGGCAGTTCGTGGAGTCGGTACCCCACCGCCAGCTTGGCCCCCACCCGGGCGATGGGGAACCCGGTGGCCTTGGAGGCCAGCGCCGA
>REBP01000100.1 GCA_007692665.1 Gemmatimonadales bacterium | reverse complement strand
GTGTCGACCTGCGCCTCGGGCGCGACATCGGTGGCGGTGCTCATGGGGTTCCTCCTGGATTTCCTCGTGGCGTCGTGCGGCGGTTCCTGCAGTCGTGCGGTTCCTGTGGTTCCTGCGGTTCCTGCGGTTCCTGCGGTTCCTGCGGTTCCTCGAGCAAGTGCGCGCACCCTGCGCGCTCCTTCCCTTCACCCTTGGATGCTAACGCACGTCCCGGCAGGATGTCCAATAGATCGGACACGCACTATTGAGACGCCAGGCGTCTTGATGGTGCGGAGACCATCGAGCCTGTCTGCCTGGCCTCCTGAGCCCCCCTGCGGGCTTTTCCGCATTCGATACCCTGACGCGGCGCTCTGGTTGCGACCGGGCAGCGGGCGGGCTTCAGCGGGATCGGAGGGGGTGATCCCGCCTCTCCCGCTGGCCCGAGTGCGCGAAATTGCCAATGGAGCCCTTCCCGGAGCGCCATTGGCAGCCCGAGGGCCCTCAGCGCACTCCTGCTGCCACTCGTCGCTTCACCTCCGGAGCGAGTGGCAGATTGGGTACCGTTTTCGGCACTCGCGCTGCCACTCGCCGAATCCGTGGCCGCCCATTGGCAGATTCAGCGCACGGGCCGCGCAACTTCCCGCCACCCTGGCGCGCCCCGCCGCATCCGGATCGTGATCCGTACCTCCCACCTCCCACGACACCGGCGCAGCCGGCTGTTCAATGAATCATCGAGGCGCTATTGATACGACGTGAATGTCAATCCACTGAAGCCTCATGCCGCGGCCTCGGGCTCCGCCGCCTCCGGCCCCTCCGCCGCCTCCGGCCCCTCCCCCGCACCCGCGCCCCGTCCCCACCTCGTCGAGGTGCGCCACCTCCGGTACTTCCAGGCCGTCGCCGAGGAACTGCACTTCGGTCGAGCCGCTGCGCGCCTCGGCATTGCGCAGCCTCCGCTCTCCCAGCAGATCCGGCGGCTCGAGGAGCTCCTCGGGGTCACCCTCTTCGACCGGACCACCCGCCGGGTGCTCCTCACCGACGCCGGGGCCGTCCTCCTCGAGGGCGCCGAACGCGTCGTCCAGACCCTGGACGGGGTCCTCGACGCGACAAGGCGGGCCGCAGGGGGCGAAACGGGCCGGCTCGCCGTGGCCTTCGCATCCTCCGTCATGTTCCAGACCCTCCCCTCGCTCCTCCGGGCCTTCAGGGACCGATACCCCGACGTGGTGCTCGAACTGCGGGAACTTCCTACCGGACTTCAGCTTGCGGCGCTCAAGGCTGGCGAGATCGACGTGGGGTTCGTGCGCGAGCCCCCGGAGACCACCGGGGTGGTCACGGAAACCGTCATGCGGGAGCCGCTGGTGGTGGCGGTGTCGCGGGAGCATGCGCTGGCGGGCGGGGAAGGGGGCGGCGTGGCCCCGGACGACCTCTTCCTGGAGGATGTGCGGGCCCTCGCCGACGAGCCCTTCGTGCTCTTCCCGGAGGAGCTGGCGCCGGGGCTCCATGCGCAGGTCATGGCCGTGTGCCGCGCGTCGGGTTTCGAGCCCCGGGTCGTGCAGGAGTCCCGGGAACTCTACACGACCGTGAGCCTCGTCGAAGCCGGGCTGGGCGTCACGCTGGTCCCCGCCTCGATCCGGAAGATGGGGTGGGAGGGGGTGCGCTACCTGCCGGTGGGCGGGGTGGAGACCCGTATCGACATGGCGTGGCGGGAGGACGCGGAGCGACCCGTGCGACCCGTGGTCGAGTCCTTCCTCGAGCTCGTGCGCGAGGAACTGGGGGTGGGGGTTCACGCCGCCGGCCGGGGATGCGGGAATCCGACCGGGAACCGGCCTTGACATGGGGTGTAGTTTTCCGGTAATGCGAATGGAATCCCAGTACCGAGGCGGCCCCCCCCGGGGGGCCGGAACCGCGACTGTGCAGCCGCGCCGCCGGGGCCTCGCCCGGGGTCGCCCTGGCGTGCTCGCGAAAGGCGTGCTGGGCGGGCTTGTGTTCGTGTACCTTGGTTCCATCGCCGTGGCAGCGCCGCTCCACATGCTGGAAGCGGAGGGCATGGGCGAGCCGGCAGCCTCCGCCACCGTAGCCTGGGACATGGCAGGAGGGGTCTTCGTCGATGGACATGGAGCGGGCGAATCAGGCGGGTACCCTGGCGACTCCCACTCCGGCGGCGACTCCCACTCCGGCGACGACTCCCACTCCGGCGAGTCCCACCCGGATGATCGCCCTGAAGCGCCCCACGACCACGGGGCCGACTGCCTCGCCTGCGGGCTCCTTACGCTGCCGGGCGTCGAGGCGATGAAGCCCCCGCCCGCTCCGGTGCAGGGTGCGGCCGAAGCGGCCTTCCCTCCCCGGGGTCTGGCCGTCTCCGATCGGGCAGTTCTCAATCCGCGCCTCCGAGGTCCGCCGGTCACCTGACGCGCAGTCGAGTTCGCTCCGCTCCCAGCAGGGGTTCATGCCCCGGGTCCACAACGGGCCCTCCAGGGACGCTCTGAACGATCCGCTTCACCGTGTCGGTGCCACCATGTACGACCTCCACCCGTTCGACCCCGCATCCACCTCTTCCCCCGCACGGCGGGCCCTCCCGGCGCCCCGCGTAGCGGGGGTGCGGCGGGTGGCGTTCGTGATCGCCGCCCTTCTCGCGGTGGTCACCCCGGGGCACCTCGGAGCTGCCGCGCCTCTCGCGCCGGCGTCGGGCGACCCCCAGGCCGAAACGGGCGTGCTCGAAGTCCGCGTGGTTCATGGCGAAACCGGAGAGCCGGTGGCCGGCGCCATGATCCGGCTCCGTCAGATCGAGCGGGGCGGGGTGACCGATGCGCAGGGCGTTGCGGTTTTCGAGCGGGTCCCCGCGCGACCCCTCAGCGTGAGCGCCGAGCACATCGGGTACGCGCCCTCCGTCCAGAACGTTGAGATCCGCGACGGGGAGCGGGCCGTGGTGGAGTTCACTCTCACACCCACGGCGCTGCATCTTGCCGGGATCGTCGTGACGGCCACCGGGAGGGCGCGGGGGGTCAACGAGGTCTACCAGCCCACGACGTCGATGTCGGGCATTGAACTTCAGCGGAGCCTGGCAAGCTCGATCCCCGCGACCCTCGACGGCGTCCCGGGATTCCACATGCAGTACAACGGCCCCGGTGCGTCCCGTCCGTCCATCCGGGGGCTGGGTGGCGACCGGGTCCTCATGCTCGAGGACGGCGGTCGGACCGGCGACCTCTCCCAGACAGCCTCGGATCACGGCGTCATGGTGGAGCCCATAACGGCTCAGCGCATCGAGGTCGTGCGCGGACCCGCCGGCCTTCTCTATGGACCGAGCGCCCTTGGGGGCGTGGTGAACGTGATCCGGGACGACATTCCGCGGTCCATGCCTTCCAGCATGACGGGGTCGTTCAGCTCGCAGGTGGAGTCGGCCAACCGGGGCGGAGCCGTGGGCGGGTTCGTGGTGGCACCGGCGGGGCCCCTGGTGCTCCGGGCCGAGGGAAGCCTGCGCGAGATGGGCGACACCCGGACCCCCGAGGGCGACCTCGAGAAGACCGCGCTGTCGGCCATGGACGGGAGCCTGGGGGTGTCGTGGGTGCCGGAGTGGGGATTCGTCGGGGTGGCGGCCCGCCGGTACGAGAACCTGTACGGCGTGCCGGGCGAATTCAACGGGGAGCTGATTCCCGGTGGGCACACCGGGGGCGTCGAGATCGAGACGGCTCGGACGACGGGCCGTCTTCGGGCTGCCTACCTGCGTCCTTTCCTGGGGTTCTTCGACGCAGTCGAGGTGGACGCATCCGCGGTCCACTACCTCCACGACGAGATCGAGGGGCTCTTCGGCGACCAGCGGCGCATCGGGGCAAGGTTCGACCAGACGAGCACCGAGGGTCGCATCATCGCCCGTCATGATCACGAACTGCACGAGCACGAGGACCGCACGCTCCGGGTGGACGGTGCCTTTGGTTTCCAGCTCCAGAACCGGGCCCTCTCGGTGGGCGGAAGGTCACCGGGAACGCGGGCCGGGGACGAGCGCACCTGGGCACTCTTCGGCTATGAGGAACTCTCCCTCGGACTCAACCGCCTCCAGCTGGGCCTCCGCCTGGACCGGCGGGGGGTCGAGCCCCGCCGCCTGGATCCCCTCCGGGTGACGACGCGGGAGCGCGAGGTCGTGAAGGAGGTCGCGCCTCGGAACTTCACGGGGCTCTCCGGCTCGATTGCCGCTCTCCGCGACGTCTCCGAGGGGTGGACCGTTGGAGTCAACGTGGCCCACTCCTTCCGGGCGCCGGCCATCGAGGAACTCTACTCCGACGGACCGCATCTCGCGGATTTCTCCTTCGACATCGGCACTCCGGACCTTGCCGCCGAGCGGGGCACCGGCGTGGATATCTTCCTGAGGGGAAGCCGCCCGAGTCTGGAACTCGAGACCGCGGTCTACGCGAACCGTGTGGCCGACTACATCTACTACGCCCAGACGGGAGAGACGGTGCTGGTGATCCGGGATGGGACGGACCCCCGGATCACCCCGGTCTACGAGGCCCGGGGGGAGGACGCGCTCTTCGTGGGTGCCGAGGGTCGCATGCAGTGGGAGATGAGCCGTGGCCTGGTTCTTGATCTCACGGCCAGCTACACGCGGGCCACACGGAGCGAGGACAGCGACCCGCTTCCCTACATTCCGCCCCTGGGCGGCCGTGCCGAACTCCGGTACGAGCGAGGCCCCTGGTCGGCATCGGCCGGGGTGAACGGGGCAGCAGCCCAGAACCGGGTTCCTCGCCCGGTCTCCATCGGAGACTCGGTCGAGAGCCCGCAGGACCCCACCGCCGCCTTCGGGCTCCTGAACATGGGAGCCGGCTGGAGGCAGTCGGTGGGCGGACGCACGCATTCGGTGTCCCTCGTCGCCCGGAACCTCACGGACCGGACCTGGCGGGATCACCTTTCGCGAATCAAGGACGTCGCCCCGCAGCCGGGGCGGAATCTTCAACTCACGTACCGCGTCTTCTTCTGACGCAACCCCCGGGGACGCCGAACCGCAGCGCCCCTTCATTCACCTCCCATGGAGGCTTCACAATGACGTTTGCACCACGTGCGCCCGGAAATTCTTTCCGACGGGCAACGCTCCTGGCCCTCCCGATCCTGCTGGTCGGGCTGGCGGCCTGTGACAGTTCCACCGACCTCGAAGACGATCACAGCGACTTCTCGCGCGTCGAAATCCAGACGCGCGGGCAGGCGTCGGCCATCCTCGCGGTCTGGACCGGGCCCACCGGCTGGCAGGACGAGGCCGGAAACGCGATCACCGAGCTTCCGAACCCCAGGGACGAGGAAGGGCAGGGGCTTATCCCCCTCCGTGCGGGAGGCCCCCAGGCTTCGCTCACCGTCCGCTTCTTCGACCTCCAGGGTCAGCAGATCCCCATTTCGACGGTCGCCCGTGACGCCGATCCACCCCGGGAGCGGACCTGCAGCGAGGACGAAGCCCGTTATTTCCCGACGAATGCCAACACCAACGTGATCGCCTGGCCGAACATCCGGCACCCCGACTCCCCCACCGGACCGTTCCATTGGGTCCAGCGTGCCTCCGGGGACATCGTGGGGCTCTTCCACTGCGACCACCTGTACATTCTCCCGGAAACGGCCGGGACCACGGACATCTACTTCTCGCTCTGGCACGGGGACCACAGTGACGGCGAGACCGATCCCATCACCGTGCGGGTGATGCCGGCAAACTGACGACAGACCAGCGCATGGCAGCATGTGCCCGTAACAGCAGGTGAAGGAGGCCCCGGGGGACAGCACGTCCCTCGGGGTCTCTTTCGTTGCGCGGGCGTCGGGTCCTTCGCGCCTGCCCGCTGCCGTGGCCCCGCCTCCCTGCCCCTTGATCGCCGAGACCGTCCGGGTCAGCTTCCGGGGCGCCCATTCGAACCCCACCTGCCAACCAGGCCTTTCCGCGCCCCCCATGACTGATTCCACCGCCAACGGCACCGACACCTTTCCTCCCCTCGTACTCGACGGGTGGTTCATGCTGCACCAGTTCTTCCGGATCCTTCCCCGGGCCCGGGGCGACGAGGGAGCCGAGGCGCAGCTCGAGGCGGGTGCCGAGTCCCTTCAGGCGTTCCTGACCACCTGGGGTGGGTCCGCGGAGGACGGGGCCATCCGGGATGGATCCGCCGGGGATGCGGAGAGACCCGAAGGGTGGAGCGCGCTCTACCGCATTGTCGGGGGAGAGGCCGACTACCTGGTCCTCCACTTCCGCTCCACCCTCGAGGCGCTGGGGGAGGCCGAGCAGGCCGTGGTCCGAAGCCCCCTGGGGCTCGAGTTCGTGCCGGCAGGAGACTACCTGTCCGTGGTGGAACTCGGGCTCTACGCCGTTACCGACGCGCTCCTGACCCAGGCCCGCGAGGAGGGGGTGGAGCCCGGCACCCCCGAATGGACGGAGCGGGTCGAAGCCCAGCTCGCCGAAGAGCGCAAGAAGCGGTACGTCCAGGCGCGGCTCAAGCCCGAGCAGCCCGACACCATGCCGTACGTCTGCTTCTATCCCATGGACAAGCGCCGGAACGTGGGGCAGAACTGGTACACGCTCCCCATGCGGAAGCGGGCCGAGCTCATGTCGGAGCATGGAAAGACCGGGCGCCAGTACGCGGGGCGCGTGTCGCAGGTGATCTCGGGGTCGGTGGGATTCGACGACTGGGAGTGGGCGGTCACGCTTTTCGCCGCCGATCCCCTGGACTTCAAGGCCCTCGTCACCGAGATGCGCTACGACGAGGTGACCTCCATCTACGGCGAGTTCGGAACCTTCCGTGTGGGTCACCGGGTCGCCGCCGCGGCCGTGACCGGGGAACTCGTCGGCCGAGGCTGACCGCAGCCGCGGGTGACCGCAGCCGAGGCTGACAGGCCCTCGCGCTCCCCGATCCCTACCCGGAACCCTCGTCGCCCGGAGGCGCCAGCTTCCGCAGTCCGGGCACCTCGATGGACTGCGCCTTCGGGAGGTAGAGGAGGGGCTCACCGGGGAGGGGGAAATACTCGTCGGCGTGGGCCTCGAGGACGCCGGGGTCGAGAATCCCGCGCCCCGACAGGGCCTCGCGGCGGACCTGCTTGGCCAGCTTGAGGTTCGTCTCGCCGACGGGATCCAGCGCCCGGGGAAGCGCGTCCTCCCCCCGGGTCAGGTAGTCCATGACGTACTCGTAGGCGAGTCGCACGTACTGGTCGCGAACCGTCTCGGGCAGGTCGTACCGGGACCGCTTCAGGATCCCCGCAAAGACCCGGTGCCAGCGAGCGTCATCCTGGAAGGCCACCATCCCCCGGAAGATCCTCCGGTTCGTCTGGAACGAGAAGAGCGTCCGGGACAGCACGTCGTCGAAGAGGCGGTCAGCGTCCGAGTGGTCGTTCAGGAGGACCACCTTCCGGGCTTCGGAGGTGAACGCCTCGCCCAGCTGGACGTCCATCCGATGTTCCCAGTACGTGTGCCCCACGCCCTCGGTGCCCCGGGTCAGGAGGAGCCGCCGCGGCACGTACACGTTGTGGGCAATGGTGTCGGCCGCGAGATGCGACAGGTAGCCCAGGGCCACGGCCCGAAGCGCCTCCGAGTCGGCCGAGGCCAGGATCTCCTCGCCGATGTGCCAGTGATGGGAATGCCGCCCCGCCGCCGCGTACTTCTTCGCAAAGGAGATGTCGGCGGCCACCGAACCGTAGAGAAACGGGATCCGGTGCTTCTCGAGAAGCGTGCGCACCGCGGGGGGGAGGAGGTGGAGCGAGGCGAGGATGGCCTCCCCGATGGCCACATGGGTGGCCGGACCCCAGGCCAGGAGTTCGGCCGGCGTCAGGAGTGCCCACCCCAGGGCCCAGAACAGCGATGCGAGAAGGTGAGGCATCGAAAGGATGCGGGGGAGGTCGCTCAGCGACGGCCTGGTGCGACCTGGCCCTTCAGGTCCCGGAGCAGGTGAGAGGCCTTGCGGAGGGCGTCCAGTCCGGTGCCGATGCCGGATCCGACGCTCCCGCCGACGGTGGAGTCCACCACCGGCTCCGCGGTGGTCCGAAGGCTTGCGAGAGCCCCCCGCCAGTCCACGCCCTCGAGAAGGTCGCTCCAGGCGCGGGATCGCCCGCGGCCGGAACCCGACCGGAGGGCCAGGGCCACTGCGGCACCGCCAAGGGCGCCGAGCACGAGGGCTGCCGAAAATTCCCGGGAATCTCTGGTCACCGATTCATCGCTCCAGGTCTGGGGTGGGGTCCGGGGGAAAGAGCGGACGCTCCTCCGCACCCGGGGGCGATCCTGCCGCCTCGACCCCGCCTTCGAGCAGAGGCCGAGACCGTTCCTCCGGGGCGCTCAGCGCCGCGGGGTCAGGGTCCAGCGCCGGGTAACGACGCGCCTCGCGTTCTTCCGCGCGTGCTTCACCGGAAGCGCGAGAAGCCCGCTTTCGGCGGGCGAGTTCGCCGAGTTCACCCAGGCTCCGCCGGACACCGCGGGCGGAGGATGCCGTGTCGATGAAGGCATTCTCGGCCTCCTCCTGCACGACTTCCATCAGGGCGTTGAATTCTTCGATCCGTTCCTCCATGCGCCTGGAGGCCAGCGTCACCTGCTCGGAAACCTTTCCGACGGACGCGGAGACCCGGTCGGTCTCCGCCCTCAGGGAGTTGGCCATGGATTCGACATGGCCCACGGTCTTCCGGACGCTCTCCATCGCCTCGTCGGCGAGAAACCTCTCCCGCGTTCGGTCCAGGGACCGAATCGCATTCCGGATCTGGAACAGGATGAAGAGGAGGGCCAGAATGACGATGAGAAGGAGGAACACGAACGTTCCGGCAGCGAGGCCGAACACGAGATCGTAGGCATCCCGGGCCCTCACCGTCACCACGGTATCGGCGGCGACGGCGACCTGACCCAGGGCCATGGCGGAAATGGCAGGGAAGGAAGTCATGCCCTAACAGTAACGGGGTACCCCCTCAAGGTTCCAGCCGTGGGGATCCGAGGGGCCCGGGGGGACCGAGCCGTTACATGATCCCGCATTGTACGAACCTGACCCGGGGCCTACGTTTGAAACGGTTCATTCTTCCTGACTCGCCACCGAGAGCCACCACCGAATGCCCGTTTTCGAAGTCCACGGGGGGATCCCCCTCTCCGGGTCCATCCGGCCTGCGGGGAACAAGAACGCGGCGCTTCCATGCATCGCCGCCGCACTCCTGTCGCCGGCGCCCGTGACGCTCGCCAACATCCCGCGGATCCGCGATGTGCTCACCCTCCTGGATCTCGTCGAGAACATGGGCGCGCGGGTGACATGGAGCGGAGCCAACGAGGTCACCATCGACGCCTCCGGGGTGGACGCCGGGCGGCCTGATCCGGTTCTCGCCGAGCGGATTCGAGCCTCCATCCTGCTCGCCGGGCCGCTCCTCGCGCGCTTCGGGAAGGTCTCGCTTCCCCCGCCGGGTGGCGACGTCATCGGACGAAGGCGGCTGGACACCCACTTCCTTGCCTTCGAGGCGCTGGGCGCCAGGATCAGCCTGGAGGGGGGCGGTTTCGAGATCGAGGCCGATGCGCTTCGCGGCGTCGACCTCTTCTTCGACGAGCCGTCGGTCACCGCAACCGAGAATGCGGTCATGGCCGCCGTGCTCGCCCAGGGCACGACCCGGTTCCGGAACGCTGCCGCCGAGCCCCACGTGCAGGACCTGTGCAACCTCCTCGTGGCCATGGGCGCCCGGATCGAGGGGATCGGGACCCACACGCTCACCATCGAGGGGGTGGATGGCCTCGGGAGTGCCAGCTTCGCCGTCGGTGCGGACCACGTGGAGGCCGGGTCGTTCATCGGGCTTGCCGCCGTCACCGGGAGCGAGCTCCGCATCACCGAGGCTCCCCTCGCCCACATGGACTCGACCCTCATCGGGTTTCGCAGGCTCGGAATCGAGTTCACGGTGGATTGCGACGACCTGATCGTGCACGGCGACCGGGAGCGCGTGATCCGGCAGGATGCGTTCGGCCACGTGCCGAAGGTGGACGACGGCCCCTGGCCCGCCTTCCCGGCGGACCTCACCTCCATCGCACTGGTGACGGCCACCCAGTCGCGCGGGACCGTGCTGATCCACGAGAAGATGTTCGAATCCCGGATGTTCTTCACCGACAAGCTCGTGGGGATGGGGGCACAGATCATCCTGTGCGACCCCCACCGGGCGGTGGTGGTGGGACCGGCCCAGCTCCGTGGCGGCTCGCTGGAGAGCCCCGACATCCGGGCCGGGATGGCTCTTCTCATCGCGGCGCTGGGTGCCCACGGTCACAGCGTGATCCACAACATCGGCCAGATCGAGCGAGGGTACGAACGCATCGACCAGCGGCTCGAGGCCATCGGCGCCCGCATCCGGCGGCGTGACTGAGCAGGGACCGGGGAGGGACTTGAAGGAGCGCGCCCGACGGGCTATCATTCCAAGGAGCTGATACCGCCCCGGGGCGGTGTTTCTGGAAGTGGGGGAGCGGTCAGCCCCCGCTTTTTTTTACTCCAGTGTCCCGGGATGCGGAGCGAGTAAAAAGGAGGATTCATGGCCACCAGGATCGGAGCCGTCGATCGGGAGATCGAGTCCCGCGTCGAGAACATGGGCTTTGAGTTCGTGGAACTGGAGTGGGGGGGCGGTGATGACCGTCCGATCCTCCGGCTCCGCGTGGACCGGCCGGGATCCACCAGGGGAGACGGCATCACGGTGGACGATTGCGTCCGCGTGAGCCGGGAACTGGAGTCCTGGCTGGACGAGGCATCGATCCTGCCGGAGCGCTACACCCTCGAGGTGTCGTCGCCCGGGGTGGAGCGGCCGCTGATCCGTCGCCGGGACTTCGAGCGTTTTACGGGGCAGGGTGTGCGGGTGAAGGCGGCACGGGCGCCCGAGGGGATGGATTCCGCCCGGTTCGAGGCCGTGCTCGAAGGAGTGGCAGGAGAGGGAAGTGATGCGGACCAGGGATACGAACTCCGACTCCGCATCGCCGACGGGTCGACGCTGGCGCTCCCGCGGAGTGCCGTGGTGCGGGCCCAGCTGATGTACGAGTGGGACGAAGAGGATTGACGGGGCAACTGCGGGGCTGTCGCCTCCAGGTGCGTTCCCTGAACGGGTGAGAAGCTGACCATGACGAACGCCGGACAGATCGTCGCCGCGATCCGCGAAATGGCGACACAGAAGAACCTCGACCAGGACGAGATGAACGATCTCGTCCGGGACGGTATAGCCGCAGGCCTGGCTCGCATCTTCGGGCCCAACGTGCGCCCCGAGATCACCATCGACGACGCCTCGGGCGCCATCGACATGGTGGTGCTGAAACGCGTGGTGGAAGAGGTCGAGGACGCATCCGCCGAGATCTCCCTCGAGAAGGCCCGCTGGGACGACCCCACCTACGAGGTGGGCGACGTCATGGAGATCCCGGTGGATTTCTCCGAGTTCGGCTGGAACGCAGTCACCGCCGTGAAGCAGCGGATCGTGCAGCGCGTGCGCGAGGGCGAACGTCAGCGGATCCGCGACGAGTTCGAGCACCGTGTGGGCGAACTCCTCTCCGGAGAGGTCCAGCAGATCGAGCGCGGCAAGATGGTGGTGATCCTGAACCGGGCACGTGACGCCGAGGCGATCATCCCCTGGAAGGAGCAGAACCCCCGGGAACGGTTCCGCCAGGGCGACTCCATCCGGGCCGTGCTGAAGAAGGTCGAGGAGACGCCGAAGGGGCCCCGCCTCATCCTGTCCCGCGCGGATCCCCTGTTCGTGGAGGCCCTCTTCCAGCTCGAAGTCCCCGAGATCTACCAGGGGATCGTCGAGATCAAGGAGCGGGCACGAGAGGTGGGAGGCCGGACCAAGATCGCCGTCTGGTCCCGGGACGAGTCCATCGACCCGGTGGGTGCGTGCGTGGGGCTGAAGGGGTCCCGGGTCCAGGCCGTGGTGTCTGAACTCGGGGGCGAGCGAATCGACATCGTCCCCTGGCATCCCGACACCGAGACCTTCGCCCGGCGGGCCCTTGCGCCGGCCCGGGTGTCGAAGGTGATTCCCGACACGACCAGGCAGGTCATCACGGCCATCGTCGACGAGGACCAGCTCTCGCTGGCCATCGGTCGAAACGGTCAGAACGTTCGCCTCGCCTCGCAGCTCATCGGCTGGCAGATCGACCTCTACGGCTCGCGGGAATGGCTCGAGAAGGGTGGCGGCACCGCGATCTTCGGCGACGTTCCCACCGGCGACGCACTCGAGACTGCGGACTTCCCGCTCTCGGAGCTGCAGCTGGCCGACGGGAGTCTGGCGGCACTTGAAGGCGCTGGCTATCGTACCTTTCTGGACATCATCGATCTGGAGAAGGCCGACTTCCTCAAGGTGGAAGGGCTGAGCGAGGAAGGAGCGGACGAGATCGTCGGAATCATCGACGACCTGACGGTGGTGGAAGGGGAGGAGGATGAAGGCGGTCCGGAGGCGACGGAGGCACAGGTCGACGACGCCCCCGGCGAGGACGCCACCGCCACCCCCGAGGGGGAGGACGAGGCCGGAGCGGTTGTCGGCTCCGGTGGGGCCGCTGAAGACGAAGAAGGTGACGAGCCGGAAGCCGACCGTCCCTGACGGACTGGGGATGCTCGGGCTGGCCCGACGCGCCGGCGCCGTTGTGTCCGGGACCGACCTGGTCCGGGCCGCGGTGAAGGCGGGGCGGGCTCATCTCGTGATCTTTGCTGCCGACGCTGCCCCCGGGCAGCTCGGCAAGGTTGAGGGGGTGCTCAGGCATCACCCCCTGCCGATTCGGTGGGCACCGGATCGAGTCGCCCTCGGGGCGGCGGTAGGTTCCGGGCCGCTCGCGGTAGTTGCCGTGAGCGCGCCCTCATTTGCGGAAACACTGGGCAGAGTCCTTCCCCATCGACGGGAAGATGCGAAGCTCGGGCAGGAGGAATCGGGAACTGATGCGGGTTGTTGAGCTGGCAGACGAGATCGGGGTAACGACGGACGAGCTTCTCGGGCTTCTCCGCGCGCTGGGTATCGTGGCGCGCGTGGGTAGCGACCGGGTGAGCGAGGCCGACGCGGCGATCGTCCGTACCCGGGTGGAGCGCGAGCTTCGCTCCGGGAAGAAGGATTCTTCGGCGGCCATCCAGTCGGCCATCGAGGAGTCCCGCCCCTCCACGCGGCGCCGTCGCCGTCGCTCGGAGCCCGAGCCCGAGCCCGCGGCCGAGGAGGCCGCAACGGTAGCCGACGAGGGTCCGGAACCGGCGCATGCCGAGACCGAGACGTCCGCCGCTCCCGAGGCCGCCGGGACAGCTGCCGACGACGGGGGGAAGACTCCGGTCGCCGACGCATCTCCGGAAGCGACCGACCCGGCTGCCCCGGCCACGTCCGAAGCCCCGGCCGCGGCTGCGAAGGGAGCCGCCGGCGACGGCGATGCGCCCGCCTCCGCTCCCGAAGCGGCGCCGGTGGCCGACGCCGCTCCGGCGGCATCGCCCGCCAGGGCCCGGGTTGCCGACGCCGTCGACGCCGAGGCCGCGACTCCGGCCCCTGCCTCCACGGAAGCATCGACGGACGCGCCTGCCGCGCCGGCCACGCCATCCACGCCGGCAGCGCCGGCAGCGCCGGCAGCGCCGGCGGCCGCGGCTCCCGCCACGGAGGTTTCCGACGAGGCTGCCTCCGGCAAGCCCGCCCGGAAGATCAAGCTGCAGTCCGCCCGGGCAGGCCAGCCCGAGGGGGCGCCGGTTCGTCCGGCACCCGCCGCGAGTGCAGGTCCTGGAGGCCAGGTGCGCATCCAGGCCGACGGCTATACTGCCGACGGCCGGAAGAAGGACAAGAAAAAGGGGAAGAAGAGGGGCGGTGTCGACCAGGACGCGGTGCAGGGGAACATCCAGCGCGTCATGGCCGAACTCAAGGGCGGCGGCGGCGGCGGAAAGAAGAAGCGCCGGAAGGGATCCGGCGCACCGTCGCGAGAGGAAGCGGAGCAGCGGGCCGAGGTGGTCCGCGTCCAGGCGGAAGAGGAAGCCAAGACGGTTCGCGTGAACGAGTTCCTGACGGTGGCCGAGCTTTCGGAGCTCATCGACATCTCGTCGAACCAGCTCGTCGGCGCCGCCTTCAAGAACCTCGGCCTCATGGTCACGATCAACCAGCGGCTGGACTTCGACCAGATCGAGCTTCTCCTGGACGAGTTCAACTTCAAGGCGGTCCGCGAGGAGGAGTACGCGGAGGCCGAGGAGGAGGAGGTGGCGGATGATCCTGAGACGCTGCGTCCGCGCCCGCCGGTGGTCACGGTCATGGGACACGTGGACCACGGAAAGACGCTCCTCCTGGACTCCATCCGGAAGACGAACGTCGTGGCCGGCGAGTCCGGCGGCATCACGCAGCACATCGGTGCCTACCACGTCGAACTGGATGACGGCAGGGCCGTCTCCTTCCTCGATACGCCGGGACACGCCGCGTTCACCGCCATGCGGGCCCGAGGCGCCGACGTCACGGACATCGTCGTGCTCATGGTCGCGGCCGACGACTCCGTCATGCCCCAGACCATCGAGGCCATCTCCCATGCCCGGAACGCGGGTGTGCCCCTGGTCGTGGCCATCAACAAGGTCGACCTGCCGGCGGCCGACCCGGACCGGGTCAAGCGGGAACTCCTCCAGCACAAGGTGGTGGTGGAGGACTTCGGAGGCGACGTCCTCTACGCGGAGGTTTCGGCCAAGACCGGGCAGGGGATCGACGAACTGCTGGAGAAGATCCTTCTCCAGGCCGAGATCCTGGAGCTCCAGGCAAACCCGGATCGCTCGGCGCAGGGCACCGTCATCGAGTCCAAGCTCGACATCGGAAAGGGCGCCGTGGCCACGATCCTCGTGCAGAAGGGAACCCTCCGGGTCGGGGATTCCTTCGTGTGCGGCAAGTTCGACGGACGGGTTCGCGCCCTCCTCGACGAGCGGGGTCGTCCCGTGACGTCGGCAGGGCCCGGCGTGCCCGTGCAGCTCCTGGGCTCCAACGGGGTGCCGCAGGCCGGAGACACCCTTCTGGCCATGGAGTCGGACCGGGCGGCGGAGATCTCCACCACGAGGCAGCGCCTCGAGCGGGAGAAGCAGCTCCGCATCAAGGACCGCGGCCTGAAGCTTGGGGATTTCGCGCACTTCATGGGTCGCGGCGAGGTCAGCGTGCTGCCCCTCATCGTGAAGGCCGACGTGGACGGATCCATCCAGGCCGTGGCGGACTCCCTGGAGCAGCTCTCCACCAGCGAGGTGCGCGTCGAGATCGTGCACCGCGCGGTGGGAGCCATCAACGAGTCCGATGTGCTGCTGGCCGAGACGGCCAAGGCAGTCATCATCGGCTTCCGCGTCCGCCCCGATGCGAACGCCAGGAACCTGGCCGAGTCGGCCGGCGTGGACATCCGCCTCTACGAGGTCATCTACGAGGCGGTGGACGAGGTCCGCATGGCGCTCGAGGGCATGCTTTCGCCGGAGGAGCGGGAGCGGATTCTCGGGACTGCCGAGGTCCGGGACGTCTTCAAGATCACCCGTGTCGGGACGGTGGCCGGCTGCTACGTCACCGACGGGATCATGGACCGGAAGGCCCGCGCCAGGGTCATTCGCGACGGGATCGTGGTCTACACCGGCGAGTTCGCCTCGCTCAAGCGCTTCAAGGACGACGTGAAGGAAGTCCGCGAAGGCTTCGAGTGCGGAATCGGCATCACGAACTTCAACGACGTGAAGGTCGGCGACGTCATCGAGTGCTACACCGTCGAGGAGTTCGCCCGTACCCTGGCCGGGTCCGAAGCCGCCGGGCGGGAGAAGGGCTGACCCTGGTGGCCGTTCGGCGTCCGCCCGTGCAGCGTGCATTCCGGCGGAGGGTCCAGGCGTGACCGTCATCGTCCTGACCTGGGAACTCCACATCCCCGGGTGCCGGTCCCTCAAGGAAAAGCGAACCGTGGTGCGGTCCATCCGGGACCGGCTGCGAAACCGATTCAACGTCTCCGTGTCGGAGACAGGACTCCAGGATGTCCACGACCGCTGCGAACTCACGGCAGCCTTCGTGACCTCCGACGGGCGAACGGCCGAATCCCTGGCCGGAAAGCTCGAGCGATTCGTCGACGAGAACGGGCGGGCCCTGGTGATCCGGCGGACTCGCGAGGAGCGATAGATCTATGGCAGGCAAGCGCATCGCACGGCTGAACGAGCAGTTCCGCCGCGAGATCACGAGTATCCTCCGCACCCAGGTCCGCGACCCGCGGGTCGGCGTGCCCACGGTCACCGGGGTGGAAGTGACTCCCGACCTCTGGATGGCCCGCATCCACGTGCGGCCCGATCCCTCCATCGAGAGCGAGACGGCGGCCGAGGATCTGATGCAGGGGCTGATGGCGGCGGCCGCCTACATCCGGCGGGAACTGAGCGGTACCCTCACGGTGCGCCGCGTCCCGGAACTCCGGTTCCAGATCGACCGATCGGTGGAGCACGCGGCACGCATCCACGCGCTCCTGGCCGAGGTGCTGCCGCACGAGTCCCGGGATTACGACGACGCCGACGCCGACGACGATGATGCCGGTGACGCCGACGACAACGGTGCCGACGACAACGGTGCCGACGATGCCGGTGCCGACGATGCCGGTGACGAAATCGGCGACGAGACCTCCGACGAGGCCTCCGACGAGGCGGAGGAGAGCCGACCCGGCGCCTCGGGAGGGGAGCAGGGCCCGTGACCGGTCTTCTGCCGGTGGACAAGCCGGCGGGTCCCACCTCCCACGACATCGTCGCGCAGGTCCGCAGGGCGCTCGGCATCCGGCGGGTGGGTCATGCCGGCACGCTGGATCCCTTCGCCTCCGGCCTGCTCCTCGTTTGTGTGGGAAGCACGACCCGCCTGGTCGAGTACCTCCACGATCTCGACAAGTGTTACGAGGCAGAGGCGCTGCTCGGGGTCACGACGGACTCCGACGATCTGGACGGCGAGGTCGTTGCCCGGTCCCCCCGGTGGGAACAGGTGGACGAGGCAGCCGTGACCCGGGCCCTCGAATCCCAGCTCGGGAACCGGCTCCAGCAACCTCCCGTCTTCTCGGCCAAGAAGGTTCACGGGGAGGCGGCCCACAGGAAGGCGCGCCGCGGGGAATCCGTGGACCTCGCCGCCGTGCCCGTCATGATCCACGAGGTCGAGCTCCTGTCCTTCGAGCTACCCAGCGTCCGTTTCAGGGTGCGGTGCGGCACGGGAACGTACATTCGCGCCATCGCGCGGGACCTCGGAGAGTCGCTGGGATGCGGCGCGCACCTGACGTCACTCCGGCGCACCTCCATCGGACCGTTCCAGGTCGACGAGGCCCTCCCCGGGGACGACCTGGCTGCCCGCGCCGACGTGAGCGAGCATCTCCTCTCTCCCATGGAGGCCGTCCGGCACCTTCCGGTGATGGAAATCGATGACGACATGGAGCGACGCCTCCGCATGGGGCAGCGGGTCGAACTCCCCGGCGAGGATGCGGACGTCGCGGCGGAAGGAAGGGCGACGAGCATGGCGGAAGCGGTTGCGGGGGGAGACCTGGACGGAGGAGGCGTCGTGCATGCCATTGTCCGGGGATCTCTCCTGGTGGGCGTCGGAACGATGGAGGGAGACCGGCTCCGGCCGAGAAAGATCCTTCCCCTCGAGGACGAGGTGTGAACCCGGAGCCCGGCCCTCCCGGCATCGAGTTCTGCGGTCCTCCGGGCATCCCCAGGGAGCCGGGGGGAAGCGTCGTCACGGTGGGCACCTTCGACGGGGTCCACCGGGGGCACCGGGCCGTGCTCGACGAGATCGGGGCGCGGGCCCGCGCCACCGGGAGGCGCGCCGTCCTCGTCACCTTTCATCCCCATCCGCTGCGCATCGTACGCCCCGAGGTCGCCCCCCTGCTCCTGACGACTCCGATGGAGAAGAAGGAGATTCTCGCCCAGAGCGGGCTGGACTGGGCCGTCTTCGTGGAGTTCACCCCGCGGATCTCGCGGCTCTCCCCGAGGACCTTCGTGGAGGAGGTCCTGGTCAAGCGGATCGGGGTGGGGGAACTGGTGATCGGGTACGACCACGGGTTCGGGCGCGGGCGCTCCGGCGACGCGGACACGCTTCGCGAGATCGGCCGGGACCTGGGGTTCGAGGTGGACGTCGTGGGCCCGGTGGGTCTGCGGGGGGAAGCGATCTCGTCGACGCGCATCCGCACGGCCATTTCGGAAGGTCGCCTCGAGGAGGCCCGGGAAGCGCTCGGGCGCGCCTACGCCTTTCGGGGGGTCGTGGTCCGGGGTGAAGGGCGGGGGAGGGCGCTGGGGTTCCCCACCGCGAATCTCCAGATCGAGAGCTCGGACAAGCTGCTGCCTCCCCCGGGGGTGTACGCGGCGCGCGGCGTCCTCCGGTCCGGAACGTATCCCGGGGCCCTGCACGTGGGACCGCGACCGACCTTCCAGGGCTCGCCACCGTCCGTCGAACTCCACCTCATGGACTTCGAGGGCGACCTCTACGGAGACATGGTCCGGGTGGATCTCATCCGGCATCTTCGGCCCATCCATCCATTCGGCTCGATGGAAGCCCTGGTGGCGCAGATGGAGCTGGATGTGACGGAGGCGCGGCGCATCCTCGCGGCAGACCGCCGTCCTTGATCGAGGCGGAAAGTTGCGTTAGCCTTGAAGGCTAGGAATTCAGGAGGAATACAGTCCCGACACACGGCGGCTTCCCCTGCAGAACAGACTCTTGCGGAGGCGCGGTACAAGAATGACGATTACGAAAGACGCGAAGGGTGAGATCATCCAGAAGTTCGGGCTCCACGAGAACGACCGTGGAAGCGCCCCGGTTCAGATCGCCATCCTGACGCACCGGATCAACGAGCTCCGGGATCATTTCGGCAAGCACCGGCATGATCACCACAGCCGTCGCGGCCTCCTGAAGATGGTCGGACGCCGTCGCAGGCTCCTCGAATACATGAAGCGGACGGACCTGCCCCGGTACCGGTCGCTCCTCGAGGAGCTCGGCCTCCGGAAATAACGCAGCATGCACCACCGACACGGCGGCCCCCATGGGCCGCCGTGTCCGTTTCGCAGCCTGTCTGACCGGTGACGGTCGGCCAACCCCTGAAGGTTCGAGCTGGAACCCCGGCATCCTCCGCCCTGCGGAGGCATCCGGCGGACCGGCGGTCGCACCGACCCGGATCCGGCATGCTGCGAGACCCTGACCGGTCCAAGGGCGAGGGAACCGTTCCCTCCTTCCCGAAGGCCAACGCACTGCTGGAAACGGAACGAAAACGAATGATTCACCGAATCGAGAAAGAATTCGCAGGCCGCACCCTCATCATCGAGACCGGCCGCATGGCTCGCCTCGCCCAGGGCTCCGCCCTGGTGCAGTACGGCGACACGCAGGTCCTCTGCGCCGTGACGGTGCAGGATCGCCCGACCCACCTTCCGTTCTTCCCCCTGACGGTGGAATACCGGGAGAAGTCCTACGCCGCGGGAAAGATCCCCGGCGGCTTCTTCAAGCGTGAGGGGCGCCCGGGCGAGAAGGAAATCCTCTCGGCGCGCCAGATCGATCGGCCCCTCCGGCCGCTCTTTCCCGAAGGATTCATGCACGAGACCCAGGTCAACTGCCAGATCCTCTCGGCCGACCAGGAAAACGATGCCGACGTGCTGGCGCTGACGGCGGCGTCGGTTGCGCTCAACATCTCCAAGGTCCCCTTCGACACCATGGTCGCGTCGGTGCGGGTTGGCCGCATTCGCGGGACCTGGATCCTGAACCCGACCTTCCAGCAGCTCGAGTACTCGGACGTCGACATCATCGTCGCCGGATCGCGTGACGCGCTGATGATGGTCGAGGGTGGCGCCGTCGAGGTCCCGGAGGACGAGATCCTCCAGGGGCTCGAGGTTGCCCACGAGGGAATCCGTCAGCTCATCGACATCCAGGAGGAGCTCATCGGAGAGCTGCGGCAGCCCGCGATGTCGTGGACGCCGCAGTCGCCGGACAAGGAGCTCTCCGCCAGGGTCGAGGAGATGGCTTCCGCCCGCATGGACGAGGCCATGACCATCGCCGACAAGGCGGACCGCATGGAGGCGCTGGGCGCCGTGAAGACGTGGGTGCGCGAAGAGCTCGAGGGCGAGATGGACGCCGATGCCTACGACACCGCTTCGCGCCAGGTGGGTGACATCCTCCGGAGCTACGAGAAGAAGTCGCTCCGGGAGAAGATCCTCTCCAGCGGCTCCCGGACCGACGGACGGGACCTGGACACGGTCCGCGACATCACGTGCGAGACCGGGGTTGTCCCGCGGGCCCATGGATCGGCGCTCTTCACTCGCGGCCAGACGCAGGCGCTGGTCGCCGCGACGCTGGGCACCTCGCGAGACGAGCAGCGGATCGACTCCATCGATTCGGCGGAGGAGATCACGAAGTCCTTCATGCTCCACTACAACTTCCCGCCCTTCTGCACCGGCGAGGCCAAGCCCATTCGCGGCACCTCGCGGCGGGAGATCGGGCACGGGGCGCTGGCCGAGCGGGCGCTGCAGCCGCTGCTGCCGGCCTTCGAGGAGTTCCCCTACACGATCCGCATCGTCGCCGACATTCTCGAGTCCAACGGGTCGTCGTCCATGGCCTCGGTGTGCGGCGCCTCGCTGGCGCTCATGACGGCCGGCGTGCCGCTTTCGGCCTCCTGCGCCGGCGTGGCCATGGGACTGATCAAGGACGGTGACCGGGTGGCCATCCTCACCGACATCCTCGGCATCGAGGACGCCCTCGGGGACATGGACTTCAAGATCGCCGGCACCCGCCAGGGCGTGACCTCGATCCAGATGGACATCAAGATCGACGGCCTCACCACCGAGATCATGAAGACGGCGATGGAGCGGGCCAACCGTGCCCGTCTGCACATCCTGGACATCATGGACGCCGCCGTGTCCGAACCCGCTGCCGAGCTCTCGGAATGGGCGCCGCGCATCACCACGATCAAGGTGAACCCCGAGAAGCTGGGGGAGATCATCGGGCCGAAGGGCAAGACGATCCGCGCCATCCAGGACGAGTCCGGCGCCAAGATCGAGATCGACGACTCGGGGCTGGTGAAGATCGCCGCCGTCTCCGCCGAGGCCGCCCAGCGCGCCCGGGAGATGATCGAGGCCATCGTGCAGGAGCCGGAAGTGGGCCGCATCTACGAGGGCCCGGTGAAGAACACCACGACCTTCGGCGCCTTCATCGAGATCCTTCCGGGTCTCGAAGGGCTCTGCCACATCTCGGAGCTTTCCGACGACCGCGTCGAGAAGACCGAGGACGTGCTGAACCGGGGCGACATCACCCGGGTGAAGCTGCTGGCCATCGACGAGAAGGGACGCCTGCGGCTTTCCCGGCGCGCGGCACTCGCCGAGGACGCAGCCGAGGGAACGGAGGCCGAGGAGGCCGGGGTCGGCGCCGACTGATGAGGTCGACGTTTCCCGGTCGGGAAGAGCGCCGGGGCGGGGGAGTCATCCCCGCCCCGGCGTTTCCCCGTTCCGGAGGGGGTGCTGCGGAAGCGGCGCCCGCTGGAAACGGAGGCGGGCGTCTCGAGGAGTCGCTCCTTTCCAATGGTATTCGCGTCCTGACGGAGGCCATTCCCGGCGTCCGCTCGGTGGCGCTCGGAGTCTGGATCCGGCAGGGGGCGGCCCACGAGGCGCTCTCCGAGACCGGCGCCAGCCACATGCTCGAACACATGGTCTTCAAGGGGACCGAGCGGCGCACCCCCCGGCAGATCGCGCTGGAGCTGGAGCGGCTGGGGGGCTCGCTCGATGCGTTCACCTCGAGGGAGCACACCTCCTACCAGGCCCGGGTCCTGAGCGAACACCTTCCGGTGGCGCTGGACGTCCTCGCGGACCTGGTCCTGGATCCGCTCCTCCGGCAGGAGGACCTGGACCTGGAGCGGGAAGTCGTTCTCGAGGAGATCGCCACCGTCGATGACACGCCCGACGACCTGGTCTTCGAGCTTCACGGCGAGGCGATGTGGGGGGAGCATCCCTACGGACGCTCGATCCTCGGGACCCGGGAGTCGGTGGAGGGCCTGGGTGCCGACACGCTGCAGCGGATCCACCGGGAACGCTACCGGAAGGGGGAGCTCATCGTGGCGGCCGCAGGTCACCTGGAGCACGAGCGGATCGTCGAGACCATTGCCGAGCGGTTCGGCGCCCTTCCGGGCACCGAGGTCGCACCCGTGCCCGACATCGATTATTCCGACGGCGGGCCGCCTGTGGACCTCCACGTGCAGCGGGACACGGCGCAGACGCATGTCGTCTTCGGAAGCCGGACCCCGCCGCGCTCCGATCCCCAGCGGTATCCGCTCAGCCTGATTTCCGCCGCCTTCGGCGGAGGGATGAGTTCCCGTCTCTTTCAGCGGGTGCGGGAAGAGATGGGGCTCGCGTACTCGATCTATTCGTTTCAGTCCTTCTATTCGAGGGCCGGCGTCTCGGGGGTGTACGTGGGGACCCGCCCCGAGGGTGCAGCGCGGGCCGTGGACGCGATCCTGGAGGAGTTCGGGACGGTGATGCGCGAGGGCCTCTCCGACGACGAGCTCCGCGAGGTGAAGGACCAGGTCAAGGGCCAGGTCATGCTCTCCCTCGAGAACACGGCATCCAGGCTCTTCAGGCTCGCGGGCTTCGCGCTCTACGATCAGCCTCGGCTGACGCTGGACCAGCTCCTGGAGCGCATCGAGTCCGTGACCCGCGACGACATCAAGGAGGCGGCGGAGCGCTCCTTCAACCCCGAGCGGCAGGCGATCCTGCGTCTCGGTCCGGGCTGAGGGACCTTCCCGCCTCCGGGCCCCGGGATGCGGGCTTGACCTGCGCGCGGGTGGGGCGAGATTCATGCGGCACGAAAGTGTGGTATGCAGTTTGGTATACAATTATCGGTGGTGCCCGAGGCCCGGTTTCCGGGATCCGGAGCCGCCCGTGGAAAGAACCTCGGAACAGGTGAGTGCTGGCCATGCGGATCGGCGTACCGAAGGAAATCAAGACGAACGAGTACCGGATTGCACTCGTTCCCGGAGGCGCGGAGGCGCTGGTCCAGAACGGGCACCAGGTCTTCGTCGAGCAGGGTGCGGGAGAAGGGAGCGGGTTCGGCGATGAACTCTACGTTCAGGCCGGCGCCACGATCCTGAACTCCGCCGAAGAGGTCTGGGCTACCGCCGAAATGATCATGAAGGTGAAGGAGCCCATCGAGCCCGAGTGGAAGCACATCCGCGAGAACCAGCTCCTCTTCACCTACTTCCACTTTGCCGCCTCCGAGCCGCTGACCCGGGCCCTCCTGGATTCGAAGTCGGTGGCCATCGCGTACGAGACGGTGCAGCTGCCCAGTGGTGAACTCCCCCTTCTCACCCCGATGTCCGAGGTGGCCGGGCGACTCTCGATTCTCGAAGGCGCCAAGTACCTGGAGCGCTTCTACGGCGGACGCGGTGTCCTGCTGGGCGGCGTTCCCGGCACCCCCCCCGCCCGGGTTGTCATCCTGGGCGGCGGCGTGGTCGGAACGAATGCGGCGAAGATGGCGGCGGGTTTCGGGGCGCGGGTCACGATCCTGGACCTTTCCCTCCCCCGGTTGCGGTACCTCTCCGACGTGATGCCGGCGAATGTCGAGCTGCTCTACTCGAACCCGTACAACATTCGCGAGCAGCTGAAGACCGCAGACCTCCTCATCGGGGGCGTGCTCCTCCCCGGCAAGAAGGCGCCGTCGCTGGTGACCCGCGAAGACCTGAAGCTCATGCAGCCCGGAGCCGTCATCGTTGACGTCGCCGTGGACCAGGGTGGATGCGTGGAGACGATTCACCCGACCACGCACGAGAATCCCATCTACGAGGTGGACGGAATCATTCACTACGCCGTGGCGAACATGCCCGGCGCCGTGGCCCGGACCTCGACGATGGCGCTGACGAACGCCACGCTGCCCTACGCCATCACCCTCGCCAACAAGGGGTGGAAGAAGGCGTGCGGCGATGACAATGCCCTGCTCGCCGGCGTGAACATGGTGGGCGGAAAGGTGACGTACGAGGGAGTGGCCGAAGCCTTCGGCATGGAGTACAATGATCCGGCCGGTTTCCTCGCCGACTGACCCGGGCTGACCCGACGCGGGGGACCAGCGGCCCCGGCCCGGAGTTCGTTCCGGACCGGGGCCGTGTGCGTCGGGGACGCGCGCCCCCGGGGCGCCGAGCCCTTCGCATCCCCCGGCACCGGTCCGCCGGCACCCCGGCCACCGGACCCCAACCTTCCACCGCACGCTCTCCCGCCTCGCAATGAACGCTCCACCTGACGACGCCCCGGCCCCCGCATCCGGCCCTCTCACCGTGCGTTTCCAGCGCCTCCCTTCCAACCCGGACCTTCCCCTGCCGGAACGCGCCACGGCGGGCGCCGCCGGGTATGACCTGCGCTCCGCCGAGGAGGATTTCGACCTGGAGCCGGGCGTGCCCCGAACCGTCGCGACCGGCCTTCGCATGGAGCTGCCGCCGGGGGTCGAGGGGCAGGTGCGGCCGAGATCCGGGCTCGCCCTCCGCCACGCGGTGACCGTGCCCAACGCGCCGGGAACCATCGATCCGGATTACCGCGGAGAGCTCAGGGTGGCCCTCCTGAACCTGGGCAGGGAGCGGGTCCGGATCCGGCGGGGGGACCGTGTCGCGCAACTCGTCTTCGCGCGCTTCGAGACGCCCGCCGTGGAGGCGGCGCAGGCTCTTTCCGGGAGTGAACGGGGAGAGGGCGGATTCGGGAGCACGGGGCGGTAGAAGGATGACCGGGGTGCGACGGGGGTGCAGTGGCCCCCCGCGCCTTGCACTCACCCCCGAGGATCCTTACAATCCGTGGCCTGATGTGCTCCGTCGACCCCGCGGCTGTGCGCTCAGCGCGGTACCCATCCGTACCCGGTGCACTTCGCCCCGGGAGCGGCCCGCCATGAACGTTTCTCCCGCCGCCGCTCAGGCCTGCTCGGGTGCATTGCATTGTCCTCCTTTTCCAAGTGGTTGAATTCAGGTTCCCTGGTGCCGGTGAACGACATCGCCGTAGATCTCGGAACAGCCAATACGCTGGTGTACGTGAAGGGCGAGGGGATCGTCCTCAACGAGCCCTCGGTTGTGGCCGTGGAGCGGGGAACGCAGCGAATCCTCGGGATCGGCCTCGAGGCGAAGCGCATGCTGGGCCGGACGCCCGAGAACATCGAGGCGGTGCGCCCCCTGAAGGACGGGGTCATCGCCGACGTCGACGTGACCGAGATGATGCTTCGGCACTTCCTCAGGCAGGTCACCTCGAAGCGCATCTTCCGGATCAAGCCCCGCGTCATCGTGGGGGTGCCGTCCGGGATCACCGAACTCGAGCGGCGGGCCGTGCGTTCGTCGGCCATGGCGGCGGGTGCCAAGGCCGTCTACATGGTGGCCGAGCCCACTGCGGCGGCCATCGGCGTGGGGCTGCCCATCGAGACCCCCACCGGGAACATGGTCATCGACATCGGGGGGGGCACGACGGAGATCGCGGTCATCGCCCTCTCCGGGATCGTGTCCAACACCTCGATCCGGGTAGGCGGGGATGAACTCGACCTCGCCATCGTGACCTTCCTGCGGAAGAACTACAACCTCCTCATCGGGGAGCCCACTGCCGAGGCCGTGAAGATCCAGATCGGTTCGGCCTGGGCCGAGGAAGGCGACGAGCGGACCATGGAGGTCAAGGGACGGGACCTGGTGAGCGGGATCCCGAAGACGGTCACGGTGCACTCGCAGGAGATCCGGGAGTGCATCCAGGAGCCGATCCAGGCCATCGTGGAGGCCGTGCGGCGGGCGCTGGAGATCACGCCCCCCGAGCTGTCGTCGGACATCGTGGACCGGGGGATCGTCATGACCGGCGGGGGGGCCATGATCCGCGGGCTGGACCGACTCCTCACGCAGGAGACCAACCTTCCGATCCACGTCGACGAGGAGCCCCTCACCTGCGTGGTCCGGGGTGCCGGGCGGATTCTCGACGACCTGACCAAGTATCGGAACGTCCTGACAAGCTGAACCCCCTCCTCCTCCCTCCCGCAGCCGGACCATGCCTCCCTACGAAGTGGACGGAAGCGAGGAGCGAAGCCGAAGGGACCTCGTGCTCTCGGCGGCGTGGGTCCTGGCATCGGTGATCCTTCTCGTTCTTCCCCTCCCGGTGCAGCAGGGGATCTCCTCGGGGCTTCGGGCCACCGTGCTTGCGCCCTTCATCTGGACGCAGGAGTCGCTGAACCGCACCCGGATCCGGGCGGTGGACATCGAGATGCTCCAGGCCCGCTACGACTCCACCGTGGCCCTGCTGGCATCGCAGGCCCCCCTCGGCGCGGAGAACGCGCGACTCCGGTCGCTGCTGGAACTGAAGGAGCGGACAGGCCCCGCCTTCGTCTCGGCGTCGGCGATCCGACCGGGCACGCGGGGTTCGGAAAGCATGTTCCTGCTGGACGTGGGCTCCGAACACGGGGTCTCGGTGAACGACCCGGTGGTTGCCGCCGAAGGGCTGGTGGGGCTGGTCCGGGAGGTGGGGCCGCGGAGTTCGCTGGCGCTGGACTGGACGCACCCCGATTTCGCCGTCATGGCCATGTCGCTGGACGGGGAAGTCCTCGGCATCGTGGAAGCGCGGACGGGGGCGTTCCGGGAACAGGACCGCCTGGTCCTGGACGGGATTCCCTTCTACACGAGTCTCGAGCCCGGCCTTGTTCTCGTCACGTCCGGGCAGGGTGCGGTCTTTCCCCGGGGGATCCGTGTGGGCACGGTGCTGTCGCTTGCGGAAACGGAAGCCGGCTGGCGCCGCGGGTACTGGGTGGAGCCGGCCGTGCGGGTGGGGAGCGTCACCCATGTGCTCGTGATCACGGGTGAGGAGGGGCTTCCGGTCTCGGATCTTGCCCACCTGTGGGCACCGGCCCCGCCCGAGCCGCTCGAGGGGGACGCGCTCCCCGATCCCGAGCCCGTCGAGCCCGAGCCCCCGGCAACCGATGCGGACCCGCCCCCATGAGGCGTGGTCCCCTCTTCTGGCTGGTGGTCGTGCTGCTTCCCGTGGGGCACTTCCTGGCGCAGGTCGGATTCGGCATGGGCGCGCTCGCGCCGGATCTCCTGACCCTGTCCGTGCTCCTGGTTTCCCGGGAGCTCAGGACCTCGCGTGCGGCGGGCATGGGATTCCTGTTCGGGCTCATGGAGGATGCGTTCTCGATCCTCGCCTTTGGCGCGAACGCACTGACGCTGACCCTCCTCGCCGTGGCGGGCTCGAGAACGAGGGACTTGTTCGTCGGCGAGTCCGTGAGCTTCTTCGTGGGGTACCTCTTCGTCGGGTCGTGGCTTCGGTATGCGCTCCACTGGATCGTCGCCGGAGAGGAGGTGCGGGGGTCGGCCCGGGACATCCTGCTGGTTGAGGCCCCGCTGGGCGCCGCCTACGTTGCCGTGGTCGGCGTCGTCGTGCTCCTGGGTACCGGAGCCCTCGTCCGGGAGTCCCGATGACGCTGCCCTCGTTCCAGAACCCCCGCACCGTTCCCGCTCCGCCAGGCCTCCGATCATGAAGATTGCCCACCCCCATTCCCGTCGAACCCGCGCCGCGGGCGCCGTCGTCGTCCTCGGGATCCTCCTCCTGATCCTCGTGGGCTCGTTCTTCCGGGCCCAGGTGGTCCGTGGCACGGCGTGGGCGCTCCAGTCGGATTCGAACCGGCTCCGCGTTCTCCCCGTGCCCGCGCCCCGGGGAACCCTGTTCGACCGTTACGGCAGGATCATCGCCGACAACGTGCCCTCGTATTCCGTGTCGCTCTTCCCGGCGGCCGTGGATTCCGTGGCGGTGTCGCTGGAGCGCCTCCAGCCCGTGCTGGGGCTCTCGGAGGAACGGGTGGAGAGCCTCATGGAGACCTTCCGGCGAAACCGTCGCCAGCCTCTCCTGGTCAAGATGAACCTCTCCACCGAGGAGCTGGCACGGCTCGAGGAACTCCGTTCAGAGTTCGCCGGGGTCTTCCTCGAGATGCGGCCAAGGCGCCGCTACATCGGCGGGGAGGCCCTGGGCCACGTCATGGGGTACCTGGGCGAGGTCTCGGGGGCCGAGCTCGAGTCTCCCCGCTTCGCCGGGTACGAACAGGGGATGATCGTCGGAAAGGACGGCCTCGAGCGGCAGTACGAGGGGCGACTGCAGGGAAGGGCGGGGGTGCGCTTTGCGGAGGTGGATGCGGTGGGACGCATCGTGGGCTCCTTCCAGGGGCAGGCGGCGAGACCCGCGCGTCCAGGCGATGACCTTCACCTGAACCTGGACCTGGAACTGCAGCGCTACATCCACGAGATCTTCCCGGCGGGGATGCGGGGTGCCGTCGTCGCGCTGAACGTGGAGGACGGGGGGGTCCTGGCGCTGTATTCCGCGCCCTCCTTCGACCCGGGCGAATTCGTGGGGGGCATCGACAGGGCGAAGTGGCAGGCGCTGAACGAGGACCCGGCCCTCCCTCTCTACAACCGGGCCGTCATCGGGCGGTATCCCCCTGCATCCACCTGGAAGCTGGCTTCGGCGGCCATCGCCCTCGAGCAGGGTGTCATCACCCCCGGCGAGTTCATGCCCGAGCCCTGTCACGGCTCCTACCGCTTCCAGGGCGTCACCCGCCGCTGCTGGAACCCCCAGGGGCACGGCCACCTGAACCTCGCCGGCGCGATTGCGGCGTCCTGCAACGTCTATTTCTACCAGATGGGGATCCGTGTGGGCCTCGAACGGATGGTGGAGGAGGGGAGCCGAATCGGCTTCAACCAGCCGTGCGGCGTGGACCTCCCGCAGGAGACCGCCGGGGACTTTCCCGACGGACTGGACTGGTGGCAACGGGTCTACCGCTACCGTCCGGCCGAAAACGAGGTCATGAGCATCGTCATCGGGCAGGGTCCGAACGCCCAGACCCCGCTCAAGATGGCGCAGTTCTTCCTCGCCCTGGGAAGGGGAGGTTCGGCACCGGCCCCCCGCCTCTTCCAGGAAACGGGAGAGGGTGCGCCGGAGGTGGAGGTGGCGTGGGAGCTGGACCTGGCCCCGGAGAGCGTGGACGCCCTCCAGGAAGGACTGCGGCAGGTCATGTCGGCGGGAACGGCGTTCCGTTCCCAGGTGGAACACTGGGAGGTGATCGGGAAGACCGGAACGGCGCAGCACAGCGGGAACCCGGATCGACCTCACGCCTGGTTCGCGGGGCTCGCCGGGAGCTGGGGCGGCGAAATGGAGATCGCCATCGTGGTCATCGTGGAGGAGGGGATGTCGGGAAGCTCCATGGCTGCCCCCATCGCCGCCAAGGCTGCGGACTTTCACCTCCGCCAGAAACACGGGGTCCCCCTGAGCGAGATCCAGACCGTGGCCGAGCACCAGGCCGCGGGCATTCCCACCCCCTGGGCCTGGAACCGGATGGCCGCAGAGCCCCGGCCGGGTCCCGATGACCCGGAACCCTCGCAGTCGGGGGAGCCCGGCGCCGAGCCCGGCGCCGAGCCCGCCGCCGAGCCCGGCACCGGCGTCCCACCCCGCCGATGAGCCGGCCTTCATGACCTGGTTCCGTCGCTGGGCCGGCGACCCCCCGCTGGTGGGGATCGCCCTGGCGCTCTCGCTCTTCGGTATCGCGATGATCTACTCGGCCGGCGTGCTGAACGTGCCGAGCCCGGTGGTGGAGCGGGCGTGGCAGCGCCAGTTCATGTGGCTCGGTGTGGCCCTGGTCGGCTTCACCATCGTGAGCCGCATCCCGGGGCGCTGGATCGAGTGGGGATCGCTCCCCGTGTACCTGGTCGGACTCGTGGCCCTTGCAGCGGCCCTCGCGGTGGGCACCGGCGCAGGACCAGCCGAGAGCGTCGGACGCTGGATCAGTCTCGGCCCCATCCGTTTCCAGCCGTCGGAGGTCGCCAAGCTGGCGGCCATCCTCGGGCTTGCCCGTTACCTCTCCTCCCGCGAGGAGGGGCCATCCAGCCTGCGGGAACTGGTGCTCCCGTCGCTGGTCGTGGGGGTCCCCCTCGGCCTCGTGGTCCTCCAGCCCGACCTGGGGACCGCGCTGGCCTTCGTGGGCGTTCTCTTTGCCGTGCTCTACTGGGCCGGCACGCCCCCCCTCCACCTGCTGCTGCTGGCGAGCCCGGGGTTCGCGCTGATCCTCTCCTTCGACACCCGCGTCTGGTCGGCCTACTTCATCGTCCTGCTGGTGGCGGTCTACCTGCTCCGGTTTCGCCTCTACCTCGTGGAATCCGCGGCCGTCGTCCTCGCGAACCTGGCGGCAGGCACCGTGGCGCTCCCCGTCTGGAATTCCCTGGCCGACTACCAGAAGAACCGGCTCCTGGTCTTCCTCGATCCGGGCATGGACCCCCGGGGCGCCGGCTGGAACCTGATCCAGTCGAAGGTGGCCATCGGGAGCGGGGGCCTCTTCGGAAAGGGATTCACCGAGGGAACCCAGAAACGCCTGGACTTCCTGCCGGAGCAGCACACCGACTTCATCTTCAGCGTGGTCGGGGAGGAACTGGGGTTCGTGGGGGCCACCCTCGTCCTCGTGGTCTTCGGTCTCCTCCTCCTCAGGCTCGTCCAGCTGGCGGAACGCACCGCGGATCCCTTTGCCGGTCTGGTTCTGTTCGGTATCTTCGGGGTCTGGCTGGTCCACATCTTCATCAACGTGGGCATGACGGTGGGCATCGTTCCCATCACCGGTATCCCTCTCCCCTTTCTCAGTTACGGGGGGACGTTTCTCGTGACGTGCTGGGCTCTCACGGGGCTCGCCGTTCGAATGGCCCGGGAGGAGTAGCGCGCATGTCATGGTTCCGTAAACCCAAGAAACCCCTGACCTCCGAGGACCGGCGCGACCTGCCCTCGGACGTCTTCTCCAAGTGCGAAGGGTGCGGGGAGATCCTCTACCGGGAGAAACTCTCCCAGAACGATCATGTCTGCCCGAAATGCGGCTACCATTTCCGCATCGGGGCCGATCTCTACATCCGGCTCCTGAGCGACGAAGGGAGCTTTCACGAAACCGAATCCGAACTCCGGAGCGCCGACCCGCTCGAGTTCACCGACCTCAAGCCCTACCGGGACCGTCTTCGGGCCGCGGAAACGAAGAGCGGCAGGGGGGATGCGGTGGTCACGGGCCGGGCGACGGTGGAGGGCATCGGGGTCGCACTCGGCGTCATGGACTTCTCCTTCATCGGCGGGTCCATGGGGTCGGTGGTCGGCGAGAAGATCGCGCGACTGGGTCGGCTCGCGCTGGAAGAGGAGCGACCCCTGATCCTGGTCTCCGCCTCCGGGGGCGCCCGGATGATGGAAGGCATCTATTCCCTGATGCAGATGGCCAAGACGTCGGCGGTTCTGGCCCGGTTGCACGAGGCCGGCCTCCCCTTCATCTCCATCCTCACCCATCCCACCACCGGGGGTGTCACGGCGTCCTTCGCCATGCTCGGCGACGTGAACCTCGCCGAACCCGGGGCCCTCATCGGGTTCGCCGGGCCCCGCGTCATCGAGGAGACCATCAAGCAGGAACTCCCCGACGACTTCCAGACCGCCGAGTTCCTCCTCGAGCATGGCATGGTGGACCGGGTCGTGGACCGGCGGGTGCTGAGGGATGAGGTTGCGGTGCTGCTCCGGCATCTCTTCGTGCACGACGGGGCCGGGTTCACCGGGTGAGCCCCGATCCCCCGGGTCGCTCCCGGGCAGACGGCTGGTACGGGCCGCCGACGGGAGATCCGCTGGCGGCCCGACTCTTTCCCCCCCTCCCGGGCAAGGTTCTCTGGGGGCTGGACCGCATGCAGCGGATCATGGCCGCGGTGGGGAGTCCCCAGCGGGACTACCCGGCCCTTGTCGTGGGGGGAACCAACGGGAAAGGATCCGTGGCCCACGTCTGGGCCCGCATTCTCCAGGCCTCGGGGTGCAGGGTGGGCCTCTATACCTCTCCGCACCTGGTGCACTTCCGGGAGCGGATCCAGGTGGACGGGGAGCCCCTCTCCGGGACTTTCCTCGAGGAGGTCGCCGACCAGCTCCGCTCTCCCATCGTGAAGCGGCAGCCCTCGTTCTTCGAGGCTACCACCGCCCTCGCCCTCACGGCCTTCGCCCGCGCCGAGGTGGACGTGGCCGTGCTGGAAGTGGGGCTCGGGGGGCGACTGGACGCCGTCAACATCGTGGATCCCATTCTGACGGCGGTGACCAACATCGGACTCGAACACCAGGACATGCTTGGCGACAGCCACGCCGCCATCGCCCTGGAGAAGGCGGGGATCTTCCGTCCCGGGGTGCCGGCCTTCACCTCCGCGACCCACCCCGAGGCCCTGCGCGTGCTCGGCGAGGAAGCGGCCTCGCTGGGCCTGCTCCTGGCCCGTGTGGGACCGGCCCCGGGACGAAGCACGCTCAGCGGGCTCCACCCCGGCACGGACCTGCGCCTGAAGACCCGAAGCTGGGGGGATCTCGAGCTCCACACCCCCCTTCTGGGCGCGCACCAGCGGACCAACGTGTCGCTGGCGGTGCGGGCGCTGGAGGCCCTTCCGCCCCGGCTCATCCCGTCCCGGCGTGCCGTCGTGGAGGGGGTGGCTTCGGCCAGGGTTCCGGGGAGGCTTCAGCTCGTGGAGGAGGGCCCGCACCGCCTGGTTCTCGACGTGGCCCACAACCTCGAAGGGGTGGCGTCCCTCGTCGAGGCGCTGAGGGAGCTGGCCCCCCCCCGTCCGCGGGTCGCGGTGGTGGGGATCCTGGCCGACAAGCCCGTGGATGCGATGCTGCGGGCCCTGGCCTCCGGCGTCGACCACCTCATCCTCACCGTCCCTCCCACGGCGCCGCCGGACCGGCGCTGGGACCCGGTGGCGGTGGCGGCGGCGATGTCGGAGGTCGGAGCGGCGGGTTCCTGCGAGGGGGAGCCGGAGCTGGAGCGCGCGATGGAGCGGGCCCGCGCCCTCGTGGCCGGGGGGGGCACGATCGTCGTGACGGGGTCCTTCTACACGGTGGGTGGCGTGCTCCGGCTCCTGGACTAGGGCGACCTCCTCGCGGCCGGCCCTGCAATCACTCCCAGCGCCACTCCCCGGCGCGCTCCAGCGGATCCCGGACCCCCAGGGCCTCCAGCCGCTCGCCGATCTCGCCCTCGGACCAGTGGCGGTAGGGAAGGGGGTCGACATTGGCGAGGATCCAGACAAGGGCGGCAGAAACCGCCGCCGTCGCCGCAATCCCCTCCTCGTCGATGACGGACCGAAGATCCGCCGTGGTGTGCGATACCCCGGCCGCTTCGGGCCGCTGCCGACTCCGGACTGTCACGACCGGCACACCCCTCGTGAGGAACGGCTGGTGGTCGGAGTAGAGGCCGCCGCCCTCGGAAAGCTCCTCCTCGAGGGGGAACCCGGCATCGATCAGCACATCCCGGATCGAGGCCAGGAGCGTATTCCCCTCGGATCGGCCCATGGCCCCGAGACCGACGGGGGCACCCACCACGTCGAGGTTCAGCGTGGCCACGTGCCGGTCGAGGGTGCCATCGGCGAGGCGTGCCTCCACGTAGGCCCGGGATCCGTAGAGTCCGAGTTCCTCTCCCATCCAGAGGGCGAAGCGGATCGTTCTCCCGGGGCGTTCACCGGTCCGCTCGACGTGCGCCGCCAGGGCGCGGGCAAGGTCGAGGACCGCCATGGAGCCCGACCCGTTGTCCACGGCCCCCTGGGCGAGGTCCCAGGAGTCCAGGTGGGCGCCGATGACGATGACCTCGTCCGTTTCGCCGCGGATCTCCCCGAGGACGTTCGACGCCGTCGTCCGCTCCATCCAGTTCTCCACCTCGAGCCGAACCCTCACCGGACCGGCGTCGAGGGCCTCGCGGAGGCGTGTACCGGTGGCGAGATCGGCGGCCACCGCGGGGATCTCGGTGGGAACGTCGCCCATCGTGGCGACGCCGATGGGGACCAGGTCGCCCTCCCGGTTGTTCACCTGGAGGAAGCCGATGGCGCCCGCCTCGGTCGCGAGGGTGACCTTCTCGGTCCGATGCACCCCTCTCCCGTAGCCCGGGGGCGAACTCACGTCGACCATGACCACCGTTCCCCGCACCGCGTCACCGAGCTCACGGATCTCCTCGGCGGTACCGAACCCGGCATCGAGAAGAGGCCCCTCCACCTCGTGACTCCCCACGTGTCCGAGAGAGAGAATGCCGAGACGCCCCTCCAGGCCGGATGCCGACTCCACCACGGTGAACTCCGCTCGCTCCCGATCCCAGGCCAGCAGGTCGAAGGGTTCCTGGTGCACCCGGTCCAGCCCGAATTCCCGGAAGCGCGCCTCCACCCAGTCCTGGGCCGCCTCGCCCGACGGAAGGCCCGACAGGCGCGCCCCGATGTCGTCCAGCAGCCCATCCCCGAACTCCGACACCCGGTTCTCCCGCTGTGCCGTGCGAGCCAGTTCGCCCACCTCGAAGTGCTCGAGATCGGAAGCACCGGTGCCGGCGGCGCGGATCCCCCCCTCATCGGCCGGAGCCCCGCATGCGCCCAGAACCACCGCCAGGAGGACGCCGGTACCGGTCCGGGAGCATCGCGTGCCTGCAGCTCGGGCGCAGCGGCCGAACGCCAGTTCCCGCCGGGACGAAGGTCCGGGGCCGGACTGCCGGGGTGCGGCCAGGGGAAGTCGGATCATGAAACGCCTCCAGATAGCTGGGAGCACGGGGCCGGACGCCCCGTGGGGGTGGGAAACCGGGTCAGGATGCCCCACGCAGCGTTTCACGTCAACCCCCGGCCGCCCGCGGAGGCCCCGAGCAGCCGGGTCCCTTCCCGGGTCCCTTCAAGAAGGGAACCGTTCTTGCATGTGATTCCGCTGTATGGTTTCTGCGACCGTGGCGCCGGCACCGGACCGGCGGAACAACCGGTCGGCTCGTCGGTTGAATGGGCGTTCCGACCACAAACTCAATTAAGGGTGTGAACATGAGAATTCTTACAAGAGTCACGACTCTTGGTCTGACGATGCTGATGGGGCTGGTGCTCTTCACTCCAGCAGACGTCCGTGCCCAGGACGTATCCTATTCGGTTATCCCCACGTACCAGGAGATCCGCTGGGACGATGCCTTCGGGTTCGACAGGGTGCGCCTTTACGGCGTTCGCGCCTCGCTCGACTTCGGCCCGTATTTCTCGCTGCAGCCGTTCTATGCCTGGGAAGACGGAATCGGCCCCCGCGACGGCCTCACCCCCGACGCCGGTGAGCCCTCGATCTGGGACCTGCAGACCGGTGGCGTGGACGCGATGGTCAACCTCGGGAGGGGCCCGCTGGTCCCCTTCATCAAGGGAGGTGGTGGCGTCATCCGCATCCGCCCCGACGGCGGAGAACGCACGGATCGGATTGTCCTCCGCTACGGGGGTGGTCTCCGGTTCGGCCTCGGTGGGGGAGGGATCGGCGCCGAGGTGACGGCCGAGAACTGGACGACCCGGCTCTCGAGCCCGTTCGTTGCCGGCGCAGTTTCCGATGACGCATTCCCCGACGATGGCCTGGTGGATTCCTGGGTCTATGGGGCCGGCGTCCGCATTCCCCTCGGTACCGGGTACGACGATCGCCTCCGCGGCATCGTTCCGGGCATCGCGGTCGAGCCGTTCGTGGTCCGGACGAAGTTCGCCGACGAATTCGGTCTGGAGCGCCAGGACGGCGTAGGCGTCCGCGCCGGCGTGGACTTCAACCAGAACGTGGGTCTTCGGGCCTCCTACTGGAGAGGGGTCGACGATGACTTCTCCGAGTTCCAGGATGTGTCAGGATACGGAGCCGAGGCTCGTTTCGCGCTGAACACGGGACCCGGGCTCTCCCCCTTCCTGATCGCAGGTGCAGGCCGGATCCGCTTTACCGACGACTTCCTCGACATCGAGGGCTCGCGCCCCGATGACCTGGATCACCTCACCCTGGGCGGAGGTCTCGCCTTCGGGCTCGGCGACTTCGCCAACTTCGAGATCGGTGCCAGGAATCTCCTGATGACTCCGGGTGCCGACATCGAGGACATCACGGATCCGGATGATCTCGTTTCGAACTGGCAGTACAGCGTGGGCCTGGCCCTGACGGTGGGTGCAAGCCCCCGTGCACGGGACCGGGACATGGATCGCTACCGGGACGATGAAGCCCGTCGTCAGGCCGAGACGCGCCGGGAGATCGATCGACTTCTCGATGAGAATCGTCGCCTCCGCGCCGGACAGGACGTTCCCGAGCGGCGGACCGTCGTCGGAACGGACCCGGGTCAGCGCACCATGGTGATCCCTGTGCCCGAGGTCGGTGAGGTCATTCTTCGCTACGGCGAGGCCTACGCCGTCGAGACCGGTGTCGTACGGGGCATGACCGCCGTCGACCAGGAGCGGCTCGAAGAGGCCGTGGCACAGGCGGTGGCCCGCCGCGCCGGCGACATGCGGACCCTTGAGCAGCGTCTTCCGAATCTCGTTCGCGATGCGGTCCGACAGGAACTGCGCGCCATGGGCATCCAGCCCGGCGTGCAGCCCCGCCCCGGTGTTGTTGATCCGGTCGAGACCGAGGAGATGCGGTGGAGCTTCGGTTCCACGGAGCCCTACACCGGACTCCAGGCTCACGAAGACGTCCAGTTCCTCCTGGGTCTCCGGGGAGAGATGGAATCTGCCCGCCTCGGACCCCTTCAGGTTGTGCCCGAAGTCGCCTTCGGGTTCGGCGAGGGAGGTACCTCGCTCCTGCTCGGCGTGAACGGCCGGTACGGCTGGGATCTGGGCGGCGACCGCAACTACACCCCCTATGGTCAGCTCGGGGTCGCGCTGACGAACCAGCGGCTGCTGTCGGTGAACGCCGGCTACGGCCTCCAGTTCGACGTCGGGCTCCATGCCGACGGTCGGCGCACCCGGATGTTCATCGAGCACCAGGGTCTGCAGCTCTACCGTGACCACCGCTTCCTCGTCGGGGTCAGCATTCCCAGGTAACCCGGTCCCGGTGAGCCCGCGGCGCTGACGCGCCGTGGGCGTCACCGGGCGAGAACCTTCCTTCAGGGCCCCTCCCCGACACTCGGGGAGGGGCCCTTTCTGTCGTCGGGGGCACGTCACTTGCGAATACGAAGGCGACATCACCACCCCTCACATGAAATGGAGGAACAACCATGCCAATGAAGCCTTTCAGATCCTCGTCCGGCCGGCTCCCGGCCGTCTCGCTGACAACCCTGCTGCTCCTGCTTCCGGCCTCCCCGGGGGAAGCGACCGGACAGGTCCCTGGCCAGGCGGGGGAGGCAGCGTTCGAGGTGCGCGTCGATACCATTGCCGTGGGACTCGAGCATCCCTGGGGGCTCGCGCTCCTTCCCGATGGGCGATTTCTCGTCACGGAACGCAACCCGGGTACCCTGCGCCTGGGAGGTGCGGAGGGCGAACTCTCCGGGCCCCTTGATGGTGTGCCGGAGATCTTCCGCTATGAAGGCGAGACCGGCCGCAGCCAGGCCGGGCTCTTCGACGTGCGGCTGCACCCGGAGTTCGAGCAGAACCGGTGGGTCTACCTCAGCCTCTCGGCACCCACTCCCCGAGGGGCGGCCCTGACCGTCATCCGGGGTCGGCTGGTGGAAGAGGCGGGCGGGGAGCCTCGCCTGGAAGACGTGGAGGAGATCTTCGTCATGAAGGAGGACGACCAGGATTCGAGCGGTCTCCATTTCGGGGGAAGCCTGGCCTTCGAGCCCGGGGGGACGCACCTTTTCCTTTCGATCGGGGACCGCAGAAATCTCGAGAGAGCCCAGGACCTCGAGGACCAGGCCGGGGCGATCCTGCGGATGACCGAAGATGGTGAGCCCGCCCCGGGCAACCCCTTCGCGGGGAGCGACGAGGAGGATCCCTACCTCTGGTCCTGGGGCCACCGCAACCCGCAGGGCATGACCACGGATGCCGCCACCGGACAGCTGTGGATCGTGGACCATGGTCCCCAGCGGGGAGACGGCGTCTATCGGGTCGAGCGAGGGGCGAACTACGGCTGGCCTCTCTACACCGAGGGCAAGGATTACTCCGGGGCCCCGCTGGGGTACGAGGAGCGTCCTTCGGAGGTGGCCGAGGCTGCCCACGTCTTCGACGAGACGGTGGCGCCGTCCGGACTCGTCATCTACCGCGGTGCGGCCTTTCCGGAGTGGGACGGCCACCTTCTCACCGGGGGGCTCGTGACCCGGGCCGTGCACCTGCTCCGGATCACGGGCGAGGCAGAGGTGACCGAGGCCGGCCGGCTCGCGACGGAACTGGATCGTCGGATCCGGAATGTCCGCGTGGCCGAGGACGGGTCGATCTGGGTGATCACCGAGCACGAGGACGGCGAAGTCCTGAGGCTCCGGCCCCGTGACACCACGCTGCCGAACTGACCGGCATGAAGAAAGGGGCAGCGGGGGTGGGCCCGGTCCAGCCGGCCCACCCCCGCTACCCCCTCACTTCGTCACATCCTTCCTGCGGGGCGACGCTCAGTACTGCGTGTCGTCGTCCATCCGCTGCCGGTCCATCTGACCCGTCGTGCCGGTCCCCGTGAAGCTGTACCTCACGTTGTACCAGTGCTTGCGCACTTCGCGGGTCAGGTCGGCGACCTGGTCGCTGATGTTGTCCATGCGATCCCTGCGGTCGTCGGCCGTGGCCGTGCGGAGCTCGGCAACGTCGCGGCGGGTCTCCTGAATGTCTTCACGGAGGTTCCGGATCTCGTCCATGTCCGGAACGTGATCGTGGCGGTCACCGTCACCCCAGGTGCCGGTGCCCGTCCGCGTGTCCTGAGCCTGGGCATCCGTGGCTCCGGGCTGGCGCTGGACGTCCGTGCCCATGTCCCGGTCCCGGGTCTGCTGCCCCGTCTGCGCGTCGACGCCGCCCATGGCTCTCGCGTCCTGGGTCCTGTCGACTCCCTGCTGCCCGGTCTGGGCTGCGGTGCCCCCGTGGATGGCGCGGGAGCGGGCCTCGATGGAATCGAGATTCTGTTCGAGGCGCACAAGGTGCTCCTCGACGGCTTCAGGCGTAGCCCTGTCCCCCCCGTACCGAAGCTTCTGACGGACCACGTCGGCCTCGAGTTCGGCGAGTTCGTTCGCCACATCGTTGCGGATGCTGCGAGCCTCGTCGACCGAAGCCCGATCGAGGTCATCCAGCTTCACCAGCAGGTCCCCGCGGCGTTCCGCGACCCTGGCGTAGGTGTCCGTCCAGGCATCGAGGGTGTCTCCGGTCACGCCCTGCTGCCGGGTCTCCACCTCGCTGCGGAGATGACCAACGACCGAGTCCACCTCCGACCGGAGGGCAGTGAACTGTGCCCTCATCTCCGGCGTGGGTTCCTGGGCGACGGCGTCGTCGTCATCCGTCCAGGCCCGATCATCTTCCCGTTCGCAGCCTGCAACCGCGACAACCGTCAGAGCGAGTATTGATAGCGCTGTGCGTCTCATGATTGATGCTCCTCCTCGTGTGAGGTTTGGTGTTGGCCCTACAAGAGAAGCAAACGCCATGCCGGATCCCGGCCAGAAACCCTCCCCCGGGGCCTTCCGGAAACGCGAAAGGCCTTGATCGGGAGGGGTTTGCGAGGATTCAGCCACGAAACCGCCGGAGTCGCGGCATCCGGTGTCACCGGCCTGGCGACGGAAGCAGAGGGAATTTTCGTCTCCTCACCTGTAATTCCTGCAAGCTTCTCCCGAAAGCGCGCCCCGGAGGGACCGCAATGCTCCGGGGGCCGGTTCGCCAGACGTTTCAGTTTACGGAGATTGATGGCCGGGAATCGTTCCGAATCGATCCCCGGGGATTCAGGAAGAGCCCGATTCGCCGTCTTCCACTCCCATCTCCCCATACTCGTGCAGCCGATTGTAGAGGGTCTTCAGGCTGATGCCCAGCACCTCCGAGGCTTTCCGCTTGTGGCCGTCCAGTTCCTCCAGCGTCAGGAGGATGTGGTCCTTCTCGATCTCCTTCAGCGAGCGCCCGGACTCCGAGGCCCGGCTCTGCGGGCGCGCATCGCCTTCGGAAGCCGCATCGAGGATGTCGGCGGGCAGAACCGAGACCGGGATCCGCTCGTGGGGGGACATGAGGTGCAGGGTATAGAGGACGTTTCTCAGTTCACGCACGTTTCCGGGCCACCGGTGACGCTGCAGCGCCTCCATGACGTCCTCTCCAAGGTGCTTCTGCCTCCCCTCCCGCTCCCCGATCTCCCTGAGAAACCAGTCCACAAGGAGGGGCAGGTCCTCGAGACGGTCGCGTAGCGGGGGTACCTCGATCTGGAGGACTCTCAGACGGTAGTAGAGGTCTTCCCGCAGCTTCCCCTCCGATACGGCTGCCGCCGGGTCCCGGTTCGTTGCGGCCACGACCCGCACGTCCACCGCAACGGGTTCTTCCCTCCCCACTCCCGTGACAAGACCGGACTCCAGGACCCGGAGGAGCTTGACCTGCAGTTCCGCAGGCATCTCGGTGATCTCGTCCAGGAAGAGCGTTCCGCCATCTGCCCGCTCGAAGTAGCCCCGATGCCGCCGGTCCGCGCCGGTAAAGCTCCCCCGCTCATGCCCGAACAGTTCGCTCTCCATCAGGGTGGCGGTGAGGGCGCCGCAGTTCACGGGGAGAAAGGGCTTCTTCCGACGTGGGCTGAGGTCGTGAAGGGTCCTGGCCACCAGTTCCTTCCCGCTCCCGCTCTCCCCCGAGATGAGCACGTTGGCCCGGCTCGGACCCACGCGCCGCATGATGGAATAGAGCGAACGCATCGGAGGTGCATTCCCGACGAGAAGCCCGAAGCGGCTCTCCTCGGGGTCGGAGATCTGGGCTGACAGGGGTGCCGTCCGAGCCAGGAAGGCGCGAAGTCCCGAAAGATCGAGCGGGGTGGCCAGGAAGGCGGAGACCCCCGCCCTGCCCAGCGGGGTCTCGGGGGAGATGGGGGGGGTGGAGTCCACGAGGATGGTCGCCTCGATGCCGGCGGCGCGCCCGGGGCCCAGGAGGTCCGTCAGGTCTCCGTCTTCCGGACAGGCGTCCAGGACCAGGAGGAGGGCGCCTCCCTTCTCGAGTTCCTCGTGGACTTCATCCAGACTCGATGCGACCACGATCTCGAGTCCATCCTCCTCGAGGGCACCCGTGAGGGTCTCCCGAGCCCCCGCCTCGGACACGAAGATCAGGGCCCTTCGCATGGATCCCCTTCGAAGTCGCCGGGCACATGATCACGCCAGCCCACGCTGAACCTCGGTTGGGGGTGCCATCTCGCCGTACGCATGGAGTCGATTGTAGAGCGTCTTGAGGCTGATCCCCAGGACCCCCGCCGCCTGCGACTTGTTGCCGCCCATGGACGAGAGGGTCCGAAGGATGAGGCGTCGCTCCGCCTCCTCGACCGGGATGCCCACCGGGATGCGGAGATGCTCCCGTACCGCCGAGCCGCCGCTGTCGAGGGGAAGATCCCTCTCCTCGATGACGGGACCCCGGGAGAGGATCACGGCGGAATGCAGCGTGTTCCTGAGTTCCCTGACATTTCCCGGCCAGGCGTGGACGGAAAGGCGGTTGATGGCCCCCGCCGACAACCGGCGCTCGGCGCCTTCCTCCTCCGACAACACCGCCGAGAAATGCTCGGCGAGTTCCGGAATGTCTTCCCTGCGCTCCCGCAGGGGCGGGATGGCCAGCCTGAGCACGCTCAGACGGTAGAACAGATCCTTCCGGAGTCGCCCGGCGCGCACCGCTTCCACCGGACAGGCGTTGGTGGCCGCGATGACGCGGCAGTTCAGCGGGATCGGTCGTTCCCCTCCCACTCGGGTCACCTCGTTGGACTCGAGGACCCGGAGAAGCTTGACCTGAGCCTCCAGGGGCAACTCCGCGATCTCGTCAAGGAAGAGGGTGCCGTTTTCGGCGCGCTCGAAGCAGCCGGCGTGTCGGCGGTGCGCGCCCGTGAAGCTTCCCCGTTCGTGGCCGAAGAGCTGGCTCTCGACGAGGCTGGGGGGAATGGCTCCGCAGTTGATCGCCACGAACGGACCCTCGCGGTAGCGGCTCCGGTCATGGACGGCGGCGGCCGAAAGACCCTTGCCGGTCCCGCTTTCGCCCGAGATGAGGATGGGGGCGTGACTCGGCGCCATCCGGATGATCTGCTCCGCCAGATCGAGCATCGGCTCGGAGCGGCCCATGAGACGATCGAAGTGGTCCGCCGCTCGCCGGCGCGACGCACTTTCCACCACGCATCGAAGGCGGGCCTCCAGGACGTCCTCGCAGCGGGGGTCGATGCCGCGGTCCCGGGAGTCCGTCGACGGTGGGTCGATGGCAACGAAGTCGATCCCGTTTGCCTCGGCAGCCGACCGGAGGGCTCCCGTTTGACACCCACGCCCCTGCACGACGGCGTCGACCGAGCGTCGGGTGATCCACTCCAGGGCCTCGGCCTCGCAGGAACCCCCGAGCCCCACCATCCCGCAGCGACGCAGAAGGGCACGCGTGTCCGCAAAGAGGGGTGAGTCGTCCATGTAGAGATAGGTGACAGGACGCATGGGGCGCGCTCCCGGGAATGAAATTGTTTTCGCCGAAATTCGACCGGGGGTGGAAAGGCGGGGCCGGTCGGAGGGTGGCAGGAAAACATTACAACAAGTGTGCCGAGGACCGACCGGGCTCGGCCTCTCCTGCCGATGCCCCCCCGCACGAATTGATCGTAATCCACTGCCCCCGAGCAGGTTGTCCGACTCCGCCGCGCCCCCGTGTCCACCGGGATCACGGATCCGCGGGGGACGGAGGGAGGAGCCGGGGAAAGAATTTCCCACCGTGGAACGGAGCGTGCATCGTGTCCTCTCCTCCCGTCCCGGACTCGTGTTTCATTTCCGAACGGGATGCACGCAACCCTGAATGAACCGAGGTGACCGCATCCGGGACCGGTCACCCCCTCGGTCCATTACACCCAACCGGGAGGACCATGAGGTATCCATTGATTCGGGCGCTCGCCTGGAGCCTCGGGCTCCTTGCCTTCGCCCTCGGTCCCATGCTTCTGGCTTACCTGGGGCCGGGCCAGCCCCGGGAGTTCTGGGTGGAGATGGGGGTGGGCCTGGGCTTTGTCGGACTGAGCCTGCTCCTCCTCCAGTTCCTTCTCACGGGGAGGTACGACCAGGTCGCCGAATCCTTCGGGCTGGACTCCATGCTCCAGTTTCACAAGCAGCTCGGCCTCATCGCCCTCGTCCTCATCCTCGCCCACCCCGTTGTGCTCTTCCTGACGGATCCGGACTATCTGGAGTACCTCGATCCGCGGGTGAACTTTCTCCGGGCCCTTTCCCTGTCGGGCGTGACCGGCGCCCTTCTCCTCCTGGTGGCCACAAGCCTGTGGCGGGTGACCTTCAGGCTGAACTACGAATGGTGGCGGGTGGTGCACGGGTCGCTTGCTTCGTTCATTCTCCTCATCGGGATCGTTCACCCCATCCAGGTGGGGCACTACGTGGCGGGCCCCTGGCTCGTCGGACTCTTCGCGGCCATGGGCGTCGGGGCACTCGCCCTCCTGGTCAACACACGGGTCATCCGTCCCTGGCGAATGCGTCGACGGCCCTGGCGCCTCGTCGAGGTTCGGCAGGAGCGCGGCGAGGCGGCCACCCTCGTGTTCGAGCCCGATGGCCACGAAGGCTTCCGATTCGAACCCGGGCAGTTTGCCTGGCTCACACTGAACGACACGCCGTTCACCCTCCAGCAGCATCCGTTCTCCTTCTCGTCCAGCGCCGATGAGGCACCCGGGCGACTGGAATTCACCATCAAGGGCGAGGGGGACTTCTCGACCTGGGCACGGCAGGTCGACCCGGGCCTGACCGCCTTCCTCGAGGGGCCGTTCGGGGCCTTCGTTCCTCCCCGTGACCCCGAGGTCGGGTGCGTGATGCTCGTGGGCGGGGTGGGGGTCACGCCCTGCATGAGCATGCTCCGCACCTTTGCCGACCGGGGCGACACCCGGCCCCTGGTGCTGATCTATGCCAACGAGGAACTCGAGGGGGTGATCTTTCGCAACGAGATCGAGGAGCTCCGGGAATCTCTTGACCTGGAGGTCATCCATGTACTGGAGGAGCCCCCCGAGGACTGGGAGGGGGAGGAGGGCCTGGTGGACAAGGATCTGCTGGCCCGGCTCCTGCCGGACGACGACCGGGTCTACGACCACTTCGTCTGCGGGCCGGAGCCGATGATGGACGCCGTCGAAAAGGCGCTTCTCGCCCTGGAGGTTCCCCAGCGACGCATCCTGTCCGAGCGTTTCAACATGGTCTGAAGATCCCGGGACATCACCCCCTCAAGGAGAAACACGATGCTTCACCTGAAAGTTGCCCGCACGACCTGGGGCCTGGGCGCCGTCATGACCCTGGCCGTGGCGCTCATTTCCTGGATGCGAACCTGAGACGGCTGCAAGGTCCCGGGGCCGGGACCCGCGCGACCAGGAGTTGGCCGCGGAAGTAGGCCCCGAGCGATTCCCATGAAGCCTCGGCCCGGATGACAACGGTGTCACGGTGCTCGGCAGGGGCCAGGGCGCGAGGAACCTCGCCATCTGGGGACCGTTCCTCAGGTAAAGGGCGGGGGTCCAGCGGGCTGCGTTCCCGGTCCCCCCCTCCGGGAGGAAGGGGGGGACCTCCGGGGCGCCTCCGTCAGCTCCAGTAGGGCTGGTATCCGTAGTACTTGTGGATCTCGGTGCCCCACTGCTCGTTGGCGTAGGCAGGCGGGTCGTTCTCGTCGAACCCCGGCGCCTCCTCCAGCCGCTCCTTGGGCACGTCGAGAATCAGGTATCCGGGGCTCCTTCCGGACTGGAGCGCCTGCCACGGGATGGCGAAGCGCTTCGTCCCCATTCCGAGGAATCCCCCGAAGGAAAGGACGGCGTAGGCCACCTGCCCGCGGGGCCCGTCGATGACCACGTCCTCCAGCTTCCCGAGATCCTCGGCCTTCGCGTTCCGGATGGTGGTTCCCTTCAGATCCTCCAGCGAGTGAACGCCGTGCATCTCTCCTGAGTCAGTTCCCTGCTTCATCGTTGCATTCCTCCGCTCGGTCATGGGTCTTCTCGATACGCCCGCCTTCAGACGGACAATCGGTGACACATGCACGACCCGGACCACCACCGCGAGCGGGATCTGCCGGAGGGCTCAGTTCCGGTCGACCGTCCTCGAGAGTTCGCGGAGCTTCGGGGTGAAGAGGACCCCCTGGATGCCTGCCGGGCTCGCGGGGTTTCCCTGGATCACGAAGTTCTGATCGACGTCGAAGTCCACCAGCACCACGCTGATCGTTCCAGCTTCCGTCGTGATGGCCTCCGACAGATTCACCTTGATGCCGCTCCGGGCGCCGCTCGGAATGAAGAGCTTCCGGGTGCTGCCCCCGTCGCTGAACGTGTAGCCGTCCACCAGGGTAACCTCGGCATCGGCCACGATCATGCGGAGCTGGTTGTACCGACCCGCGGGCACGTCCACTTCGCCGGTCATGTCGGCGATGACGCCGTCGCGCAGGGTCAGCAGATCATACGAGAGCGGATTCTCGGCGTCGTTGAAGAGGTCCACGAAGGGCGGCCCCTGCTCGGGATCCTCCTCGCCCGGGATGAGGTAGACCCTCGAGATCCAGACCCAGGCCTCTTCGATGTAGTCGGCGGGAGCATCCGTGAGCAGGATCTGGACGCGGGCCTCCCCCTCCCCCTGCACGGGAGTACCGGCGTCACATCCGGTGACGAAGAGGAGGGCCATGCTCAGCCCGGCCGCAGCAAGGGTCTTGTGATTCATGAAGTTTTTTCCGTTGAAATGAAAGGATGCGGGTTCAGCGACCTCGGGTGCACAGTGGAGGGACGAAGCGAGCCGTGGGCTCACCCGCCACCCCCGCCCGGAGGTCCGCCGGGAGGTCCGCCGGGTGGTCCGCCGGGTGGCCCGGAAGGGGGGCCTCCGGGCGGTCCCCCCTGGCCCGGCCGGTTCGGTGGCCCGGCGGTCCCCGGCGCGGGGACGCCTGCGGGGGGACCCGTGCGAACGCCTTCGGGGGGCCCACGCCGGCCGGGGACCGTGGTACCGAAGGGCGCTCCGGCGGCGGATCCCGGCAGACCTGCCAGCGCGGCCGGGCCCCGGGCAAGCGCCTCCTGCACGCGCGCCAGCGCATGTTCGGGCATCGTGCCCTGGTCCACCAGGTAGGTGAGGGCTGCCACCGCCGCCGCACGATGCTCCGAGGGGGAGTTCGCCGCCAGACGGGCGAGCACGGCGTCGCTCACGCCGGCAGAAAGGGCGTCGGCCCCCACACCGAGCTGGGCAACGTCGATGCCGCCAGGGGCGCCGGACATCGCTTCCCGGGCGCGGAGAAGCCCGGCGAGCCGCTGTTCGGTGGCCATGGCAATGCGCTCCGGCGCCACGCCCTTCGCCCTGCCTTCGGCGATCTTGCTCTCCAGGAGCGACGCGGGGATCCCCCGTTCCTGGGCGTTCTGAAGGGCGGCCCTCATGCGCGTCTCGGCATCCTGCGGGACCTGCCCCGACAGAAGCGCAGGCACGAGGAACAGGGCGCCGACACCGGCCGCCAGGTTCCGATGGAATGAACTCTTCATGAATTGCCTGCTCTCGGCGATGGGCGTGTGGCCCCGTGTCGATGTGTTGCCTCGTCTCAGGGACGAGGATCCCCGCGCTCGCGTCACATGCTCCCGATTCCAGCCGCCTCCAGGTGCGCGCGCATCACGTCGCGGGCCCGGTGTACCCGCATCTTGAGCGCGCTCACCGACGCACCGGTGAGTGCACCCATCTCCTCGTAGCTCAGGCCTTCCACATGCTTCAGCACGAAGGCTTCCGCCTGGTCGCCGGGAAGACCCGCGAGGGCGTCGTCGATGGCCGCGGAGAGCGCTTGCCGGTGGAGCACGTCGTCGGCCCCCTCGGCGAAGGCAGCGGACAGGTCATGCCCTTGCCCTCCCTCCCGTCCCTCGAGGGACGAGTTGCGCCGACTGGAGGCCCGCTTCAGGTGGTCCAGGCACCGGTTCCGAAGGATCCGCCCGACCCAGATCCGGAAGTGGACCGGATCCCGGCACTCCCCGAGGCGCTCCCATGCCCGAACCATCGCATCCTGTACCATGTCCGAAGCGGTGTCCGGGTCCAGCCCCAGGGACCGTGCGTGCCGGAAGAGCGCATCTTCGTACCTCACCACCAGGATGGAGAAATGGTCCGTGGCACCTCCGAGGACGGAGGCGACCACCACGGCGTCCGGCGGATCCGGGATGCTCATGGCCCCGCTGCCGGCACGATGAGCGTGGCGACCCACCCGCCCATCCCGTCGTCGCGACGGCCGGGGACCCCGGCGGGCACGAACCACTCGCCCACGCTGGAATGGAAGGCGAACCGGTACGCTCCGGGGGAAAGATGAATCGTCGTCTCCCAGTTCGAGCCCCTTCGGTGCATGGGCACCGGTTCCCATCCCGAGAAGTCACCCGCCACCGAAGGAGGAGAGGCCGCCTCCGAAAGGGGAAGCCGGATCGTCACCCGTCCCCGATCGCGGATCTCGGCGCCCGCCGACGGTGGGGGTGGAGTGGGGGCGCCCAGTCGGTAGCTCGCTCCCACGCCCCAGCTTGTCCGGTCGCTGCCGAGGAAGTACGGATCGAAGGGCTCGCTTCGACCCTGGACCCACAGCACCGCACGGGGAGTGACCGCGAACGAGGCTCCCCCTCCGAACCCGGTGGAGGGGAGTTCGCCGTCGATCCCCTGGAGCCACCGGCCCAGGGAAACCCACAGTCCCGTCGGGCCGACACCCGCCGACAGCGACGTCCCGGCCCATACGAAGGCCTCCTCGTCGCCCCCGGGTCGCAGGTGCCTCACTTCTGCGCCGAGGCGCAGGGGGGGGCGTCCACCGGAGGGGATCGGAAGGGTGAGCGAGAGGTCCGAAACCTGGAGATCCCGGGACCAGCTCTCTCCACCGATCCGGCCCCGGTAAAGGGAACCCCCGCTTCTGGCCTCGATGACCAGTGTCCCCACCGATGCGGACACGAAGGGCATGGCCTCGCCACGCACCCCGGAGCCGCCCCTGTCCGTGGCGGGGTCCTGCTGCCCGTGTACCAGGGCCGACAGGTCCACGCCCGCTTCCACGCGGCCCCGTCGTGCGGCCAGCCGGTCCCCGGCCCCCACGACCCCCCAGAGGAGGCCCCCCGACACGAGGGGCGCCGCCACCGAGGTGTGAAACACCCGGTGGCCATCGGCACGGCGAACCCCGAGGGCCGCATGGGTGGAACCGGCGCCGAGCGGTGGTGCGCCAAAGCTTGCGCGGGCCGCGTGGAGGTCTGCCGTCCATGCCTGGGCCCCGACCGACCCGCACGGGAAGATCCCTGCGACGAGGACCATCAGGAGAGCGACGGGACCCGGGAGTCCCCATGCTCCGCCCGATGCGAAGCCGGCCTCGGCCTGTCGCATCAGGATTCGCGCATCCCGTTCCCCAGCAGCAACGCGAGTCGGCTGTTCTCGCCGCCAAAGCCATCGTCAATCCGGGGTGCCGTGGGGTCCGCCATCCACTCGGCGCCGTCCACGACGAAGGCGTAGTCGTGGATTCCCGGCTCCAGGGCCACCATGACCGTCCAGACCCCCCCCTCGGCCCGGTGGAGGGCGTGAAGGGGCTCCCACTCCGTGAAACTCCCCGCCAGACGGACCTCCGACGCTTCCGGGGCGTGGAGCCGGAACTGGACGAACACGGTGGGGGCCTCGCCGCCGGGTGCGGCATCCGTGGCCCGGCTGGTCGCGAGAGGGGCCTGCGAGGGGCCGGAGCGAAGCGCCGGGACCAGGACGGCCATGGCGAGTGCTGCGGCGGCAAGGAGTCCCCAGATGGGTCGAACGATGACGGTTCGAGGCCGCCAGAGTGGGGCCATCCATCCGCTCCCGGAGGAGGGTGTCCCGGGGGACGAAGGTTCCGAAGCTCCGGCACCCGCCCGGACATCCGTCGCCCGGACATCCCCCGCCCGCGCCAGCACCTCCCGCATGACGGCATCGGCGACCCCCGGTGAACGCCGGGCGCGAAGGTGGTCTGCGGCGATTCCCGCGGCGGATTCGAGCTGATCCAGCTCGCGAATTTCTCCGGGCGTCAGGTCGACGGGGCGGCGGTCGTCATCCAGGGCAGCGTGAATTCGGTCATTCATGGCAGGATGCCTGTCCAGGGAGAGGGAGGTCCTCGGTCATCCCCAGGGACGACGAAGGTGGGCAGAAGGTCACACCGGAGAAGGAGGCACGCATGCCGGGCGCCTGCGTCACGGGCCGACCTCGTCGCATGTCCCCCCTCGAGAGCCCTGGAGGATCTGGCGGGCGTACCCGTCCATGCGCCCCCATACCGCAAGGAAGGGGCCTCGTCCTGCCGCATCGATTCGTTGCAACCCGAGGCCGCCGCCACCCCCGGATCCCCGCGTCGGGCTTGTCCCTCCTGCCCGTTTCCGGGTAGATTCGCCCATGTCCAGCGCCCAGAAATTCAAGACCCTTCGCGGGTTTCGTGACTTCCCCCCCGAGGACCTCGCCCTCCGGAGCCACCTCTTCGAGCGGTGGCGGGAAACTGCCCGGCGCTACGGGTTCCAGGAGTACGACGGCCCCCCCCTCGAGGGACTCGAACTCTACACCGAGAAGTCGGGCGACGAGATCGTGGGGCAGCTCTACGCCTTCCGGGACAAGGGCGACCGGGACGTGGCGCTCCGCCCGGAAATGACCCCCTCGCTGGCCCGCATCCTGGCGGATCGGAGCCGCGCGCTCCCCAAGCCCATCCGCTGGTTCTCGGTCCCCCAGCTCTTCCGGTACGAGCGGCAGCAGCGGGGCCGCCTCCGGGAACACTACCAGTGGAACGTGGACCTGGTGGGGGAGGATTCGGTGGATGCGGATGCGGAAGTGCTGGCCGTGGCCCTCGATTCCCTCCGCTCCCTGGGCCTCGGGGCCGACCAGGTCCGGGCGCGGGTATCGGACCGGCGGCTCCTGGCGGCCCTGCTCCGGAGTGCAGGGGTCGCGGACGACCGTCTCGTGACCGCGTACACGATCATCGACAAGGTCGAGCGGGAGCCACGGGAGCGCGTTGCCGCCCGCCTCGTGGAGGAAGCTGGCGTGACCCCCGAGGTCGCGGACCGGATCGTCGGGATCTTCGACGCCACCGGCCTCGATGCCGTCCGGGAGAGCTTCGGCGACGACCCCGAGGTGGCGGAGGCGCTGGACCGGGTCCGGGACTTCCTGGGCGTCATGGACGACCTGGGCTTCGGGGGCTTCGTCGAGTTCGACCTGGCCATCGTCCGGGGCCTCGCCTACTACACGGGCATCGTCTTCGAGATCTTCGACCGGGTGGGGGAGTTCCGGGCCATCTGCGGGGGCGGCCGCTATGATCGGCTCCTCGAGCTGGTGGGCGGCGATCCGCTCCCCGCCGTGGGCTTCGGCATGGGCGACGTCGTGCTGTCGGAGCTCCTGAAGGATCGCGGGCTCGCCCCGACGTTTTCCCGGGAGGTGGACTGGTACGTGGGCGCCGTGACTCCCGCCGAGCGGCCCCTGGCCCGGCAGCTGGCCGGTGCGCTCCGGGCGTCGGGGGACTCGGTGGTCACACCCCTTCGGGACCAGTCGGTGCGGCGGCAGCTCAAGTCCGCCGCCTCCGAGGGCGCCCGCAGGGTCATGCTCGTGGGCCCCGACGAAGTGGCCCGCGGCATCGTCCAGGTTCGCGACATGGCCGACGGATCCGAGACGGAGGTGGAGATCCGGTCCCTCCTCGGGGACCGGGCCCCGGGAGACGCGCCGGGTGTCGTGGCAGCCGCAGGCGGGAGCCCGGCATGAGCGCCGGAGATCGTGATGAGGAACGCCCCGGGGACCGTCCCGGATGGCGCCCGGACGAGCCGCCCGAAGGCGGACCCCAGGGGCCGAATCCCTACGCGGGCACGCGCGAAGAGCTGGACCGGGCGATCCGGCGCCTCGACGCGCTGGAGTGGATCATCCTCTTCGCAGCCGTTGGATTCGCCCTCGGGGGCGGTGCCCTCGTGGCCTGGATGCTCAGCGCCGGCACCGGGCTGGGCTTTCGCTCCACCTGGATCGTGCTGTCGCTGCTCCTGCTGGTGATCCCCGGAGGCATCGTCTTCCTGAAGGAACGGGGGCGTGGAAAATGAGGACGACCATCGGACCACACGGGGGGGGTGACCCGGCCCCGATCCGCCGCCGCCCGCGGGCGCACGACCTCACGGCCGGGGGAACGGCCGGGATCCCGGGGCGCCGGGAAATCCCGCAGGCGCCTGTCCCGTCGGGTCCCTGCAGATAACGACATTCCCCCAGGGTGGTCGGTTCACCCGGCCGCACCCCACGCATCACAGGCATCCCGGGAACCCCACGCAGGCCGCGAACACGCGAGCACGCGACTCACACGCAGCGCGATTCACACGCAGAAGGGCACGAGACCGATGGCCGACGACAAGGCACTGACCCCGAGGGACGAGGACTTCAGCGCATGGTACAACGAGGTGGTGCAGCGGGCCGAGCTCGCCGACCACTCTCCCGTGCGCGGCAGCATGGTGATCCGGCCCTGGGGCTACGGGATCTGGGAGAACATGCAGCGCGCCCTGGACGACATGTTCAAGGCCACGGGGCACGAGAACGCGTACTTCCCCCTCCTCATCCCCATGAGCTTCATCGAGAAGGAGAAGGAGCACGTGGCGGGGTTCAAGCCCGAACTGGCGGTGGTGACCCACGCCGGCGGGAAGGAACTCGAGGAGCCGCTGGTGGTGCGCCCCACCTCCGAGACCATCATCTACCACATGTTCGCGAAGTGGGTGCAGTCCTACCGGGACCTGCCGATCCTGATGAACCAGTGGGCGAACGTCATGCGGTGGGAGCTCCGGACGCGCCTCTTCCTGCGCACCTCCGAGTTCCTCTGGCAGGAGGGGCACACCGCCCACG
>REBP01000053.1 GCA_007692665.1 Gemmatimonadales bacterium | reverse complement strand
GGCGACAACGGTCTTCGCACCCCGGGGGAAGAAGAACGTCGTCTTCCGGTCCGACCGGTCGTAGCTCAGGTTGCCGTCGAGGGTGAGCCAGCCCACGGGTGTCCACCGGAGTTCGGTGGAGCCCAGCGTTCGCACACGGTTTTCCTCGTCGATGGAGGTGACGAGCTCGTAGAGCGGGTTCGGCGTCACGCCCTCAGGGTCGGGCTGGTAGATGTAGCGGGTCCCGTCCGGGTCCGGCTGCAGGAGGTTGGCGTCCGGTGCCTGCTGCACGAGCTGGAAGAAGACGTCGCTCGGGAGCTCGTCCCGAGTCGCCCGCATGTGCGAGCCGCTGAAGCTGAACTGGAGGTTCGCGCCGAGGCGGTGGTCCAGGTTCAGGCGGAGGTCATCGCGGGCGTAGCCGCCGTGGTCCAGCACGACGCCGTCGATCCGCTGGTTCGAGAACGAGGTGAAGAAGTTCGTGTCCTCGGAGTTCCGCGACAGCGTGATGGAGTTCGTGGCGAAGCGGCCCGGATCGAAGAACTGCTCGACGTGGTCCACCGCCGCCCCGGGTGCGTAGGGCTGGTCGAGGAACCGCTCGGACGCCGGGCGTTCCACCCGGTCCTGGCGATCCACGACGCTTCCGGCCGCGTTGACCCAGTTCCCCTGACCATCCACCAGGTACTGGTGGCTCATGGACCGGTCGATCCCGCGGGCAAGCTGGTTCACACCCATCTCGCTCCGCGCCGTGATCCGCGTGACGCCGCTCTCTCCGCCGGCACCCCGGCGGGTCCGGATCTGGACCACGCCGTTGGAGGCGCGGGACCCGTAGAGGGAGGCCGCCGCGGCACCCTTCACCACCTCGATGCTCTCGATGTCCAGCGACGAGAGATCCGCCGTGGAGCGCCCGAAGGTGGAGGCCAGCACGACGCCGTCCACCACGAAGAGCGGGGCGTTCGTCCGGTTGATGGAGGTGGGGGTGCGAAGCAGGATGTTGATCCCGCCGCCCGGCTGGGCCGGCGCGATGACGCTGGCCCCGGCCACCTTCCCCTGGAGGGCGCCGATGGCGTTCATCGACGGCACCTCGAGGCTCTCGGCCCCGAGCCGTGCAATCGTGAAGGGCACCCGGCGGGCGGACGTCGGATCCGCGAGTCCCGTCACCACCACCGCCTCGAGGGCAAGCGCCGAGGTCCGCATCTGGAAGTCCACCGTGACGCTGGCGCCGGCGGCGACCTGCACGTTTTCCCGCTGGGTCTGGGCATGGCCCAGGCGCGTCACCTGGATCGTGTAGAGCCCGGCGGGCACGCCGCTGATCACGTAGTTGCCGCTGGCGTCGCTCAGGGCGCCGAGACTCGTCCCCACGACGGCGACCTGGGCCGTGGCCAGGGGGTTTCCGCTCTGGGCGTCCACGACCCGCCCGCGAACCGTACCCTGCTGGACCTCGGCCTCCACGGTGATCCCCGGCAGCGGTGCATCCGCCAGCAGGGTCACCGGTGCGAGCAGCAGCCCGCAGGTAATGCCAAACAAAAGTCTACTTCTCATGCAGTCCTCCTCCCTGGAGTGGCACGCGGCCGCGCCCCGGATGTCTGTCCGGCTCCGGCGACCCGTCCCGTCGTTGCAGATTTGCTGGAATGGTGCCGAACATGCGCCTCGGCACCCCCTCGTGTCAAATGTATACGAATCTGTACCCAGACCCCTGCACCTGTCCCCCTGCCGCCCGCACCCTTAGCTTCTCCGCGCACAGATTGCCAGGCACACGGCAGTTCGAGGATCCGACGCTTCTTCCTCATTTCGCAGGGCGGACATGGGCGGTTTCACATCCCTGGACCTGGTGGTTCTCTGCCTCTACCTGGGGGGCGTCACCCTCTGGGGGGCCTGGCTCGGCCGGGCCCAGAAGGGCGGTACCGACTACTTCCTCGGGAACCGGGACCTCCCCTGGTGGGCGGTGGGCCTCTCCGTGGTGGCCACCGAGACCAGCACGCTGACCTTCCTGTCGATCCCCGGGGTCAGCTACCTCGGGACGCTGGCCTTCCTCCAGCTCACGCTGGGCTACCTGGCCGGCCGCATCATCGTGAGCCTCGTCCTCCTCCCGGCCTACTACCGGGGCGAGATCGCCACCGCCTACACCCTCCTCGAGCGCCGCTTCGGCACCGGGACCCGGCGCTTCACCTCGGGCATCTTCCAGCTCACCCGCCTCCTCGCCGACTCGGTCCGCCTCTTCGCCACCGCCATCCCCCTGGCCCTCATCACCGGCTGGCCCTACGCGCTTTCCATCGCGGTCATCGGCCTCCTGACGCTGGTCTACACCTACTTCGGCGGCATCCGCGCGGTGGTCTGGGTGGACGTGGTGCAGATGGTCCTCTACGTGGCCGGCGCGGTCATCGCCCTGGTCGTGCTCCAGTCGCTGATCCCCGGCGGGTGGAGCGCCGCCCTCGCCAGCGCCTCCGAGGCGGGCAAGCTCACCTGGCTGGACTTCTCCACCGACCGGACCGTTGCCTACACCTTCTGGGCCGGGCTCTTCGGCGGGGGCTTCCTCTCCATGGCCTCCCACGGCACGGACCAGCTCATCGTGCAGCGCCTCCTCACCTGCCGCGACCTCAGGTCCGCCCAGACCGCCCTGATTGGGAGCGGCTTCGCGGTCATCGTCCAGTTCGTCCTCTTCCTCTTCGTGGGGATCGGGCTCTGGGCCTACTACCAGGGCGCCGCCTTCGCCCAGTCCGACGCCATCTTCGCCACCTTCATCATCGAAGCCCTCCCGTCCGGCGTCACCGGCCTCCTCATCGCAGGCGTCTTCGCGGCGGCCATGTCGTCGCTCTCCTCCTCCATCAACGCGCTGGCCTCCGCCTCGGCCTACGACTTCTGGGCTCCGCTCGCCGGGCGCGTCGGCGACGACTTCGCGCTCCTCCGGGCCGGCCGGGTCTTCACGCTGATCTGGGCCATGCTCCTCATCGGCACGGCCATCCTCTACATCCCCATGAGCGAGGGGGCGGCAGCGGTGGAGGTGGCCCTCACCATCGCGTCGCTGGTCTACGGCGGACTCCTGGGCGCGTTCTTCCTCGGCATCGCGGACCGTCGCGCGAACCAGGTGGGGGTCATCACCGGCATCGCCGTGGGAATCGTTTCCGTGACCTCCATCTGGGTCCCCTCGGCCTTCTTCGGCCAGGCGCCGCTGGTGGGCTGGCCCTGGTTCGTCCTCATCGGCACGACGATCACCATGACGGTAGGGGCGCTGGTGAGCCGCTTCGCGGATGCGCGCGGGTCAGCGTCCAGCGGAGGCGGACCCGGATGAGCGGCGTCGACGAACCCCGGGCTGCGACCCCGGATTCGGCTCCCGTCGTCATCGGGGTGGACGGGGGTGGCACGGGGAGCCGGGCCGTCGTCCTCGACGCCGGGGGGCGGGAGCTGGGCCGGGAGGTGGGGAGTGCCGCCATCGTGATCCCCGGTTCGGAAACCGCCTCCATGGAGGCCATCCGGGACCTGGTGCGGCGGGTGCTGCGGGCAGCCGGTGTTCCCGAGGGCCGGCCGGCCCGGGCGCTCGTGGCGGGCCTCGCCGGCGTGGGTCGGGAGGCGGACCGACTCCGCATCGAGACCATGCTCTCCACCTCCATGGCCTCGCTGGGGCTGGCCCGGTCGGTGCTCGTCCGGAACGACGCCGAGGTTGCCCTCCACGACGTCTTCGGCACGGGCCCCGGGATCCTCCTCGTGGGAGGCACCGGGTCCATCGCCCTCGCCCGGCTTCCCTCGGGTCGCTCGCTTCGGACCGGTGGCTGGGGGGCCCTCGCCGGAGACGAGGGATCGGGGTGGTCCCTGGGACTCGGCGCCGCGCGGGCCGTGCTCCGGTCCCTGGACGGACGGGGCCCGCCCACCACCCTGACCGACCACGTGACCCGGGCCTTCGGAACCCGCGAGCCGGCGGAGCTGGTGGACCGCCTCCGCACCGCAGCCAAGGGGCAGGTGGCGGCCCTCGCCCCGCAGGTGGAGGCGGCGGCACGAGCGGGCGACGAGGTGGCCGCCGGGCTTGCAGACAGGGCGGCGGCGGCGCTGGCGGACCATGTGGCGCCCCTCATCCGCGCCTGGCACGCCGACCTCGGCGGCGAAACGGCCTCGCAGCTGGAGGTGGCGCTTCTGGGTGGACTCGTGGCGCGGGGCGGACCCCTCCGTTCCCGCCTTCTTCCCCGCCTCGAAGCCATGGGGGCGGTGCCCACTCCGCAGTGTCCGGACCCCGCCCGCGGGGCCGCCCGCCTGGCCCTGCCGATCTGACCGGTGCGACCCCGGGTAATCCCATGGGGTGTGCCAGTTTGACGGACCTTCTGCTGGCATGGCTCCTGCAACTTCGCCCGACGCGCCCGCCGGCCCTGCCGAGCGGGTCAGGGCAGTCAACGAGGAGTCTCGCAACAACAGGAGGAAGTACCATGGCCATCGTTCGCTATCGCACCTCCCCGGCCACCCTCTCGCCCTTCGAGTCCGTCAGCCGGCTGGCCCGCCTGATGGATGACAGCTTCCAGCTCGGAGACGGCAGGGGTGCCGACCTGGGTGTCCCCGAGGTCGACGTCGAGGAGACCACCGACGCGATCATTCTCACCGCCGACCTGCCGGGTTTCGATCCCGACCAGGTGGAGATCTCGGTGGAGAACCAGATGCTTACCCTCTCCGGTACCCGGGAGCGGGTCCGCGAAGAGAACGTCCCGACCGAGGAAGGCGGGCAGCAGACCAACGGCCCGTCCCGGATGCATGTGCGCGAGCGCCGCTGGGGGACCTTCACCCGGTCGTTCACGCTTCCGCGCACGATCCGAGCCGAGGAGATCAGCGCATCCTTCGACCGGGGCGTGCTGACCGTCCACATGCCGAAGGCCGCCGAGGCCAGGTCCCGGAAGATCGAGATCCGCACCGGCGCCTGATCGATCCCTCGATCAGATCACATCGACGGGCTCCCGGAGCGCTCCATGAAGCGCCTCCAGGAGCCCGTCTCCGTTCGCCGCCCGGAGAGGGCCGCCGGCGGCAATGTCGAACGCCGCGCCCTCCGGCGCCGACCAGGCGCCCCCTGCTTCCGCCAGTACCGCGAGTCCGCCGGCCACGTCCCACGGGGCCAGCGTCCCCTCCCAGAACACGTCGAAGGTGCCCCGGGCCAGGAGGCAGAGGTCGAGGGCCGCCGAGCCGTCGCGCCGGACGCCGGAGCTTCGCCGAAGCATCCGGCCCAGCTGTTCCAGGTAGCCGGGGATCTCGTCGGGTCGCTTGAAGGGGAAGCCTGTCCCGGCCAGGGCCTGCCGGAGTTCGGCGAGTCCGCTCACCCGGATGCGGACCGGGCCCCGGGCCCCGGAATCGGCCCCGGAACCGGCCCCGGTGCCGCCGGTGTCCAGCCAGGCCCCTCCACCCTCCCACGCCGTGTACCGTTCCCCGCTCACCGCCGCCACCACCGCGCCCGCCACCGGGCGCCCGTCCACGAGGACTCCCACCGAGGCGCAGAAGGCCGGATGGCCGTGGAGGAAGTTCGTCGTTCCGTCCAGGGGGTCCACGATCCAGAGGGGGGCTTCCGGCGCCTCGGCGCCGGCGCAGTCGGCGCCCCCGTCCTCCTCGGCCAGGATCCGGTGGTCCGGGAAGGCGCGGAGGATCACGGCCAGGGCCGCCTCCTGCGCCTCCAGGTCGACCTCCGAGACGAAGTCGTAGGTCCCCTTGTCCACCGCGTCACCGACGTGGATCCGGCCCAGGTGCTTCCGGTGCACATCGGTGGCGGCGTTCGCGGCCTCCAGCGCGGTGGCGGCGAGGGATTCGGCGCGAGGCGCGGTGTGGCTCATGGGCGGGATGGCAGCGGAGTGGAAACGAAGTGAAAACGAAGCGGAAGGCGCGCGCGACAGGCGACTTCAGGGCGTCGGGGAGGGTCGCATCCCGAAAGGAACCGGGCTAAGTTAACCCCTTCGCCTCACGATGTTCGTCCCGGGCTCCCCTCCGGTCCTCCCCACTCGAAACGCTCGCCCCCATGGTCCCATCGCAGGCTTCCGGCCCCCGGCCTCGGGTCTTCAGCGGCATGCAGCCCTCCGGCGAGGCGCACCTGGGCAACTACCTTGGCGCGCTCCGCCAGTGGGTGCGGCTCCAGGAGGACCACGAGTGCTTCTTCTGCATCGTGGACCAGCATGCCCTCACCGGCGACTTTTCGCCGGAGGACCTCCCGAAGCGGGTCTTCGACCTGGCGGTGAGTTTCCTGGCCGCGGGGCTGGACCCGGAGCGAAGCGTCATCTTCGTCCAGTCCGACGTGCCCGCACACACCGAGCTGGCGTGGCTCTTCAACGCCGTGGCGCCGGTGGGCGAACTCGAGCGCATGACCCAGTACAAGGACAAGTCGGCGAAGATGGAGTCGATCCCGGCGGGGCTCCTGAACTACCCCATCCTGCAGGCGGCGGACATCCTGCTGTACCGGGCGGCTGCGGTGCCGGTGGGCGAGGACCAGCTCCAGCATCTCGAGCTGGCCCGGGAGATCGCCCGGCGGTGGAACGCCCGCTTCGGCGACGTGTTCCCCGAGCCGAAACCGATCCTGGGCGATGCGGGGCGGATCGTGGGGCTCGACGGGGGCGCCAAGATGAGCAAGTCCATGGACAACACGGTGCGGATCCTGGCGGAGCCCGACGAGGTCTGGTCCCGGGTGCGGACCGCGGTGACGGACCCCCAGCGGGTGCGCCGCGACGACCCGGGACGCCCCGAGGTCTGCAACGTCTACAGCCTGCACCGGCACTTCACGGACCCCGCCCGGCTCCCGGACATCGCAGGCCAGTGCCGGGCCGGTACCCGCGGATGCGTGGACTGCAAGCGCATCCTGGCGGAGAGCATCGCCGAGCACTTCGCGCCGATGCGGGAACGGGCGGCCGCGCTCCACGCCGACCCTGCCCGGGTGCACGACATCCTCCACTCCGGCGCAGCACGCGCCCGGGCGGAAGCGGAAACCACGATGGCCCGGGTCCGGGATGCCATGGGGCTCCTGTGGCGCAACGCCGTTCCGACGCCTTAGGTTGACTCCATCATGATCGAGATCTTCAAGGCCGCCATCAGCCGCGGCGCCAGCGACATCCACATCAAGTCCGGCGACATGGTCCGGGCTCGCGTGCATGGTCGGCTCGTGCCCCTGACCCGCGAGCGCGTGTCCCACGACCAGGTGAAGGCGCTGGCCCTCAAGTTCATTCCCCACGAGCGGGACCGGCTCGGCATCGAGGAGCTGACCGACTACGACTGCTCGTGGGGGGCCTCGGGGCTCGGGCGTTTCCGCGTGAACATCCTGAAGCAGCGCGGATCCTTCATGATCGTGCTCCGCGTGATTCCCTTCGAGGTTCCGACCTTCGCGGAGCTCCGTCTCCCCTCGGTCCTGGAGCGCATCGCCGAGAACGAGCGGGGCCTGATCCTGGTGACCGGCGTCACCGGGTCCGGGAAGAGCTCCACGATGGCCGCCATGGTGGAGCACATCAACAACACGTTCGAGCGCCACATCGTGACCCTCGAGAATCCCATCGAGTTCCTGCATCGGGACAAGCGCTGCTCCATCACCCAGCGGGACATCGGGACCGACACCGCCTCCTTCCATGCCGGGCTCCGGGCCGCCCTGCGCCAGGACCCCGACGTGATCCTCATCGGCGAGATGCGCGACACGGAAACCATCGACACGGCGCTCAAGGCCGCCGAGACGGGACACCTGGTCATCTCCACGCTCCACACCCAGAACGCCGTGCAGACGCTCTCGAGGATCATCGCCGTCTTCCCCCCCTCGGACCAGGAGATGGTCCGGGTCCGGCTGGCCGAGACGCTCCAGGCCGTCATCTCCCAGCGACTTCTCCCGATGAAGCACGAGGACGGACGGGTCGTGGCCTGCGAAGTCATGAACGTGACCGGCACGATCCGGGACTGCATCCTGGACCCGGAGCGCATGATCGAGATCCCCGAGCTCCTCGAGGAGGGTCGCGAGACCTACGGGTCCCAGTCCTTCGACCAGCACCTCATCGAGCTGCTGCGCGAGGACAAGGTGACGTTCCAGGTCGCGAAGGCGGCGGCGACGAACCCGAACGACCTGGACGTGAAGGTGAACTTCTACGGCGAGGGGAAGGCGGACGAGGGGGTCGCGGGGGATGGCAGGGGCGGCGGGCGCGGCTCGAATCGCGGTTCCGAAGTGGTCACGGCGGGGCTCGATCCGAGCCTCCTGCGCGGGAAGAACTCGTGATCGCGCTGGACGGTGTCTTCGTTCCCGCGGCCACGCCCTTCGATCCCGTCACCGGCGAGGTCGACACCGTGGCCCTCCGGGCCAACCTCCGGGCGTGGTTCTCCCACCCCATTCGCGGCGTGGTCATGGGAGGCTCCACCGGTGAGGCCGTCCTCCTGGACGAGGACGAGCGGCTCACGCTCCTGGAGGCCGCGCGCGACGTGGTGCCGGGGGACCGCCTTCTCGTCGCAGGGACCGGGGCGGAGTCCACGCGGGCCACGATCCGGCGAACGCGGGAGGCCGCGGACCGGGGGGCGGACGCAGTTCTGGTCCAGCCGCCGGCCTTCTACCGGGGTGCCATGACCCCGGAGCGGCTGCGGGTTCACTACCTGGCGCTGGCCGATGCCTCGCCGGTTCCGGTGATCCTGTATCAGGTCCCTCTTCGCTTCAGCACGCTGGAGTTCGAGACCGGCCTCATCGTGGAACTCGCGAACCACGGGAACATCGTCGGCATGAAGGACTCCCGGGGCAGCCTGGAACTGCTGGGCGACATCGCCAGCGCAGCGCCCCGGGGCTTCCAGCTCCTGGTGGGGACGGGGGCACGGCTGTTTGCCGCCCTCGAAGTGGGAGCCGTGGGCGGGATCCTGGGGGTGGCGAACCTCGTTCCCGGCGAGTCGGCGGGGATCGTGGAGGCCGTGAAGGCGGGAAACCCGGTGGCCGCCGGCCGCCTGCAGGAGCGGGTGGCTCCCCTCCACGACGGGATCGTGGGAGCCTTCGGTGTGCCGGGGGTCAAGCGGGCGCTGGACATGCTCGGGATGCACGGCGGGATGCCACGGGCTCCCCTGGGACCGGCCCCGGAAAAGGCCGCCGTGCGGATCCGGGAGCTCCTCGAGGCGGCGGGGGTCCTGGCACGGGTTTCTTGACGCCTCCGCCCTGCGGCGATAGCTTTTCCCAAAGGATTCGCAAGTCATGCGCCCACCCCCCCCTGCGGGTCGGGCGCTTTTTTTTCGCCCGGTGGCGATGCCGCCGGTTCCAGGAGATGGACGTCCGTGTCGAGCCGTACCGATGCCGACCGTTGCACGGTCGTGGTGGGATGCCAGTGGGGTGACGAGGGGAAGGGGAAGATCGTCGACGTGCTGGCAGAGGATGTGGACGTGGTGGCGCGCTACCAGGGTGGCGCGAACGCCGGCCACACCGTTCATGTGGGCGACAGCGAGTTCATCCTGCACCAGATTCCCTCAGGGATCCTCCACCCCGGAAAGCGCTGCCTCCTGGGGAACGGGGTCGTCCTGGACCTCCTCCAGTTCTTCGAGGAGCACGACGCGCTGGTGGCTCGGGGCATCGACCTCGAGGGCCGGGTCGGGGTGAGCCTGCGGGCCCACCTCCTCCTCCCCTGGCACCGCGTGCTCGACCGGGCCGCCGAAGCCGGCGCCGCCGAGAAGATCGGGACCACCGGCCGCGGGATCGGCCCGGCCTACGAGGACAAGGCGGGGCGCCGGGGCATCCGGGTAGCCGATGCCGCCGACCTGGATCGCTTCTCGGAACTCATGGCGCGGGGGACCGAACGGGCCCGGAAGCGCCTGCTCGCGCTCGGGCTCCCCCTGGACGGCGACGATGCCCGGGCCCTCGACGAGGCGATGGAGCAGAGCGCGGCCCTCCGGGAGCGAATCCTGGAACTCGCCGTGGACACGGGGCTGGAGGTGGACCAGGCACTCCGCGCCGGTGAGCGCGTACTGCTGGAGGGGGCCCAGGGCACGGCGCTGGACCTGGACCACGGCACCTACCCCTTCGTTACCTCGTCCAACACGACGGCGGCAGGTGCCGCCACCGGCATCGGGATCGGGCCCACCCGCATCGACGCTGTCCTGGGCGTGGTGAAGGCCTACACGACCCGCGTCGGGAACGGCCCCCTGCCCACCGGTTTCGACGACGAGATGGACGCCCGCATGCGGGAACTCGGAGGCGAGTTTGGCGCCACCACAGGGCGGCCCCGGCGCTGCGGCTGGTTCGACGCGGTGCTGGCCCGCTATGCCGCCCGCGTGAACGGGCTCACCGGCCTTGCGGTGACCAAGCTCGACGTGCTCGACACCCTCCCCGAGATCGGCCTCTGCACCGGGTACCGCCTCCCCGACGGCTCCACCGTCACCGAATTCCCCGCCGACACCTGGTCCCTCGAATCCATCGAACCGGTGCTCGAGATGGTCCCCGGCTGGGAATCATCCACCCAGGAAGCCCGGACCCTCGACGACCTTCCGGCAGGGGCCCGGAGCTACCTCGACCGGATCGAGGAACTCACCGGCGCCCCCATCCACATGGTTTCCGTGGGCACTCGGCGGACCCAGATCATCCACGTGGCTTGAGTGGATGGGTCCGTGGTCTTATCTTACCGATCTTTGCCGGTGCTGTGCCCCTGTTCCGGATGGCCGCAGGTGACCCATGTTCGATGAGCTGAGCGAGAAGCTGGACACTGTCCTCGGACAGTTCCGGCAGCGCGGAGTCCTCACCGAGCCGATGATCCGGGACGGCCTGCGGGAAGTCCGCAGGGTACTCCTCGAGGCCGACGTGAACTACCGGGTCACCCGGGAGTTCCTCGGCCGGGTGCAGGAACGGGCGCTGGGCGAGGCGGTGCTCAAGTCCGTGTCGCCCGGACAGCAGATCGTGAAGATCGTCAACGACGAGCTGATCGGGCTGCTGGGCGAAGGAAGACCCGTCATCCAGTGGGCCCCGAGCCCGCCCACGGTCATTCTCGTGGTGGGGCTCCAGGGCTCCGGAAAGACGACGACGGTGGGAAAGCTGGCACGTCGCTTCCTCAGGGAGGGACGCCAGCCCATGCTGGCCGCATGCGACCTGGTGCGGCCGGCGGCCATCGACCAGCTCACCACGCTGGCGGAACGGGTCGGCGTGCCGATCCATGCCGGGGAGCCGGGCGGCGACCCGGTGGCCACGGCCCGCGCGGCGCTGGCGGCGGCGAGGGAACAGAAGCGTTCCGTGCTCCTGGTGGACACGGCAGGGCGGCTCCAGATCGACGAGCTGCTCATGAACGAACTCCGCCGGGTGAAGGACGCGGTGCTGCCCCACGAGATCCTGTTCGTGGCCGACGCCATGACGGGGCAGGAAGCGGTGACCATCGCCTCGGGTTTCGACGAGGCGCTGGACATCTCGGGGATCGTCCTCACCAAGATGGATGGTGACGCCCGGGGTGGTGCGGCGCTCTCGATCCGGAGCGTGGTCGGCAAGCCCATCAAGTTCGTGGGTGTGGGTGAGGGGCTGGACGATCTGGACGCGGCCGATCCGGAGCGGCTTGCCGGACGCATCCTCCAGCAGGGGGATGTGGTGGGGCTCGTCGAGCGGGCCCAGCGCGCCATGGACGACGGAGAGTCCGAGGCGCTCCAGAAGAAGATGATGGGGAAGGGGAAGTTCACGCTGGAAGACTTCCTCGTCGCCATGCGACAGATCCAGAAGATGGGTCCGCTGGAACAGCTCGTGAAGCTGATTCCCGGTCTCGGGAAGAAGCTTCCCGTGGGCAACATGGACCCGAAGCGCATGAAGCATGTCGAGGCGATCATCCTGTCGATGACGCCCGACGAGCGAAAGCGCCCCGAGATCCTCAACGGGTCCCGGCGGGCGCGAATCGCACGCGGAAGCGGGCGGTCCGTGGCCGAGGTGAATCGGGTTCTCAAGCAGTTCAAGGAAATGCAGAAGATGATGAAGCAGATGCGGAACATGCAGGGGTTCATGCCCCGCTGATCCGCACCCTCGCAGCGGCCACGGAGCCGCATCCGCGAGCAGGAACGTCCCGAATTACGGAAAACCAAATGGCCGTCAAGATTCGCCTCCGCCGCATGGGCCGGAAGAAAGCGCCCCACTACCGTATCGTCGTGGCTGACAGCACGTCCCCCCGCGATGGTCGGTTCGTCGAGAGCATCGGGTACTACAAGCCCCTGGAGAGCCCGGCTCGCCTCGTGGTGGACCTGGACCGGGTGGATTACTGGGTCGGGCAGGGCGCGTCGCCCTCCGACACCGTGAAGTCCCTGGTCGAGAAGGCCCGCAAGGGTGGGGATTCCGCCGTCGCCGTGGGCGAGGTGGACGCCGCCGCCGCCCGCGAGCAGAAGGCTGCCGAGGTTGCCCGGAAGAAGGCCGAGGCCGACGCGAAGGCGAAGGCCGAGGCTGAGGCAAAGGCCGCTGCGGAAGCCGAGGCGAAGGCTGCCGAGGAAGCCGAGGCGAAGGCGAAGGCCGACGCCGAAGCCGCGGAAGCGGCCGAAGCTGCGGAAGCCGAAGCGGCCACCGCCGAGGCTCCCGAGGCTCCCGAGGCTGCATCCGAGCCCGAGGCCGGCGCCGAGGCGGAAGCGGACGGGGAAGAGGTGAAGGAGGGCTGAGGCCCCCTTCACCGCTTCTCTCCCTCCCAGCACCGGAGCACCAGGATGGACACCGAAACGGGTGGGTCTTCCATGGACCCCCCCTTCGTTGTCGTGGCGCATGTTTCCAAGCCCCACGGCACGAAGGGGGAGTTGTTCGTCTGGCCCCTGACCGACCGTCCCGAGACCACCTTCGTTGCCGGGGGCGTCCTCCGGATCGCCGACGCCTCGGGGAACCTCCCGGACCCGGAGTTCGAACCGGTCCGGATCCAGTCCGTGCGCCCCTACAAGAAGGGGTACCTCCTCACCCTCGACGGGGTTGAGGACCGGGGGCAGGCCGACGTCCTCCACGGACGTTACCTGGTGCGTCCCTTCGAGGAAACCGAGCCGCTGGACGAGGGCGAGATCTTCTACCACCAGCTCCTGGGGCTCACCGCGGTGATGCCCGACGGCACGGTGCTGGGCGAAGTCCTCGAGGTCTACCACCTTCGCCCCGTGGACCTCATCGAGGTCACGCATGGCGACACCACGGTCCTCCTGCCCTTTCAGGAGGAAGTGGTACGCAGCTGGGACCTGGAGAAGGGTCACCTGGTCGTCACGCCTCCCGAGGGTCTCCTGGACCTCTGAAGACGGGACCCCTCTCCGGAAGACGATCCCATGCGCATCAACATCCTGACCCTCTTTCCCGGCTTCTTCCGTGAGCCCCTGGCCACGAGCATTCCGGGGCGCGTGGCCGAGGCCGGCCTGGCGAGCTACAGGGTCGTGGACCTGAGGGACTACACGCACGACCGCCACCGCACGGCCGACGACGTTCCCTACGGCGGCGGTGCCGGCATGGTGCTCAAGCCCGAGCCCTTCTTCGAGGCCGTGGACGACCTCGCTCCGCAGGGACCCATCGTCCTGCTGTCCCCGCGGGGGCGGGTGTTTTCCCACGACGACGCGGTGCGGTACGCGGTGCAGCCGGAGCTCACCCTCCTCTGCGGCCACTACAAGGACGTGGACCAGCGGGTGGCGGACCACCTGGCCACGGAGGAGATTTCGCTGGGGGATTTCGTGCTTTCGGGAGGGGAGATCCCCGCCCTGGCCATTGCCGACGCGGTGGTGCGGCTTCTTCCCGGCGCCATGGGGGATCACGACTCGGCGGCGTCCGACTCGTTCTACGAGGATCCGCTCCTGAGTCCGCCCTCGTGGACTCGACCCTCGGAGTACCGGGGTTTCGCCGTTCCGGAGGTCCTGAAGAGCGGGGATCATGCCCGGATCCGTGCGTACCGGCGGGAACTGTCGGAGCGCCTGACCCGGGAGCGGAGACCGGACCTCTGGGAGCGAGCGCAGGAAGGTTGAGTTGACCGGCCGTAATGCCCTTTCTTCCGCTCGATTTGTTGGCTATACTATGGACTGTGCCTGTCTCAGACAGGCGAACCCTGGACGCTGGAGACCACCATGACTGACCTGATTCGCGAACTCGAGAAGGAACAACTCCGGAGCGATCTTCCGGACTTCGCCCCCGGCGACACGCTCCGTGTCCTCTACCGGGTGCGGGAGGGCGAAAAGGAGCGGATCCAGGCGTTCGAGGGGATCTGCATCGGGCGCAGGGGCGGGGGCATGGGAGAGACGTTCATGGTCCGGAAGATCTCCTCGGGGATCGGGGTGGAGCGGGTGTTCCCGTTCAATTCCCCCTTCATCAAGGGGATCGAGGTCCTCCGCCGCGGACGCGTCCGGCGGGCCAAGCTCTTCTACCTGCGCGGACTGCGCGGGAAGGCGGCACGCATCCGGGAACGGCGTCACGTCTGACGAGCGGTCTCGTGCCCGAACGGCGCACTCCACGGCCCCTGAGCCCCCTCGAGCACGAGGACCGGCTCCGGGGCCGTGGTCGTTCGAGGATCGCCGGCGTCGACGAGGTCGGCAGGGGCCCCCTGGCCGGACCGGTGGTGGCAGCCGCCGTGATTCTCCCCGCCGGCGTGTGGATCGAGGGCGCGGGTGACTCGAAGACGCTGGGTTCGGCGCGGCGCTGCGAGCTCGCGGTGGAGATCCGGGCTCGGGCCCTGGCCGTCGGGGTGGGGGCGGCATCGGTCCGCGAGATCGACGGGCTGAACATCGCCGGTGCCACCGCCCTCGCCGTGGAACGGGCACTGGCAGCGCTGCCAGTGCCTCCCGATCATGTGATCCTCGATGGTCGCCCCATGCAGCGGCTGCGCTGGCAGCACGAGGCCGTGGTCCGGGGCGACGCCACGATCCACTCCGTGGGGTGCGCGTCGATCCTTGCCAAGGTGGTGCGTGACGGGCTGATGTGGCGCCTGGCCGATCGCTACCCGGGATACGGGTGGCGGACCAATGTCGGGTACGGAACGCCGGAACACATGGAGGCGCTGGGCACCTTCGGGGTGACCTCGCATCACCGGCGGTCGTTTGCTCCCGTGCGGCTCCGGCTGGAGATCTGAGCGCTCGGGAGCTAGACTAGGTGCCGTTGGTCGAGCCGGTAGCTCAGTTGGTAGAGCAACCGACTTTTAATCGGTAGGTCCTGGGTTCGAGTCCCAGCCGGCTCATTCGGAACACCGGTGCGACTCCGGGGGTCCACTCCGCGAACACGCCGCGAACACGTTCTGCAATCCAGCCTCAACCCGGGAGGGTCAGCATGGCCGAGCCGAAGCGCATCGTAACCTCCGGAATTCTTTCGGGTCTCGTCGGTGCCGGAATCCTCGCCGGCTGGTTCCTGCTCGTGGACCAGGCCTTCGGTGAGCCCTTCCGCACCCCGGCCATGATCGGGTCGGTGCTCTTCGGGTTTGGCGGGATGGAAACCTCTCCCGGCCTGATCGCGCTCTTCACGGTATTCCATTTCGCCGCCTTTGCCGTGGCCGGGGTAATGCTGGCCTGGGCGCTGGCGCAGCTGGAGCGCACGCCGAACCTTCTCTTCGGGCTCGTCACCGGCTTCATCCTCTTCAACGCGGTCTTCTTCCTGAGCGCCATCGGGTCCGGCGTGTCGGTCGTTGCGGAACTCGGGTGGGCAGAGGTACTGGGCGGCAACCTTCTCGCAGGGATCGGCATGGTCTCCGTGCTGCACGCCACCGGCGTGGTCCGTCGGCTCGACTGGAGCGAGGCCTTCCGGGAGGGGGCCATCGCCCGGGAGGCGCTGGTGGTCGGGATTCTCTCCGGGTTCGCGGTGGCGACCTGGTTCCTCATCGTGGACACGGTGCAGGGACGGCCCTTCTTCACCCCTTCGGCGCTGGGCTCGGTTCTCTTTCTCGGGGCAAGCGATCTTTCGCAGGTGAACGTTTCCCTCTGGATCACCGCCGCCTACACGCCGATCCACTACATGGTCTTCGTGACCATCGGCTTCGTGGCGTCGGCTCTGGTCCGACAGGCCGAGCGCCAGCCGCCCATCCTCATCGGCGCCATGCTTCTCTTCGTGGCCTTCGAGGCGTTCTTCATCGGGGGGATCGCGATCCTGGCAGAGTTCCTCCTGGGACCCCTCGCGTGGTGGAACATCGCCATCGGGAACCTGGTGGCGGTCCTGGTCATCGCCGGCTATTTCTGGCGGAAGCACCCGGCCCTCGGGCGGTTCATGGCGACGGAGCCCATCGAGCGCCCCGCCTGAGCGCTGTTGCCGGCTGCACTTGTCGCAGGATGCGGGTCCGGTAGCTTCCGGGAATGGCCCCTGATCTGATTCTCGTCCTGCTCCTCACGGTGGGCGCCGTGGTGGTGTTCGCCACCGGGGTCCTCCGTACCGACATCGCGGCGCTGGGAATCCTGGTCCTGGTGGCGGTCCTGGGACTGGCCCCCCCGGAGCGAGCCCTCGGCGGGTTCGCCAATCCAGCCGTGCTGGCCGTGGCGGGGATGTACGTGATCTCCGCAGCCCTTTCGCGAACCGGGGTCGCCGACTGGCTCGGCGACCGGGTACTCCGGATTGCGGGGACGGGAGAGCGGGGCCTCATGATGGCCGTTGTCCTCGTCTCGGGGGCCCTTTCGGGGTTCATCAACAACATCGGCGTGGCGGCCATGATGCTCCCCGTCACGATGCGGATCGCCCGCCACACCGGCGTGGCTCCCTCCAGGCTGCTGATTCCCATGGTCCTGGGGGCGCAGCTGGGCGGCTTCACGACCCTCATCGGAACGTCGGCCAATCTCCTGGCGGCAGACGTGCTGGTGGACGCGGGCTACGAACCGTTCTCCCTGTTCTCGTTCGCCCCGGTGGGTGTCGCGCTCCTGCTGGCCGGCGCGCTCCTCCTCCTGTTCCTTGCCCCCCGGTCCCTTCCGGTCCGGAGCCCCGGCACCTCCGGCCCCCTCCGCCCCGGGCTCCGGGAGGGCGCAGGGCTCGAGGAGCGGTTCTTCCGGCTCACCCTGAATCCGGCCTCCCGCCTCGACGGACGGACCCTTTCGGAGAGCCTCATCGGCTCCGCCCTCGGCGTGCACGTGCTTGCCGTGGAACGCGCCGACGGGTCCGAGCGACGCCTGGCCCCGGGGCCGGGTACGGTCCTCCGGGCCGGCGACCACCTCCTCGTCCAGGGGCGGCCCGAGTTCTTCATGGAACTTCGCGGCCGACGGCACCTGGCCTCGGACGGCGCACCGGCCCCCTTCCACTGGCTCGCGGCCGGCGACCGCCGCCTTGCCCGCGTGCGAGTCGCCGCCGACGATCCCCTGGTCGGGCGGACGCTGAACGAGGCGGATTTTCGCAACGAGCAGAAGGCTCTGGTGCTCTCCATCCGGCGGGACGGTCACAAGCGGCGGACCCACGTGCAGGATGAGCGCATCCTTGCGGGGGACGACCTCCTCCTTCAGGCCACGGAGGAACGGCTGGAGGAGCTTCAGCGCGCCGGGCGGTTTGCGACGCTGGAGCGCCTCGAGCCGGACGAGGCGGTGGCACAGTTCGAACTGGACCGCCGCCTCTGGTCCCTCCGGGTCACCCCCGATTCCCTCCTCACCGGCCGGCGGCTCGGGGAAACCCGTGTCGGCGACGCCATCGGCCTCATGGTGCTCGCCGTGGGGCGCGACGGCCCGGAGGGCGAAGCCGTCTTTCTCCCCGGTCCGGATACGGAGCTTCGCCCCGGTGACCATCTCCTGGTCAAGACCCGCCCCGAGGACCTCCTCGTGCTCCGGGGGCTCCAGCGCCTCGAGGTGGACCTGGATCCGGACATCACCCCGGCCGACCTCGAATCCGAAACTGCGGGGTTCGTGGACGTGGTGCTGGCCCCCCGCTCCTCCCTCATCGGGAAGACGCTCCGCCAGGCCGGCTTCCGGCGCCGCTTCGGCATGCACGTGGTGGCCGTGATCCGCGAGGGCGAAACCCTTCGCGTGCACCTCCGTGACGAGGTCCTGCGCTTCGGTGACGCCCTCCTCCTCCACGGCCCCCGCCGAAAGGTCCGGGCCCTTGCCGGGGAGGCGGACCTGATCCTTCTCGAGGAGCCCGGCGTCGGACCGCCGGACCGGAGCCTCGCCCCCCGGTCGCTGGCCGTCCTGGCCCTCGTGCTGGGCCCGGTGATCCTCGGGTGGGTCCCGGTGGCGGTGGGCATCCTCGGCGGCGTCTTCCTGATGATCGTGACCCGCTGTCTCACCGCGGAGGAGGCGGTCCGGGCGGTGGAACTCCCCGTCGTGGTCCTCGTGGCCGGCATGCTCGCCCTCGGGGCGGCCCTGGAGGAAACCGGCGCCGCGGCCCTCGTGGGCGAGGCGCTCCTTTCCGGGCTCGGGGACGGCGGTCCGCTGGTGGCCATGGCGGCGCTCATGCTCGTTGCCGTGGTCGCAGGTCAGCTCATGCCCGGGGCGGCGGTGGTCGTGCTCCTGGGCCCCATCGCGGTGGCCGGCGCCCTTCAGCTGGGGGTCGCACCCCACGCCCTCGTCCTGGGCATCACCATCGCCGGGACCTCGGTATCGAGCCCCGTGTCCCAGCCGGCCCTCACGCTGGTCATGGCGCCGGCGGGGTATCGCATGGGCGACTACCTGAAGCTGGGTCTCCCCCTGACCCTCCTCATTTTCGTCATCACCCTCCTCGTGGCGCCCCTCGTCTTCCCCTTCTGAGTGCTGATCCGTCACATTCAC
>REBP01000093.1 GCA_007692665.1 Gemmatimonadales bacterium | reverse complement strand
CTCGGTCCTCCTCCCTCTCCAGCTCGAGGATCTCGTTCATGAGCTGGAGCGCGAGGGGTGGTTCCACGAAGAGGGTCGCCCCGGTGGCCGACTCCCCGTGGATCACCCCCCCGACTTCCGATTTCCCTTCCCGGCGAATCTGGATGACGTACCGCCCGTCCCGCACCGAAACCGAGGCGTCGGGCACCCGGACACGGTCGGGGAGGGACGCCACGAAACCCTCCAGGCGCCGCACGATGCGGTTCCGTGCCGCCTGGACGTGGCGCCGGATCTTTCGGAGTTCCGGGCTGGCATCGTCCCGGATCACCCCGTCATCGTCCACGATCCCCCGGAGCCGCGCGGCCTCGGGCTCGTCGTCCAGGAGGCGTGCCTGAAGGGCCGAGAGCCCCCCCGGGGGGGCCTCCGGAGCGAGGAGGCCCGGGAGTTCACGGGCCAGCGTCCCGGACGCCTCCACCAGACGCAGCAGCACCAGGAGGTCGGAGGCCGCGAGGACGGCCCCCTCCAGCCCGAGGCTCCGGATCGCCGACCGCGCATCCGGGGGAAGTGGCGGGACCCAGGTGGGGTGCAGTTCGTGGGCGGCGCGGCTTTCGGCTACCCGGGCGAGTTCGTGCCGGAGCGGCTGGACATCGGTCCCGGGCCTCCGGGCAAGAAGCGCCTGACGGCCCTGCTCGCTCCCGCACCGGGCGGCCACCGCCTCCAGCGCGGACGTGTATTCCAGGACCTCGAGGGCATGGGGGTTCACGCTCCGGCCAGCTCCTCCCGGGCGATGCGATTCGCCTCCTTCCCATCGAAGCGGCCCTTCAGAAGCGGCATGAGACGCCCCATGAGCGGGCCGATCTCCCCGACGCCCTCGGCGATGAGGCCCCGGACGAGCGCACGGACGTCCTCCTCCTCCATCGGGCGGGGAAGAAAGGCGGAGAGGGCCTCGGACTCGGCCTCCTCCTTCCGGGCCAGCTCCTCCCGTCCCCCGGCGCGCATCTGGTCGGCCGCCTCCTGCCGGCGCTTCCTCGCCCGGGTCAGCACCTCGCGCACGTCCTCGTCGGTGAGATCCCGCCCCATCTCGATGCGGCGGTTGTGGACTTCCGAAAGCGTCATCGAAAGGAGTGCGGTCCTGGACCGATCCCGCGCACGGCGAGCGTCCACGAGCTCGGCTTCGAGGCGAGTCTGAAGGGGAGCGGACATGGGGGGTTTTCCGGTGGACGGGGGCTTGGGCTGGACGGAAAGGGCAGCAGGCGGGTCGCCGACCGGTGCGGAGGGCCGGGCAATCCCCCCCGACCCTGTCCGGGGCGGAGGAACCGCCCTCCCGGCCGGCCTCCCCACCCCGAAAACTACCCGAAGGGAGGCCTCCGGGTCAACGGAATCGTTCCCCGGGCCTCCCCGGCCCGATCCTCATCCGGGGGGCCATCCGAGGGGCCTTCCCCCCAGCACGTGGAAATGCAGGTGGTCCACGGTCTGTCCCCCTTCCTCCCCCGTGTTGGCGACGACGCGGTAGCCGGAATCCGCCACGCCCTCGAGACGCGCCACCTCGGCGGTGGCCAGCAGCAGCGCACCCGCCAGATGCGCTTCGTCGGCGCCAAGGGCATCGAGGGATGCGCGGTGCAGCCTGGGAATCACGAGGACATGGGTGGGGGCCCGGGGGTTCAGATCCCGGAACGCCACCACGTCGTCAGTCTCGAGAATTCGTGTCGCAGGGAGGGACCCTGCGGCGATGCGGCAGAAGATGCAATCCATGATGATCCGCTCCCGGGCGCCGTGAGGCGCGCCTTGTCCTGATGAACTGTTGACGGGGCCCGCTTCAGCTTGTCCCCCGACGCCATGGGGGAGCCCCTCTCCGATCTCTACGCTACCTGGGTGACCGAACGTCATCCCAACCGGAGCCACCGATGTCTGCCGCCGACCCATCCGACCCTCCGGCCCCGTCCGGAAGACTTGCACGGTACGTTCTGGCCGTGATCCAGCGCCACCCGGGGGCAGCACTTCCGGCGGACCGCCTGCACGAACTGGTGGGGCTCGAGGGGCCGGACGTCCCTCCCCGGCCGGAAGATCTCCTCCGCTCGCTTTCCGAAGGGGAGCCCCGGCTCCACCTTCTCGTTCCCGGACGACGCCGGTGGTCCGGTCTGGCACCCCGGTCCTGGGTACTGGCGCGGACTCCCGGGACCGGAGCCGGCGGGCACCCGATCCTCGAAGGGCTCCGGGAAACGCTCCGCAGGCTGGGTCAGGGGGTGGATCCGGACTCGAGCCTGCAGATGGCGCGATGGGAAAGGTACATCATCGAGGAGGCGGAGATCCATCGGGTCGTGGGGCGCCAGCTGCGCCGGGCGGCCCGGCGAACGCGGCCGACCACCACTCTCCCTCGCGATCCTCCTCGATGAAGCGGAATCCCGCGTCCTCGGCGGCAGCCCGCATGTCCGCCGCCTCCGAGTCGAGGATTCCGCTCAGGATGAGCCAGCCGCCGGGGCGCAGACCCCGGGCGAACCCGGGGACCAGGGGTCGCAGGATGCCGGCCTCGATGTTGGCCACGATCCCGTCGAACGGCTCCTCGCCCGGAAGGAAGTCGGCACCGACGGACCGTGACAGCACCCTGACCCGTTCGGTGAGGCCGTTGCGGTCAACGTTCTCCCTGGCGGCGGTGCAGGCCCATGGGTCCAGTTCGAGGGCCAGCACGAAACGGGCGCCCAGGAACGCGCAGGCCATGGAGAGAATTCCGGAGCCCGCGCCCACGTCGGCCACCCGGGTTCCGGACTCCACCCTGCCATCCAGAAGTCGCAGGCAACCTCGCGTCGTCGGGTGCTCCGAGGTCCCGAATGCCATCCCGGGGTCCACGACGATCACGACTTCTCCAGGCGCCGGGTCCACGGGTTCCCAGCTTGGCGTCACGACGATCCGCCCCGTGATCCGGCGGGTCCCGAAGCCCTTTCGCCAGTGTTCGGCCCAGGCCTCGTGCGCCTGCCACCCGGGCTGGATGCCATCGGCGGCCCGGGTTTCGCCTACCTGTCGCAAGCCGTGGCGCAGGCGCTCGACAAGGGCGCCGACCCCACCCTCCGACGGTGACGGCGGCGCCACGTACACGACGAGGCCGTCCTCCCGCTCCTCCACCCCCCGGGGCTCCATCCCCTGGAGGTCACCCTCCATGAGAAGGTCCACGACCCGCTCCCGACGCGACGGCTCCGGAGGGAGAGGGATGCGAAGCACAAGCCACCGATCGGGCCATCGATCCCCGGAATCCGCTCCGGGGCTGGTCACGACGTGAAGGCCTCCTTGACCCTCGACCAGAACCCGCGCCGCCCCCCGGCACCGCCTTCACCTTCGGGGGCGTGGCTGGGGGCCGGGTCCTCCATCTCGCGCAGCCTCCGGAAGAGTTCCTGCTGTTCGGGCGATGGATGCTCGGGGGTCCACACCCGGATCCGGGCGATGAGATCCCCCCGTCCCCGACCATTCAGTTCGGGGACACCCCGACCTCGAATCCGCAGCGCCTGTCCGGACTGGATCCCCGATGGGAGCTCGACTTCCACCTCGTCCTCCACCCCGGGAACCATGATGGTGGCCCCCAGCACCGCCTGGGCGAACGTCACCGGAACATCCACCACGAGGTGATTTCCGTCCCGCGAGAACCGGCGATCCTCCTCGACTTCGAGGAGCACCATGATGTCGCCACGCGGTCCGCCACGGGGCCCCACGTTTCCCTGCCCCCGGAGGGTGATGTAATTCTCCCCCGTGACCCCTGCCGGAACCTCGACTTCGATCTCGGATTCGGACCGGGTGCGGCCCTCGCCATGGCACGCGCCGCAGGGGGACGAGATGCGCACGCCCTCGCCGCTGCAGCTTCGGCAGGTGGTGAGGGACACGAACTGTCCAAACACCGAGCGCTGGGCAATCCGCTCCTCTCCCGTTCCCCCGCAGGTCGTGCAGGGCAGCGGAGCGGCGCCGTCGGCCGCACCGGTACCGTTGCAGCGATCGCAGCTGTCCAGCAACCGGATGCGGAGGCGGCGGGTAGCGCCGCTGACGACCTCGGAGAGCGTGAGGGGGAGGGTCACCCGGACCGCTTCGCCCTTGCGGTTCCGCGCCCCGCCGCGCGAGCGTCGACGGCCCCCGCCAAAGAGATCCTCGATCCCGCCGCCGGACCCGCCGCCGAAGTCCCGCATGAACATCTCGAGGGCGTCCTGGATGTCGAACCCACCCTGGAAGCCACCGGGTCCAGCCCCTCGCACGCCTTCGGGACCGAAGCGATCGAACCGGGCGCGACGCTCCGGATCGCGGAGCACCTCGTAGGCCTCGGAGAGTTCCTTGAAGCGAGCCTCGGCCTCCTTGGACCCGTTGTTTCGGTCCGGATGGTACTCCATTGCCAGCTTTCGGTACGCTTTCTTGATCTGCTCGGGACTGGCGTCACGGGCGACGCCCAGGGTTTCGTAGAAATCAGCCATGCGTTGCTGCGGCCTTCGGGTTCAGGTAGGAGGGCCAGCCCGGAAATCGGTCGGCGGCGGGCCCCGGTCAGCGCAGGATTCGGTTGACCAGTGCAGAGGTGTGCTCGACGATTGCGATGACCTTCTCGTAGGGCATGCGGGTGGGGCCAATGACGCCGATGACCCCCTTGAGTCCGCCGAAACGGTACTCTGCGGTCACCAGCGTGAAGTCGTGCAGTTCGGAGTGGGGGTTCTCTCCCCCGATGGTGATGTGGAGCGCTCCCGAGTGAGGACGGTCCCTGAGTGCTTCTCCGAGGAGGTCCCTTCGTTCGGTCAATTCCATGAGCCCCTTGAGGCGCTCCCCCGAGGTGAATTCCGGCTTGGAGGCAAGAACCGACGCGTTCCCCAGGTGGATCGAACTCCCCTCCACCTCGGGCCAGTCGAAGATCTCTGCGCCGGACTGCATGAAGATGTTCAGGATTTCCTCGGCGGCCGGGTCATCGCCGGCGGTCGCCCCGCGGAACCGTTCGGAAACCGTCTCCCGGATCTCCGCCAGCGTCAGCCCTGCCAGCCGCTCGTTGAGGAGAACGGTCAGCGTGACCAGCGTGTCATCCGGCACCTCGCTGGCAAGATCGACGTAGAGCGTCCGCACGACGCCGCTCCGGACCTGCGCCACGAGCAGGACCTTGGTCGAGGAGACCCGGACCAGGTCAAGGCGCTCCAGAACCGCTGTCGCCAGGCGGGGGCCCGCCGCCACGCCGAGTTCCTGGGAGAGGAGGCCCAGGGCGCGGGTCGCCCGGCGCACCAGGTGCTCCACCGCCGAGGCGCCGAGGCCGCCGAGTTCCGCGGCGAGCCGGTCCTGTTCCTCGGTGGAAAGGGGTGCCGGATGGATCAGGTGATCGACGAAGACCCGGTAGGCGCGGTCGGTGGGTACCCGGCCCGCCGACGTGTGAGGATGGTAGAGGTATCCCTTCTCCTCGAGGTCGCTCATCGTGTTTCGGACGGTGGCCGGAGACACGCCCAGATCGAACCTGCGGGTGACGCTCCGGCTCCCCGCCGGCTCCGCGGTTTCCACATACGTGCGCACGACGGCCTCCAGGACCCGGCGCTCCCTCAGGGAAAGCTCCGGTTCCGCATGGTTGTCCTCGCTGGGTCGACGTCCTTCTTCCTGCATCATTCCTCAAAGTTCTGGAACTCGGGGTGATCCGTCGACCCCCCCGACGGAATCCGGTCCATCTCCACGGCGAGTTCCACGGCCAGCCCATCGGCCACGAGCCATCCTTCCGGCGCCAGTCGAAGGCGATCGGGGGCCACTCCCCGGGACTCCCGGCACACGAGCCAGTTCGCCTCCTGCCACCGCTGGAACCAGGGCATGGATGCACATGCGGGGCTGGGAAGTCGCAGTCCACGGGCGGACCGCAGCGCGGTCCAGCAGCGCTCGAGTCGCCCCTCGGCCCTGGTCAGAGCCTCGCGGCCCCCCAGGGGGTCCTCGCCCCGACGGATGGCTTCCACATACGAGTGGGAATCCATATGGTTCCACCGGCGGCGAGGATGCCGGAAGGTCACGGCGCCGGGGCCGAGCCCCAGAACCGGATTCCGCCGGGCGATGGCCTGCGGGTGAATGGGACAGGGTGCGGGTCCGAAGGCGAAGGCGAGGTCGAGGAAGCTCCACCCTGCGCGTCCGACCTCCTCCGCGGCGACCAGCCACGCCTCCCGGAGCCTCTCCGGATCCCGGGCCGCTTCCCCATTGTCGCCGATGCCGACCCCCTCCACGAAGGCCAGTGACCCCGCTCCCAGCCCGACGAGTTCCCGGATTCGGTCCCCGACGGCAGCCGGGCTCACGGATGCGAGCGGCAGGTCCACCCCGAAGGCGGCCCGCCCACCGCAGAGTTTCGCCAGTCGGGCGAGGGAACCCGGCGCCGCCGCAGCCCCGCGCAGGCTCAGCCGCGTGACGCCCCCCGAGAGCCAGGCCGCGATCACCGACCCCGACATCCGGTGGTCGGAGAGTTCGACGGTCCACTCCCCGATCTCCCGGAGGGCGTCCGGGCCTGTCACCTGGCGCACCCGTTCCGGCAGATCGGATCCGAGGGCCTCCGGCCTCCCCCCACCCACGAGGAGCGACTGGAGAGGATCGGAGAGTCCGGGCATGTCCGGACGCAGATGCCGCTCCCCGAGAAGGGCATCTGCCCAGTGGGCCGCCGGAAGTTCCTCCTCCCCCGGCACGGACAGGTAGAGATGAGGGAAGGCGTAGCCCGCCCCGCTCATCGGCTTCGACCGGCCCCCGGGGGGAGCACGGCGGTGGGTCCCGGCAGGGCGATCCACCCATCCGGATCCCGGCGCGCCTTCCCCGCAACGTCCAGACGGGTCAACGCCGACAGGACCCTCGACGGGGGGAGTCCCGATCTTTCCAGCAGGAGGTCCAGGGGAAGGGGTTCCAGCGACAGAAAGCCGAGAACCCGGTCCTGTTCCTCCGCCCACGGTGCGTCCTCCCCGGAGTCGATCCCGGGGAGCAGGGGGGGGGCGGAGACACGGGATCCTCGCGAAGGTGAAGGGGACGGACCCGGCGTGGCGGCCTCGCTCCCCTGGAGGATCCGGAGGACGCCGTCAGCAGAGGTGACGAGTGTCGCGCCGTCGGCGAGGAGGCGGTTGGATCCACGCGTCGATGGAGACTCCACCGAGCCCGGCACGGCCATGACCTCGATTCCCAGGTCGATCGCGTGATCCACGGTGATGAGGGCCCCACTCCGCTCCTCCGCCTCCACGACAACCACTGCCGAGGAAAGCGCGGCGAGAACCCTGTTCCGACGGGGAAAATTGTGGGGCTGGGCCGGCACCCCCGGAGGAAACTCGCTGGCCAGGAGCCCTTCCCGCGCCATGCGGTGAAACAGGTCGGCATGCACGAGCGGGTAGGCACGGTCGGGCCCTCGCCCCAGCACCGCAACGGTCCCACCCTCTTCACCCACGGCCCCCCGGTGGGCCGCCGCGTCGATGCCCACGGCGAGACCGCTCACGACGGTCCACCCGGCCTCCGCGAGCCCCCGAGCCATCCGCTCCGCAACCCGGCGGCCGGCAGGGGTCGAACGTCTGGATCCCACGATGGCCACCGACGGGCGCCCCAGGAGTTCGAGGCGTCCACGGAGGAAGAGAATCGCCGGAGGGTCATGGAGCCGGCGAAGACGCGCAGGGTACCCGGGCTCGTCGATCCCGATGATCCGGATTCCCGCATCTCCCGCCCGGCGGGCCAGTTGCTCCGCTTCACGCACAACCCGCGGGTGGTCCCCGAGGAGGGCCTCGCGGGCCGCGCGGGGCGCCATCCCCCGACCGCTCCGAACCCACTCCAGCGCCTCCGCCCGAGAGGGTGCCTGAAGCAGTAGCCGCCCTGCGATCAGGTCACCGACCCCCGGAAGGAGCCGGAGTGCGAGAAGCGCCACGGTTTCGGCTCCCGGCCGGTCCCCTTCCGGGGGAGACGGACCGGCGCCGCCGGTCAGAGCGGTTCGCCCCCCCACCATTCCTCCTCGTCGTCCAGTCGTGTGCCGTCGGCAGCGAGTCCGATGTCGGCCCCGTGCCCCGCGTCGGCCTCGGCCTCCGCCTCCTCCTGGTCCTGCCCTTCCCGCCCGGCCTGGTCCGGCACCTCTGCGATCTCCCGGACAGGTCCGCCGCGGGGCTCCTGCCGAACCCGCTTCCACAGCGCCTCGAGAAGCACGTCGAGGCCCTGGTGGGCCACAGCGGAGATCGCGAAGGTCCCCCAGGCCGTTGGCGCGTGGACCTCCGGCGGCGCGTCATCCGGACCCAGCATGTCGGTCTTGGTGAGCACCAGGCAGTGCGGACGGAGCGCGAGTTCGGAGCTGTAGCGTTCCAGTTCGCCGAGCAGTTGCAGGTAGGTCTCCTGGGGATCGGGATCGTCCACCGGGACCAGGAGGGCCAGCGACCGCGTCCGTTCAATGTGACGCAGGAACTGGTGCCCCAGGCCCTTCCCCTCGGCAGCCCCCTCGATGATCCCGGGGATGTCGGCCACGACGAAGCTGCGATAGTCGGCGAGCTTCACCACGCCGAGATTCGGCTGGAGCGTGGTGAACGGGTACGCCGCAACCTTGGGCCGGGCCTCGGAAACCGAAGAAAGGAAGGTGGACTTGCCTGCGTTGGGCTCGCCCACCAGTCCGACGTCGGCAATGAGCTTCAGGGTCAGCTCCAGCGTCCTCTGGACCCCTTCGCCCCCCGGCTCCCAGCGTCGGGGGGCCTGGTTCGTGGCCGTGGCGAAGCTGGCGTTCCCCCGACCCCCGCGACCTCCCCGGGCCACCACGAGTTCGTCCCCATGTTCCAGGAGTTCTCCGATGGACTCGTCGGCGTTCACGTCCTTCACCAGCGTCCCCGGGGGGACCCGGAGCCTGAGGTCGGATCCCCGCCTTCCGGTCTTGTTGCTTCCCATGCCGTGCTGCCCCCGCTCGGCCCGGTATTCGGCCAGGTAGCGAAAGTCGGTAAGGGTCGCGAGCTGGTCGTCGGCTTCGAGGATCACGCTCCCGCCGTGGCCGCCGTCGCCGCCATCGGGACCGCCGCGCGGAACGAACGATTCCCTGCGGAAGGAGTCCGCGCCGGAGCCGCCGACGCCGCCTTCCACCCGGATGGTCACCTGGTCAATGAACATGATTCTCCTCGTCTGCCTGTTCGATGCCGGCAATGCCGGCGTCCATGTGTGTTCCTTCGGAGGCCGAGCCTCGCCCGGCCCCCCGTACCACGTCCCACGTCTTCCGCACGCGGTCCCGCACCCCGGCACCATCCAGCCAGGGCTCGATCTCGTCCAGCATGGCTTCGACCTGGCCCTCGGTGGCGCCGTTCCGAAGCGCCCCCCGGAGGTGGGAATACAGCTGCCGGGGCGCGTCCTGTACCGCGAGTTGCGCCGCAATGAGCAGTTCCCTGTCCCGCAGATCCAGACCACCCCGGCCCAGGACCTTCCCGTAGCCATCGTCCACCATCCACTCCGCGATATCGGGGTGCAGGGACGCGATGTTCCGCCGGAGCCCCTCCACCTGTGATCCGTATACCCGCCGGCAGACATCCAGTCCCCTTGTTCGCCACGTGCTCGTGCCCTCGTCCGCCGGAGGGGGGGCCGCCTGCCCCCCCACCCTGCGCCAGCGCTCAAGGGCGTCCAGCGAGGCGGGAAAGCCGAGGAAGAGGCAGGACTGGAGGAGCGCTTCCTCCACCTGGAGCGCGCGAAGATCCCCCGACGCCACCGCCGCGGCCACGCGCGCCATTTCCCGCTCGAGCCCTTCCCGATCCCGGGCAGCCTGCGCCGCCGCCATGCGCTGAAGGGCCCGAAGGCCCGCTCCTGGCGAGACCTCACTCATATCATCCCCCGCATCCCGTGACCTTGCCCGCCACCTTCCTCCCGACCGCGCCCGCGATCGCGGCTTCGCCGACCGAGAGCTGGACCTCCAGGACCGCCGCCGGCTCCCCTCGCGTGTTGGCCACCACCGGATGAAGCCAGGGATCGAGGGCCCTCATCCCCTCCACACCGACGCCGTCCAGGGCTCCAAGCCGACGGAGGACTTCCACGAGAGCCGCCTCCACGGCCCGTCGCGCGCCGTCCTCCACCTTCATGGCCACGCCCACCGGGCCCCGGGGGCCGGAAAAGGCCGCACCGTAGACGCCCTCGGCCCCCACCTTCGCCACCAGGTTCCTCCCCCCGGCCTCCATCAGTGCGGTGCAGAGACGCCCGCTCCCCGCGACCTGGAACGGATGCTCTCTCATGGCCGCCACCACGCGCCGCGCGGCTTCACCGCGTCCCCCGGCCTCCGGAGGGTCGTCCCGCTCCCCTTCCCCCGCCGACATGAGCGCGGCAAATCCGCGGGCCAGGGCGCGGAGAGGCGCGGTGAAGCAGACGACGCCGCAGCCATCCACACCCCGCCCCATGGCCTCCTCGGGAAGATCCATCCAGTGCGCGACTTCCCGTGCCATGCGCTCCTGCACCGGGTGACCCTCCTCGTGGTACCCCTCGGTGGGCCAGCCGTGATGGCGTGCGAGAAGGAGCATGCCCGCGTGTTTCCCCGAACAGTTGTTGTGAACCCTTCCCGGCGCCGTTCCGGCTTCCTGCAGCCTCCTCGCGGAGGGTCCGTGCATCGGCGGGTGGGATCCGCAGGCGAGATCGGAGACCGCGAAACCACCCCGGTCCAGAAGACGGGCAACCGTCTCCACGTGACCTTCCTCGCCACCGTGGGAGCCGCAGGTCACGGCCAGTTCACCACTCGAGAGCCGAAAGCGATCGGCGGCGCCATCGGCAACGAGGGGAATCGCCTGGAAGGGTTTCGCGGCGGACCGGAGAAAGACGGGCCGCTCCGCATCCCCGAACCGGGCGAGGATCGTGCCCCCGCCATCGGTGACCACCCCGTGGATCCTGTGCTCCGACTCCACGATTCCCCCGCGCCGGAGGACCACCTTCCCGGCCCCATCGGGGGGTGCACCATCTTCTCGCATGTGCGTCTTCCCTCTCCATGAACGTCGCCACCGTCGCGGGGCGCCTCCATGGGCGCACGGGACGATCCCTGCCCGCATACCCGCTCGCGGCCGGCGGCGCACCTTCGCTCGCCCCCCGGCCGTTCAGCCCCCGGCAAGGGCCGGAAGATACAGCCACACCAGCCGCAGGCCCATGGCGAGGAGAAAGGCTCCGAACAGCCGTCGGAGCGTCTTCACGGGGAGCCGCCGATTCAATCGGGCGCCCAGGGGGGCGAGGAGAACCGCGCCGGGGATGAGCGCCAGCGCGAGGGGGATCGACACGAAGCCCATGGAACCCGGGGGAAGGCCTTCAACCCCCTGCCCCGCCCAGGCGTAGGAGAGAACCCCCGCCGGGGCCGCAAACCCGACGATCCCGATGGAGGCCGCCGTGATCCGGTGCAGGTCCATGCGGGCCCACCTGTGGAGAATGGGCACGGCAACCAGCCCACCACCCACGCCGAGGAGTGCCGACAGCATCCCCACCACGCCCCCGCCGAGGAGGGCCGCCCCCGGGCGGAGCGCCGCCGACCCCGGGGGCCGTTCCCCACCTGCCTCCGTCTCCCCCGCCCGCACCCGCCCCGTCCCGGTGGTCATGCGCCCACCGACCCAGAGCAGCAGGGCGCCGAACAGGACCTTGAGGAGGTCGGACGGCACGTGGACCGCGAACTGCGCCCCTGCCGCCGCCGCGACCGCCGCGGCCATCCCGAGGGGCACGACGACGTTCCAGTCCACGAGGCCGTGCCGCCGGAAGGCGAGGAGCCCGGAGAGGGCGGTGGGTGCGATGACGGCCAGCGACGTGGCGTGGGCGAAGGTGGCGTGCTGGCCGGGATCGACAAGAACGCCCGACCACTGGGGATTTGCCATCAGCAGGTAGAGGAACGGCACCAGCACGATGCCACCCCCGATCCCGAGGAGTCCGGAGAGGCCGCCCGCCGCAGCACCCACGGCAAGGGCGAGCCCGATGGCGAGCAGGCTCAGCGGTCCGGGCCCGCTCCCGCCGCCGGTGTCGCATCCGGGGATCCCGGCCCCTCGAGAAGCGCCTGCGGAGAATCCGCTGCGCGCAACCACCGGAGCGCCTCCTGAAGCGGCTGATCCCCCGGTGCGCGTCTCATGAACTGGCCGAGTTCCCCCCAGCCCTGCAGGGCGATTTCGGACTCGAGCTGGTAGCGGACGAAGCGTTCGGCCCTCTGCCACTCCGCGGAATCCACCTCGAAGCCGCGCTCCCGCAGGGAGGCGTAGAGTTCGGAGAGTTCCGCGTCACTGATGCGGAATTCCGGGCCCGCCGTTCCCGCCGGGACGTCCGTCCTGGAGCGGAGATAGCTGACCGCGAAGTCGAAGACCCCGACGTTGAAGCGCCCTCCCTCCATGAAAAGGGCTCGAACCGCACGCTGCTCGGCGGCGCTGAGGGTATCCGCGATCACGAGCCGATCCGGCACGATGCCGCCCCCGGCGTAGAGGGTGCGTCCACCCATGCTCCGGACGGTGGGGCGTCCCGCGGTGTCCGGCGGGAACACGAACTGGCCGTCCACGGCGAGGGACACGCTCTGTGCCTCGGGGGGGAGGGGTCGCGGCGGATCTCCCTCCTCCAGGCCCTCGGCCGCATCGCGCTCCTGCACCGCCTCGCCCGTCGGCTCCACACGCTCGATGGACCGCCCCGCAGGCGTGTACCAGCGCGCCGTGGTGAGCTTGAGCACGTTTCCGCCCGAGAGCGAGAAGAGGGTCTGGACGGATCCCTTCCCGAAGGTCGTCCCACCGACGACCAGCGCCCGGTCGTGGTCCTGGAGGGCTCCGGCCACGATCTCCGACGCCGATGCACTCCCACGGTCCACGAGGACCACCAGGGGCATGCCCTCGTAGCGATCCGCCCCCGACGACCTGAGGCGCTGGTTCTGCTCCGCGGCCTGGCCCCGGGTTTCCGCCACGGGCAGTCGCGCGGGCAGGAAGAGGTCGGTCACCCCGATGGCCTGCTCCAGCACACCCCCGGGGTTGCCCCGCAGATCCAGGACCAGCGTCCGGGCGCCCGCACTCCGCAGGGAGTCCGCTGCCGCACGGACTTCCCGGGTGGCACTCTCGTTGAAGACCCCCAGCGGGATGTACCCGACATCGCCGTCGAGGAGGGTGGCGAAGGGCACGGACCGAAGCTGGATCCTCGCCCGTTCGAGGGTGAACTCGATGGGGGCGTCGAGCATGGGTCGATCGATGAGGACCGTGACCGGCTCACCGGCCGGACCCCGAAGGATCTGGACCGCCGCCTGGGTCGACCACCCGCGAATGGACGTCCCGTCCACCTCCACGATCCGGTCCCCCGGCCGGATCCCCGCACGCGCCGCCGGCGTCCCCGGAATGGGACCCACCACCGTCACGAATTCGTCCCGATCCACGATCTCGAGGCCGATCCCGCCGTAGTCCCCCTCGGTCTGGATCCGGAAGTTCTCGTACATCTCCACGTTCAGCAGCGACGTGTTCGGATCCCCCAGCTCCTGCAGAAGCCCCTCGATGGCGAAATCGTACAGCTGCTGCCGGTCCACGGGGTCCACGAACCGCTCCGCCACGTGGTCCAGGACCTCCTGGAAGAGGCGGGACTGCACGTAGACGTTCTGCTCCTGGGCGACGCCGCGCTGCAGGAACCACCCCCCGGCCAGCAGGGCCAGGACGAGGACGACGACGGGTCCGAAGGGGGCGGGACGAGAAGGGGTCATGCAGGTCAGGTGGCGTCGGAGGAGGAGTCGGGTGCGGCTGCGCGGGATCCGGCGCGGGATCCGGAAGGGTCGGGTTGCAGGTCGGGCTGCCGGTCTCGTGGCAGAGGGGGATGCGGAGCGGACTGTCCTCCCGCAACGATCAGACCCCCTGCGCCGGTCCGGAGTTCCGGAAAGCTCGACGGGAGGAGGGGAGCGACGGCCTCGACGATCCGGCGGTGCACCGTCCCCTCGTCGCCGCGGGCATCCACGAGGACCGCGGCAGGGTCGGACGCTCCGAGTTCACGGTAGCCCCGGGCCACCCGTTCATGAAAGGCCTCGCCCCCCCGCTCGATGCGGTCGGCATCCTTGCCCTCGCGCCGCTGCCGGGCTCGGCCCTCCTCCGCCGGGAGGTCCAGGATGACCACCCGGTCGGGGCGAAGGCCTCCGGTGGCAAAGGTATTGAGGCGCCGGACTTCCTCGAGGGGAAGCCCGCGTCCGTATCCCTGGTACGCAAAGGTCGAGGACTCGAAGCGATCCGCGAGCATGACCACCCCGGCCTCGAGCGCAGGACGCACGACCTCGCGCACGAAGGCCGCGCGCGCCGCCAGCATGAGAAGGAGCTCGGATTCGGGCGCCATGTCGAGCTCCGCCCGGTCCAGCAGAACCCCGCGCACCGCCTCCCCCAGCGCCGTGCCCCCGGGCTCCCTTCCCCGTCGCACCGGCACGCCCGCGGATTCGAGCCACGCCCCCAGGCGGGCCAGCTGCGTGGTCTTCCCCGCCCCCTCCACGCCTTCCAGCACGATGAAGAGCCCGCGACGGCCGGGCATGCCCGGCCCCGGGGTCGCCCCCGGGGCCGGATCCCCCACCGGGTCCCGGCCGTCGCCGGCCCGGTGCTCCGTCACCGCGTCACTCTCCCTCGGCGTCTTCCGGGCCGTAGTCCTGGCCCAGGTGCGTCAGGGGCTCCTCTCCGCCCAGCCAGCGAAGCGTGTTCTTGAGCTTCCGGTGCTGGATGAAGATGTCGTGCTCCGGGTAGAGCCCGGGAATCGTCTGCGGGCTCTTGAAGTAGAAGGAGAGCCACTCCTGGACGCCGCCCATCCCCGACCGCGACGCCAGGTCCAGGAAGAGGGCCAGGTCCAGCACGATGGGGGCGGCGAGGATCGAGTCCCGGCAGAGGAAGTCCACCTTGATCTGCATGGTGTATCCCATCCAGCCGCGGATGTCGATGTTGTCCCACCCTTCCTTGTTGTCGCCCCGGGGCGGGTAGTAGTTGATCCGCACCTTGTGGTACAGGTTCCCGTACAGATCGGGGTACATCTCGGGCTGGAGGATGTGCTCGAGGACGCTGAGCTTGGACTCCTCCTTCGTCTTGAACGAGTCGGGGTCGTCCAGCACGGCCCCGTCGCGGTTCCCCAGGATGTTCGTGGAGAACCAGCCGTCGATGCCGAGCATGCGGGCCTTCAGGCCCGGGGCCAGGATCGTCTTCATCAGCGTCTGGCCGGTCTTGAAGTCCTTGCCTCCGATGGGGACACCGCGCTTCACGGCCTCCTTTTCGAGGGCCGGGAAATCCGCCGACAGGTTCGGTGCGCCGTTGGCATACGGCACGCCCTCCATGATGGCCGCGTAGGCGTACAGCATGCTCGGGGCGATCCCCTCGTCGTTGGCCTTCATGGCCGCTTCGAAGGCCTCCAGCGTCTGGTGGGCGTCACCCGGACGCAGGAAGATCTCGGTGGATCCGCACCAGACCATGACGAGGCGGGCGCAGTCGTTCTCGGCCTTGAAGTTCCGGATGTCCTCCCGGAGCATCTGGGCGAGTTCGTACTTGTTCTCGCCCGACTTGACGTTGGGCCCGTCCAGGCGACGCACGTACTCCTTGTCGAAGACGGCGGGCATGGGCTTCACGGAACGGAGAAACGTCTCCATGGCGTCGATGTGATGACGCTCCAGCACGCCCGCCTCGCGGGCGCTCTCGTAGCCGTCGTCGGGAATCGGATCCCAGGCCCCGAACACGATGTCCTCGAGTTCGGTGAGGGGAAGGAAATCCTTGATGAGGGGCGCCCGGTTGTCGGTGCGCTTCCCCAGGCGGATCGTGTTCATCTGGGTCAGCGACCCGATGGGCTTGGCAATCCCCTGCCGCGCCGCTTCCACGCCCGCCACCACCGTCGTGGCCACAGCTCCGAATCCCGGGAGAAGGATGCCCAGGCGTCCCTCTGCCGGCTTGACCTCAGGTCGTTCGCTCACAGCGTTGCTCCGTCTTCTTTCGTGGTGGAGGGCGGGACCGGTACCACCTTGTCAGGGGCATTCCGGGTAGGTGGCTCGTCGAGAGGCACACCCGCCGCATGTTGATAGACCCAGACGATGCGCTGGATCGTGGTCAGAACCGTGGTTACTGCCAGCGTGATCAGGATTCCCTTCAGGACGATCCCGTTCCACATCAGCCCGAAGAAGAGCGATCCGCCCCCGAGGAGAACGAGCCGCTCGGCGCGCTGCATGAACCCCACCGTGCAGTCGAGGCCCAGCGCCTCCGCCTTGGCCCGCGTGTAGCTCACCATGAGGGAGCCGCCGATGGCAACGGCGATGACGTAGATCATCCAGATGTCGGCCGTTTCCCGACCGTACTGGTTGTAGAGGGAGATCAGGCCGATGAAGACCACGATCTCGCTGGCCCGGTCCAGGGTCGCGTCGTAGAACGCCCCGAACTTGGAGGCGAGCCCGCTCTCTCTCGCCACGCGGCCATCGAAGATATCGGAAAGTCCGCCCAGCAGCACGCAGAGCCCCGCCAGCCGCACGTGATCGAGGTGGTACAGCCACCCCGCCAGCACCGTCACGACGAAGCCGGCCGTGGTGATGGCATTGGGGTGGATCCGCCACCGGATCAGCGCCCGCGTGGCCGGATCGATGATCCGGTAGACGGGATTCCGGAGTTGCTGGAGCGAAGGCATGTACGGTTTCCTGTGCAGGAATGGAGCCGGAACGGGGCTTCAGGAGGGGAGGATGATGCGCCCCTTGGAGCCCTGCTCGATTCCCTGCGAGATCGTCTCGTTGGCGATCTGCAGCACCTTGTCGAAGTTGGTCTGCGCAGCCACCAGCCGCTGGTACATCGGCTTCGCCTGGAGCTGCCGGGCCAGCTCCTCGTAGCGGTCCTTGTCCTCTTCCGAGGGTTCATGGCCGCCGCGCAGGGTCGCCATGAGCTCAGCCTCCAGGTTCTGCAGCTCGTTGCGAAGCTCGGTGAGTTCCCGGTCCTCGTCGGCGGACTGCGCAGCCCTCCTGAGGGCCTGGTATTCGTCGGTGCGACCCAGCGCCTGCCCCAGGTCCATGGCCATCTCTTGGATTTTCGACATCCGGTCCAACCCTCCGTTCAACTCTCGATTGTCAGCCGCGGGTCGCTCCCGCGGTCGTTCCTGCTCCTCGTGGCCAGGACGATCCGGTCCCGGCGCGAGAGGTCTCTCAGCACCATTCCACCTTCCCACTCCGGGAGGGCCCGGAGCAGGGCGAGGGCGCGATCCCCGTGCCCCGCACCCATTTCCAGCGCGAGAAGGCCGCCGGGTTCGAGCACGGCGGCCGCCTGGCGCATGATGGCCTCCAGCATGGCAAAGCCGCCGTCCGGGGCCGTGAGGGCCTGCTCGGGCTCCCATCCCCGGACTTCCGGGGCGAGATCCCGGTGTTCCTCTTCCCCCACGTAGGGGGGATTGGAGACCACCACCTGCACTCGGGTGCCGGCCGGGAGCGCCTCGAACAGGTCCCCTTCGAAAAACTCAACCCGACCCGAGAGCCCGAGACGTTCCGCGTTCGCACGGGCGACGGCCAGCGCGTCGGGAGAGCGATCGGTGGCGAGGACCCGCCGAAACGGTCCTTCCGTCGCGAGCGAAAGCGCGATGGCCCCGCTCCCGGTTCCAAGGTCCACCGCCTCGAGCCCGTCCCGTCCCCACTCCCGCACGCGCGAGAGGACGGCCTCCACCAGTTCTTCCGTCTCCGGGCGCGGAATGAGCACCCGTTCGTCCACGTCCAGCTCCAGTTCCCTGAAGGCGGCCTTTCCCAGAATGTACTGCAGCGGCCGGCGCCGTGCCCGCTCCCGGAGGCCGGGGCGGAACCGTTCCAGTTCCTCGGTGCCCAGGGGCCGCTCGAAGTGCAGGTACAGTTCAAGGCGTCCCAGGCCGAGGGCATCGGCCAGCAGGTGTTCCACGTCGAGACGCACGTCGGGGACCCCCTGTCTTTCAAGGTACTGCGTGCTCCATCGCAGCAGATGGAGCACCGTCCACGGCTGTCCCTCCGCCGGAGGATCCACCGGGTCGTTGAAGCGGGGACGTGCCGGTGCATTCATCCCCCGGACCCCGATCCGCCGCCCGGGAGTTCCGCCTGCAGCCGCTCCTCGTCGGCAGCGAGCCGGAGGGCGTCCAGCAGCGGATCGAGGTCCCCCTCGAGCACACTCTCCAGGCGGTGCAGCGTGAGCCCGATCCGGTGGTCCGTCACCCGGTTCTGCGGAAAATTGTAGGTCCGGATCTTGGCCGACCGGTCGCCGGTCCCCACCTGGGCCTTTCGGTCCCGGGACCGGGCGCCTTCCTGCTCGGCCACCTTCCGGTCCAGGAGGCGGCTCCGGAGAACGGTCATGGCCTTGTTCCGGTTCTTGAGCTGCGACTTCTCATCCTGACAGGTGGCCACGATGCCGGTGGGGACATGGGTGATGCGCACCGCCGAGTCCGTCGTGTTCACGCTCTGCCCGCCCGGGCCCGACGAACGGAACACGTCGATGCGCAGATCGCCGGGGTCGAGGGTGACATCCACCTCCTCGGCCTCGGGAAGCACGGCCACCGTGGCCGCCGAGGTGTGAATCCGCCCCTGGCTCTCGGTGGCGGGAACGCGCTGGACCCGGTGCACACCGGACTCGAACCGCAGCGTTCCGTAGGCGCCGGGGCCACGCACCGTGAAGATCGCTTCCCGGACGGAACCGGGGATCCCTTCGGAGAACTCCATGAGCTCCATGCGCCAGCGCCGCCCCTCGGCGTACCGCTGGTACATGCGCAGCAGGTCTGCGGCGAAGAGCCCGGCCTCGTCTCCCCCCGTGCCGGCGCGGATCTCCAGCACGGCAGACCGGTCCGAGAGCGGATCACCGGGAACGAGAAGGCGCCGGGCCCGTTCCTCGAGGGTACGGATCCGGCGCGAGAGCGCCTCCACTTCGGCTTCCGCCATTTCCCGAAGTTCGGGTTCCGCCGAACCATCGCGAAGTTCGAGGGCGCCCTGCCACTCCTCGACGAGGCCGACCAGTTCCCCCGCCGCAAGGGCCGCGGCCTCGAGTTCGGCCCGTTCCTGGCCCAGGCTGCGGATGCGGTCCGGATCACGCGAAAGGTCCGGATCGGCCATCCTCAGTTCCACGCCGCGGAAGCGGGTGATGACCTCGTGGAGTCGCTGCTCCACACGAGGATCCAGGGGCGACGCGGGCGGACTCCCCCCGTTGCCGGGGGCGTCCTTCACCCTGCCGGGCTGCCCTCCACCGTCAGGCGTGCCGGCGGACATGGGAGGGGCCGGGCCTGGTCAGCTGGCGGGGGTCTTGTACTTGCGGTTGAACCGCTCGACGCGGCCCGCGGTGTCGACGAGACGCTGCTTCCCGGTATAGAACGGGTGGCAGACCGAGCAGATCTCGACCCGGATCTCGTCCTGGGTCGCGCGGGTCTGGAAGGTCGTGCCGCAGGAGCAGATGACCGTGGCGAGCTTGTATTCGGGGTGGATTCCAGGCTTCATCGTACATCTCCGAGTCCGGATCGAGCCGGAACAGGAACAGGAACGGACGCAACGACGGGGCCTTCGACGAAGGACCCGAAGATACAGCCTCTCAAGATACCCGATCTTGCGTCTCTCCTCAACGGGGGCGCGAGAGCCCCGGACCGATTACCTGCTCGCGGCGCCAGAGGGCGACCAGGGGGAGGAGGAAGACGGCCAGCGCCAGGGGTCCCATGGGGGGACCCACCCAGGCGGCCGGCGGGATGGCCGCCGGGGCCGGCAGTTCGAACTCGACCCACCGCCCCAGCGGGTCGCCGTCCCCCAGGAGCACGACCTCCACGGGCTCCAGGCTTCGGCCATCAGGACCGCTGGCCTGCGCGCGCCCGCCGTGTGCGGCGCGGATCGCCGGCATGCGGAACTCCGCCGCCCGCAGCCGGAGCATGGCCTCGTGCTGACGGCGGGCCGCGTCGGCCACGACGGGAAGTCGACCGCCGGGCTGGAGCATGGCGTCGTTCGTGGCCTGCACCAGGAGGAGGGCACCCCGCCGCCGGAGGCGCGCGGCCTCGGGCCCATGGAGGATCTCGAAACAGATGAGCCCCCCGACCTGCGCACCTCCCCAGCTGAAGGGCAGGGCCCCGGCGCCGGGCGCGAGCCCGCGCCCCTCGAGGCCGGGGCTCGTGAGGACCGTGCGCTCGACCCCGGGGACCAGGTGCCGCTTCCGGTGCACGCCCTCGGGGGCCTCCCCCCCGGGCCCCGTGCGCACGAGCGTATTGTAGGTCCGGGCTCCCACCCTCGCCTGGATCCCGGCAAGTGCCCCGGCCCGGGGCACGTGGCCGTCCGAAGGGGCGGCGCCTGTGCCAGGTCCCGGGGGCGATCCCGGCATCCCGGGGGGCGTCTCGTCCGACGGGCCTGCCGCCGGGCTCCCGGACGCATGAACGCGCCGAAGGTACCGCGTCAGGAGATCCTCCTCCCCGGGTTGACTCCCCGGATCACCCTCGCCCATGACACCCGGGAGGGGGGCCTCGGGCCAGAGCACGGCCCGGCTCGGCGCCCCGGGTTCGTCGGAGGGGAGCGCCACCTCGATCATCGCCTCCACCCGGGCGCGAAGGCGTTCCGGGTCCGCCACCTCCCCGCGGGGCCGGACCCACTCGAGGGCCACCATCCGCGCCGGGGAGCCCGAGGCGTCCACCCTGTCGCCGGTCTCCTGGATTGCGCCGGGAGCCGCGACCGTTCCCGGACCCGTGCCGCCGGGAACCGGGCTCGCGAGGAGGAAGGCTGCGCCTCCCGCGACGAGCGCGAGGGCGCCCGTGACCACGGCCGCGCGCGGCTCCCGCCGGAGCCGAACCCCACCCCCGAGGACGGCTGCAAGGAGGACCCCGACGCCCGCGCTCCCCGCCACCGCCACCACGGGGAGGAGCCCCGGCCAACCGGTGAGCGTTGCCGCCACGCCGAACCAGGGGAGCCCGATGAGCGGAATCGCGCCCGGGAGCCACTCCAGCACGCCCCACGCCGCCGCCGCCCGCACCGCCAGCGGGAGCGTCTCCCGGAGCCTGGCCGAGGCGGCCACCACGATGCCCGCGATGCAGGCGTGGAGCATCCAGGTGGAGATCCCGGCGGCGAGCCCGCCCATGAGCCCGAGCCAGGGCTCGGCGGCGGCGGGCACCCAGTGGAGCGCCACCAGGCTCGCGGCGCCCCCGAAGGCCGCGCCGGCGAGGGCACCCGAACGGGTGGTGGACGCCCGATCCAGGACCAGGACGAAGGCCAGGACCCCGGCGGCGGCGAGGGGTGGGAAGGCGAAGGGAGGAAGGCCCAGCGCAAGGAGGACCCCGCCCACGGCGCCCAGCGCAGGGAGTGGGATGCGCTCCAGCCGGGCGCGCACGCTCACGCCGCCCCGGCCTCCGCCGCCCGCCGGGCCCGCCAGGTCAGGGCCGCTCGCCCGGCGCCGCCGGTCCCCAGGTGTACTGGAGCCCCGCGCGGACCTGGGCGTAGGTCACGCTCTGCACGAGTTCGATCCGCCCCTCGCCCACCACCCGCAGCTGCGCGCCCAGCGGGACCTCGATGCCGCCGTGGAGGTTGGCCCCGGCCCGGATCGTGTTCAGAAGATCCTGGATGAAGGTCCCTTCCACGGCGACCCCGCCGCCGCGCATGACGTGGGCCGTGCCCCCGGCCCCGGCATAGGTCAGGAGGCCACCGGGCACCCGCCAGACCACATGGGCGTCGGCATTCAGCGCCACGTCCGACCAGGTGATCCGCCCCAGGTCGACCTCGGGGCGGGTCCCGGTCTGCGTCTCGACCAGGTCGGCCAGCTGTTCCTCGAGGATCGCCACCTCGGACCGGCGAAGTGTGGAGGACCACTGGGAGAAGCCCGTCGTGATCCGGACACCGGGCCCCAGGTACCCCAGGTCCAGCCGCGCCCCGATGGAACCTGTCGGGTTCACCGTTCCCGGGCGAACCCACCCGATGTTCGGCATGATTCCCCGGGGGGAGAGGTTCTCGTAATCGAAGTCGGCAAGTCCCTGGGCGACCAGGGGTTGCGCCATGGGACCGGCGCCCCATGCCAGCCCCGCTCCCGTCACAATCACCGCCAGCGCCGGTCCGAGGACCATGCGCCGCCGCCCCGCCCGATTCCGCCGCATCCGAATCATGCGCATCCCCCTTGTCCCGTTCCCGTTGGTCCCGTTCCCGTTGGTCATGATCCCGCACCCTTCCCTTCGGCGCCCCGTCCCATGCCCTGCGCGACCTCCAGCGCCGCCTCCCGGGCGGCTGCCAGCGTCATTTCCAGCTCTTCCTCGCCGTGGCGGATGGAGAGGAACCCGGCCTCGAACGCCGACGGCGCGAGGAAGACCCCCCGTTCCAGCATGGCCCGGTGGAAGCGGTTGAAGCTCTCGATGTCGGCGGCCTTCGCATCCTCGAAGGACCGTACCGGGCCCGGGTGGAAGAAGATCCCGAACATGGAGCCCGCCACCCCGCCCGAGGCCGGGATGCCGGCGTCCCCCAGCGCCGCGAGGAGCCCGTCCACCAGTCGCTGCGCGTACCGCTCGAGCCCCGGGAACGGATCGTTGGCCTCGAGCCATGCGAGCTGCGCGTTCCCCGCCGCCGTGGCCAGCGGGTTCCCGGAGAGCGTGCCCGCCTGGTAGATGGGCCCCGCCGGCGCCACCTGTTCCATGATGTCCCGCCGCCCCCCGAACGCCCCCACCGGGAGGCCGGCCCCGATGACCTTCCCCAGCGTGGTCAGGTCCGGCGTCACGCCGAAGCGCTCCTGCGCCCCGCCGAGTCCCACCCGGAACCCCGTCATGACCTCGTCGAACACGAGGAGCGCCCCGTGCTTCTCGGTGATCTCCCGCAGCGCCTCCAGGAACCCGGGCTCCGGCAGGATCAGTCCGGCATTCCCCATGACCGGTTCCAGGAAGACCGCGGCGATGGTGTCGCCCTCGGCGCGGAACAGATCCCGGACCTGCTCGGCGTCGTTGAAGGGGAGGACCACCGTGTCGCGGGCCACGGGCTCCGGCACCCCGGGGGAGTTCGGAAGCCCCAGCGTCGCCACGCCCGAGCCGGCCGCCACCAGGAAGGGGTCGGCGTGTCCGTGGTAGCACCCGGTGAACTTGAGAAAGCGGTCCCGCCCGGTGAACCCGCGCGCGACCCGGAGCGCGCTCATGGTCGCCTCGGTGCCCGAGTTCACGAGGCGCACCATCTCGATGCCCGGCACCATGCGCACCAGGCGCTCGGCCATTTCCACCTCGGCCACGGTGGGGGCGCCGTAGCTCGTGCCGCGGGTGAGCTGCTCCTCGAGGGCCGCCACCAGGATCGGGTGCGCGTGCCCCATGACCAGCGGGCCCCACGACATGATGTAGTCGATGTACCGCTTCCCCTCGGTGTCCACGAGGTACGGCCCTTCGCCCCGGTCCACGAAGAAGGGGTTCCCGCCCACCGAGCGGAAGGAGCGCACCGGGGAGTTCACGCCGCCGGGCAGGACCCGCCGCGCCCGTTCCCAGATGGCGTCGAAGGAGGTGTCCCCTGCCCCGTGGCCGCCGGAGCCCGCCGGGGGGCGGGGGGCGTCGGAGGTGGTGTCCGGAGATGCGGAGGGGTCGGCGGAGGAGGGGGGGGAAGCGTGGGGTGCGTCGCTCATCGGGGGTGCGGTTCGCTGCGGGAGGGTCAGGAAGCGCCGCACCGGCGATGGCCGGATCGGCAACGGCTCAGGACACTAGACACTCCGGTGCCGGAATTCCACCCCCCCGGGTTCAGGCAGGCCCCGACACGATGCGGGCCACGAGGTCGTAGTCCAGCGCGTCGACGATCTCCACCTCGACGAAGTCCCCGGGGCGTGGTGCCCTGCCGTGCGGGGCAGGGCCGTGCGCCCCGTTCCCCGCTCCCGACGGTTCGTCGGGGGCCAGGATCCGGGTCAGGCCATCCACCTCGGCCGCCTGGCCCCGGGTCCGGCCCTCCGCCGCGTGCTCCGGGTCGTCGCCCACGAGGCGGTCCACGAGCACCGTTTCGCGCCGCCCCACCAGCGCCTGGTTCGCGGCGAAGGAGATCTCCCGCTGCAGGTCCATGAGCTGCTCGAGGCGGTCGACCTTCACGTCCTCGTCCACCTGGTCCGGCATGACGGCGGCGGGTGTCCCTTCCTCGACGGAGTAGGTGAAGGCACCCACCCGTTCGAACCGGATCTCCTCCAGAAGCCCCAGCATGTCGTCGAACTCGGCGTCGGTCTCGCCGGGGAACCCCACGATGACGGTGGTCCGGAGGACCAGGTCCGGCACGGCGTCCCGGAGCCATCCGGCCCGCTCCCGGATCGTGGCCTGCCGCTCGGGGCGGCGCATCCGGCGAAGCACCGTGTCCGACCCGTGCTGGATCGGCATGTCCAGGTACGGCAGGAGCCGCGGCTCGGAGGCGAGGAGCGTCACCAGCTCCGGCGTGATCCCCGACGGGTACATGTAGAAGAGGCGGTACCAGGGGATCTCGGTCTCCGACAGGAGCGCCCGCAGGAGGTCGTCCAGGACCGGCGTCGCCGCCGGGGTGCCCCCCGATCCCGCCGCCTGCACCGCCGCGCGGCGAAGGTCCCGACCGTACCAGGTGGTGTCCTGCGAGATGATGTTCAGCTCCTGCACGCCCCGCGCCTCGAGCTCCCTCGCCTCCCGCACCAGGTCGTCCAGCGGTGCGGAGCGGTGGAGCCCCCGCATGTGGGGAATGGCGCAGAAGGCGCAGGTGTGGTCGCACCCCTCGGAGATCTTGAGGAACGAGGTGTGGGGGGTGTCGGTGGAGAGGATGCGGAGGGGTCGCTCCATGGTGGGAAGGGCCACCGCCTCCGGGAGGATGCCCCGGCCCCGGAGCTCGGGTACGAGCCCCTGCATCTCGGTGAGCCCCAGGAAGAGGTCCACCTCGGGGATCTCCGCCGCCAGGTCGTCCTTGTACCGCTGGACCAGGCATCCCACGGCCACCACGGCGCGGATGTCGCCGGCCTCCTTCATGGCGCAGGCCTCGAGGATCGTCTCGACGGACTGCTCCTTCGCCGACTCGATGAAGCCGCAGGTGTTGATGATGACCACGTCGGCCCCCTCCACCTCGGAGGAGACCCGGGCGCCGTTCCCGACGAGCGCCGCCATCATGCGCTCCGAGTCCACCGTGTTCTTGTCGCACCCCAGCGTGATGAGCCCGATGCGGGGACCTTCGTAGGCACCCGCGCCCTCGAAGGCGTGTTCCACGGCGCGGACGTCCCGGGGCACGCCGGGGCGCACCGGCTCCGCCGTGATCGGAAAGACCGGGAGGTCCCGGGTCCGGACCCGCTCCCCGGGGCGCGGAGGCTTCATCGGCTCACGACCCTCACGCCGGTGGGCACCTCGAAGATGAACCGGGCGTCGGGGAGGGACGGGTTCACGCGCAGGCCGGTGAGTTCCACCGTCCGGACGAAGCCCTCCGTCTCCACGATCTCGATCTTCCGGATCATGGAGTCGGACGCGTCCACCCAGATCCGGGCGCGCAGGAAGGGGGAGTTGCCGGTGGGTCGCAGCATCATCCGGTGGGTCCGACGCCCGTCGATGGTCTCCTCGCCCTCGAGGGTCGGCGCGTAGCGTTCGCCCGGCTGGCTCAGGAACTCCCGGTGCAGGTCGAAGCGACCCTCGGCCGTACCCGGGTCCGTGCGGAAGGCCTGCCCGGGATTGGTGGACGGAAAGTACGCCCAGAGATGGCGGCCGTCGGCCACCACGCGGTCACCGGCCGGGTCGGTGAACCGCATCTCGAAGCGGTCGGGGCGACGCTGGCAGAGTTCGCCGCGGCTCCGGGTGGTCTGCCGGAGAATTTCGTTCTCCACGACCTGTCGGAACTCGGCGCAGAATCCGGTCATCCCCTCGTACCGCTCGGCGGCCCGGGTGAGAATGGCCAGCGCCTGGGGCTGGGCCGCGGACCGGCTCTCGGCCTGGGCCTGCGCCGGCGCCGGCGCCTGGGCCTGGGCGATCATGGGTGCCGCCAGGCCGCCCAGGAGGATCATCGCCCCGAGGGGTGCCGTGGCGACCGCCGGGCCCAGGAGGGCACGGAGGATGGGGGTCCGGGCGAGATGGTTGAGCATCATGAGCATCCAGTAATGTCAGGAGGACCGGGAAGGTTGGGAACCCCCACGACCGCGCGTTCGACGGTGGTTCGACGATGGAAGGCCCCGAAGGAACACCGGATGCGCTCCCGCCGGGGTCGGCGGCGGCCTCGGGGCACTGCGCGGGGCAAGGGTATTCCCACTGGTACACGGGCCTCGGAACCACGGGTCCCTCGGTCGGCGCGCGACGGACTGACGCCCCGTTGGCAACTCGTGCCCTGCGGGCGTACGTTGACGCTTTCCCATTCAACGGCACCGCCGGGAGGAACGACCATGACCACCCGCAGGGATTTTCTGAAGACCGCAACCACCGCCGGGGGCGCCGCGGCAGCCGGACTCGCCTGGCCCGGAGCCCTGGCCGGGGCCGAGGTTCGCGGGGATCCGACTCGCCCACAGCCCACCCCCACCCGCCCGGCCGACGGTCCGCCCCGTCGCATCCGACTCCTCATTCTCGGGGGGACCGGGTTCATCGGGCCCCACCAGGTTCGCTACGCCGTGGAGCGGGGCCACGAGGTCACGATCTTCAACCGGGGCCAGTCGGCGCCGGGCATGTTCACCGGCGTGGAGGAACTCACCGGGGACCGTGCGGCGGGCGAACTCGACGCCCTCCGCGGTCGACGCTGGGACGCGGTCATCGACAACTCCGCCGCACGCGCCGACGCTCCGGACTGGGTCCGGGACGCCGCCGAAGTGCTGCGGGACCAGGTGGACCAGTACCTCTTCATCTCGACCCGATCGGTCTTCGCGGACCTGAGCCAGGTTCCGGCCACCGTGGATGCTCCGCTCCTGACCCGGGAGACGACACGCAACTGGAGCGAGGGCCAGCCGTACCCCTACGGCCTGGCCAAGGCGCTGGCCGAGGGCGAGGCCCTGGCCGGCTTCGGAGATCGGACCACCATCGTGCGTCCCGGGCTCATCGTGGGCCCCGGCGACGAGACGGACCGGTTCACCTACTGGCCGGTTCGCATCGAGCGCGGAGGCGAGATCCTGGCGCCGGGGGATCCCCACGAGGACCGGATCCAGGTCATCGACGTTCGCGACCTCTGCGAGTGGGCGGTCCGGCTCTGCGAGGACGGGACGTACGGGACCTTCATGGGCGTGGGGCCGGAAAACGGTCGGTCCATGTCCGAGTTCCTCTACGGGATCGCCGGCGCCACCACCGCGCCCCTCTCCTGGACCTGGGTGCCCCGGGAGTTTCTGGCGGAACATGGCTTCCGGCCCTACCAGGAAATGCCCGTCTGGCGTCCCCCGACCCCGGGCTTCGAGGGGTTCGCACGCTTCGACCTGAGCCGGGAGGTGGCGGCGGGCCTCACCTTCCGGAGCCTCGCCGACACGACGCTCGCGACCCTCGCCTACCACCACGGCCGGGATGCGGAGCGCAGGGCAACGCTTCGAGCCGGTGCGTCGGCGGAGGCGGAGCGCCGCGTGCTCGAGGCCTGGCACCAGGCGTCGGTGTCGTGAACGCGTCCGCCCCACCGCGGGTCGGCGACCGGCTGCGGCGGCCATGGGCAACGCTCCGCGTCCCGCGCCGGTCTAACAGGTGCGTGTACCCGGGCATCCAATTCAGCAACACGGGATCTGCCCCGTCGGAAGCGCCGGAGACGGCTGCCCGTCGGACGGACCCTTACCTGAACCCCCATCCTGCAAGAGGAATCCATGCTTTCACGTCGTGAATGGCTTCGCCGCTCCGCACTGGCCGGGGCCGCGCTCCCCTTCGCCCCCGGTCTGCTCGAGGCGTTTGCCTCCCGGGATGCGGTCGGGCAGCAACTGATTCGCAGGGCCATCCCTTCCTCGGGCGAGATGGTCACCGGGGTCGGGCTCGGCAGTTCCGCCACCTTCTCCAGCGTCGCGCGCAGCGAAGACGATTCTGCGCTCCGGGAGGTCCTGTCGGCACTGGTGGAGCACGGCGGATCGGTGTTCGACACCGCGCCGAGCTACGGCGCGTCGGAGGAGGTCGCAGGGCGGATCGCACGGGAGCTCGGGCTCTCCGACGACATCTTCTGGGCCACGAAGGTCAACGTCGCCCGTGGCGGCGATGCCGATCCGGCGGCGGCCCGTGCGCAGATCGAGGACTCCTTCGGGTATTTCGGGGTGGAAACCATGGACTGCATCCAGGTCCACAACCTGGGCGACATCCCGGTCCAGATGGGGATCCTGAAGGAAATGAAGGAGGCGGGACGGGTCCGCTACATCGGCGTGACCTCCACGAGCGAGGGGCGCTACGAGGACCTGGCCCGGGTCATGCGCGACGAGCCCATCGACTTCATCGGGGTGGACTACGCCGTGGACAACCGGAGCGCCGAAGACCTGATTCTCCCGCTGGCCCAGGAACGGGGGATCGGGGTCCTCGTCTACGTTCCCTTCGGACGGACCCGCCTCTGGAACCGCATCGGGGACCGCGAGGTCCCGGGTTGGGCCCACGACTTCGATGCCCACAGCTGGGCCCAGTTCATGATCAAGTTCTGCCTCGCCCACCCCGCCGTGACCTGCGTGACGCCGGCCACGTCCCAGGCGCGGCACATGATCGACAACCTGGGCGCGGCCCGGGGGCGACTCCCTGACCAGGCCATGCGGCGGCGGATGATCGACTACGTGGAGGCTCTCCCCACGGCCTGACGCCGGACGTGCCTGTCGGCAGGCGTTTCCGGTCCCACACCAGGCAGCGCATGGGCCACGGCCACGCTCCCTCCCGAAGCGGGATTTCGGGGAGGGGGCGTGGCCGTTACGTTGCCGGGCCGATCCGTCCCGCCCCTGCCCCCTCCACCGGGCCGCTGCCTGCATGTTCCGCCCCACCTGGTCGATTCGGGGTCACCTCATCGCCCTGGTCCTGGTGACCATCCTCCCCCTCCTGCTCCTGCTGGGGCAGGCCATGGTCCTGGACACACGGCAGAGTCGGGTCGTGGCGGAACAGGGATCGCGCGCCGTTGCCGAAACGAGCGCCGCCGCGGTGGGAAGGTTCTTCGAGGAGGCCGAACTCGCCCTGGCGAACATCGCGGCCCGGGATCCCGTACGGCGACTGGATGCGGCGTCCTGCAACGCCCTCGTCTCCGACCTCCTCGGTGTTCTCCCGCGCTTTGCCAACATCTTCGTGGCCGATGTGGAAGGGTTCATGGCCTGCTCGGCGCTTCCGGAACCGCCGGGAGGGTTCGAGGCGGTGGTCGACCGCGCCTGGTTCCGCGGCGTCCTCGCCGAAGGGGTCTTCCAGATCGGGAGCCCCCAGATCGGTCGGATCTCGGCGCGGTGGGTCTCGGTCGTCGCAGGTCCCGTCTTCGGGCCGGACGGGAACCTCGTGGGGGTGGTGGGGGGCGCCGTCGACCTGGTGGGATTCCAGGAGGTGCTTGTCCAGCAGTCCCTCCCCCGGGAGTCGGTCCTCACCATCGATGACCTTGACGGCGTGGTCGTCGCCCGGTCCCTGGATCCGGAGGCGTGGGTCGGACGGCGACTCCCGTCCAGCGGGGTCGACCGGGACCTGCTGGCCAGTGCCGGTGGCGCCACCCGGGTGGCCGGAGCCGAGGGAGTGGAGCGGATCTGGGGGTTTGCCGCGATCCCGGGCACGCCCTGGCGGGCCTGGGCGGGGATTCCGGTCTCGGCGGTGTACGCTCCGGTTCGTGCCGCCGCCGTCAGAAAGGCGCTCCTCATTGCCCTGGCCCTCCTCGCCGTGGGGAGCGTCGCCGGGCTTCTCTATGTCCGCGTGGCCCGATCCCTCCGGCACCTGGTGGACGAGACGAGCCGGGTCGCCGGGGGCGAGGGAGGCCATGTGAAGGCGTCCGGGCCGGTGGAAGTCCGACAGGTCGCGGCCCAGTTCAACCGAACCCTGGAAGCCAGAAGCGAGGCCGAGGCGGAGCGGAGCCGGAGTCTTGACCGGTACCGTTCGGTGCTGGATCATGCGGTTTTCGGCATCATGGTGAGCGGCGCCGACGGCCGGATCCGCGAGGCGAACCCTGCCCTGGCCCGACTCATCGGCGTCGTTTCGCCTGCCGCCCTGAAAGACAGATCGGTCGCGTCCCTCTTCCAGGATCCAGGCCAGGGTGTCTCGATCCGGGCCGCACTCGAGCGCGGGGGGGCCGTGGCCGGCCTTCCCGGCACCTGGGTGGGAGGCAACGGCGCGCCCGTGCCGGTGCGGATCCATGCCAGTGTGCACCAGGATGCGGAGGGGGAGGTGGCCTGCGAATGGATCATCGAGGATCTGACGGAGCGCCTCGTGCTGGAGTCGCGGATGCGCGAGGCCCAGAAGCTCGAAGCCGTGGGACGCCTTGCAGGCGGTGTGGCCCATGACTTCAACAACCTGCTCACCGTCATCACGACGACAGCCCACCTGCTCCGGGAGGATCGGAGCGACGACGCCGAGATTCTCGAGACCACCGGCGACATCCTCGACGCTGCTGCCCGGGGCGCTGCCCTCACCCGCCAGCTCCTCACGTTCAGCCGGAAGCAGGTCATCCAGCCCGAGTCCCTGGAACTGAACCAGGTGGTCGACCAGCTGCACGGGCTCCTCCATCGTCTCATGGGCGACTCCATGCTGCTCTCCGTGCACCTTGGCCCCGGCACCGGAAGGGTGGAGGCCGACCGAGGGCAGCTCGAGCAGGTTCTCCTGAACCTGGTGCTCAATGCCCGCGATGCATCCGGGCCGGAGGGTCCTGTCGGGGTGCGCACCGGTCGGGTACGGTTCGACCGGGAGGAAACCACGGATACCGGGATCCTCGCCCCGGGGGCGTATGTCGAACTGGAGGTATCCGACCAGGGGTCGGGGATCCCGGAGGCGATCCGGGACCAGATCTTCGAACCCTTCTTCACCACCAAGCCCGACGGCAAGGGAACGGGGCTGGGGCTCGCGACGGTCTACGGCATCGTCGCGCAGGCGAAGGGGGGAATCAGCGTGGCGAGTCAGCCCGGCGAGGGCACGGTGTTCCGGGTGCTGCTTCCCAGTCTGGACGATCCGCCACCGGCCTGACGAAGGTCAAGCCCGTCGGAGCACGCGCCGAACGCGCTCCAGCCCCGGCGGCGGAACCTCAGCGCGCTCCACGGCCGGCCGGCTCCCGGGGGGTCGGCTCGTCCACCGCCTGCCGCGCCGCCTCGGCCCGCTGCTTCCGGGCCAGCCAGAAGCCCAGCCCCGCCCACGCCACGGCCATGGGCACCACCACCGTGGTCATCCCGATGAGCCCGACGCCGAGCCGTGCCAGGAGGCCGTCGCTCCACGCCCCCACCACGTCGCCGGTGCGGTAGACGAAGGTGTCGGTGACCGCCTTGGCCTTGTACTTGTCCTCGCGGTTCACCACGGTGAACAGCGTCTCGCGGGCAGGCCGGGTGATCCCGCGCTGCATGGCCCGGTAGGCGGCCTCGAGGAGGATGAGCGCCGTGAAGGTCCCCGTCATCGCAAGGCCGATGAACCCCAGGCTGACGGTGATGGGGAGGAGGGCGAGGGCCACCCCCACGCCCACCCGCTTCATGATGTGCCCGGTGATGAGAATCTGCAGGAGGAAGGTCGAGAACTGCGTCCAGAAGTCGATCTGGGCGAAGAGCCCGGTCTGCTCGTCCATCTCCTGCGTCATGGCGGCCACCATCGTGAGCCGCGTGAAGTAGATGAAGGTGGCCATGATGGCCATGACCAGGATGAAGACGCAGATCCCGAACAGGTACGGCGAACGGACCACCGCCCGGAAGCCCTCCCACGCGCTTCCGCCGATGATTTCCTCCTCCGGGACCACCGGGGGGGCCTCGGGGTCGTCAGGGTCCACCTCTGTCAGGCTCTCGGGCTGGAGCCGTGCCACGATCGCCGCCGCCACCACCGCCAGCATCAGGAAGCCCACCGCGATGAGGATCAGGTTCGCCGTTCCCAGCACCTCGACGTAGGTCCAGGCCAGCCAGGGTCCGAACATGGCCCCCAGCGTGCCCCCGACGGCGATGACCCCGAAGAGCCGCTTGGACTGCTCCAGCGAGAACCGGTCCACCATGAGCGCCCAGAAGACCATGGTGCTGAACAGGTTGAAGACGCTGAACCAGATGTAGAAGACGCGTCCGGAAATTTCGCCGGCGGCGTCGGGGGCAAAGGTGAGCAGCGCCCAGAAGACCAGAAGGCTCGCCGCGAAGAACACGTAGGTCGCACCGATGAACGAAATCCGGCGAAACCGCGAGACCAGAAATCCGAATACCGGGTTCACCGCCAGGGTGACCAGCGCCGTCCCCACGAAGAGCCACCGGACCGTGTCCAGGCCGCTCCGCATCCCCAGGGCCTCCCGTGCCGGCCGGATGACCATCAGGGCCGACAGGACGCAGAAGAAGAAGGCCAGGGAGGCGAGGAGTGCGGGAACCTCGTCTCGCCGGACGTTCGTGAAGCGCTGGAGGAAGGTGCTCATGAAGCTCCCGCTGGGTTCTGACGTGGCCGGATCCGTGTCACGCTTGAGGACACGGGGGTCCCGGGAACCGTTGGCGTCCCCGGGGATGCCGAAACGCTCCCGGGAAAGCGGGACCGAGTGGATTCCCGGGGGGAGATTGCCGACCGCCGCGTCGATCCGCAAGGCGCCCCGCCGGACCGGGCCGGCACGCGGTGCGGTCCGGTCGTCGCATCCGGTTGAATCTTCCCGCCCGGGACTTCGTAGGTAAGGTTGAACGGACGGAAACGGGTCTGGACCCAGCCCGTCGATGCCACGCCGCCGGGAGTGCCCCGGCAAGAACCGGAAACCGGAGGCCCGCCATGCCCACGCAACGATCAACCTCGTTCCTTCCCTTCCTCGCGGTCGGGAGTGCAGCCATGCTCGTGGCCATGCTTCTCGCAGCCCTCTCCCTCGTGATCGCGACCCCGGCCTCCGGCGCACCCCCCGCAACCATGCAGGGCTGGTGCGAGGAAGTCCGGACCGCCCGGGAGGACCACTGCGAACTGCGCGCCCTCTCCACCACCGCCGGATCCGGCCCCTTCTCCGTCGCGGGAATGGCCAACGGTTCCATAGAGGTGGAGGGGTGGGAGGGAAGCGAGGTCCGCGTGACCGCACGGGTCATCGCCCGGAACGCGGGTTCCGCCCGCGCGGCCGCCGATCTCGCCGAATCCGTCGAGGTTCGCGCCGCGGCCGGGCGGATCCAGGTGGAAGGGCCCCGGGGCGGCCTCTTCCGGCGAAGCTCGTGGTCGGTGGACCTCCGGATCCAGGTCCCGACGGGGACCGATCTGGACCTCGGCACCACGAACGGTGCGATCCGGGTCACCGGCGTCGGCGGGGCCGTGTCGGCTCGCGCAACGAATGGTGCGCTCAGTCTCGACGGGGTCCGGGGGAGCGCGAACGCCCGGACGACCAACGGCTCCATCACCGTCGCCATGTCCGGCGGCGGCACCGGCAACCGGGCCCTCGACCTGAGAACGACCAACGGGTCCATCGATCTCCAGCTCCCCCCCTCGGTGGGAGCGCGTGTGGAGGCCCGCACCTCGAACGGCCGCATCACCTCGGACTTCCCCCTGGAGATGGAGGGGCGCCGCCAGAACCAGGCTTCCGGTTCGCTGGGCGACGGGTCCGGCAGTGTCACCCTTCGCACCACGAACGGCACGATCCGGATCCGTCGCGGGTCCTGAGGCCGACCCCCCGGGGTGTGCCCGGTCGGTTCACGGCGCTCGTGTCCTGACCGGGAACTACTCGCCGCCGGACATCATCCGGCCGAGCTGGTCCATGGACATCAGGACCTCCCGCGGCTTGGATCCGTCCGGCGGGCCGAGGACCCCCGCGTCGTGGAGCTGGTCCATGATGCGGGCGGCCCTTCCGTAGCCGATGCGCAGTTTCCTCTGGAGGAGGGACGTCGAGCCCTGTCCCGATGAAATGCAGACCTCGGCCGCCTCGCGGAAGGACTCGTCCCAGTCCCCCCCGAACCCGTCGTCCTCGTCCCCACCCCCACCTTCGGCCTCGGCGGCTCTCACCAGTTCGAGGATGTCCTCTTCCTGACGCTTCAGCGTCGCCGCATCCCCCTCCTCGAGCTTCCGGGTCCGCAGGTCACGGAACCACCCCATCATGCGGTCCGTGTCCTCGGTGGAGATGTAGGCGCCCTGTACCCGGAGGGGCGCGCTCTGCCCCGGGGGCAGGAAGAGCATGTCGCCGTTTCCGAGGAGTGCGTCGGCGCCGTTCTGGTCCAGGATCGTGCGGGAGTCGGTCTTGGAGGCGACCCTGAAGGCGATCCGACAGGGGAAGTTGGCCTTGATGAGCCCGGTGATGACGTTCACCGAGGGACGCTGGGTCGCCACGATGAGGTGAATGCCGATGGCCCGGGCCTTCTGGGCCAGGAGGGTCAGCGGCTTCTCGACCTCCGACTGCACCGACATCATCAGGTCTGCGAGCTCGTCCACCACGAGCACGATGAAGGGAAGAACGCCGTCGTCGTAGATCCAGCGGTCGGGATCGCCCTCCTCGCCGAGGGGCTCCACGCGACGCATGACCTGTCCCTTCCGGACCCGCTGGTTGAACTCTCCCAGCGACCGCACCCCGTTCTCCTTGAGCAGGGTGTAGCGCCGCTCCATCTCCAGCACGGCCCACTTGAGCACCCCCGCCGCGTCCTTCGGATCGGTGACCACCGGATGCCGGAGATGGGGAAGATCGGCGTAGGTCGACAGCTCGACCATCTTCGGGTCGATGAGGAGGAGGCGCAGCGTCTCCGGCGTGTGGCGGAAGACCAGGGAGGTGATGACGGTGTTCAGGCAGACGGATTTCCCCGACCCCGTGGCGCCCGCGATGAGGGCGTGGGGCATCTTCGCCAGGTCGGCCACGTAGGCCGCGCCGTGGAGGTCCTTGCCCAGCGCCAGCGGAAGGTCGGCCCGGGTGCGCGTGAAGGCGTCGTCCCGGAGGATCTCGGTGAGCTGGACCACCTCCGACGTCGGGTTCGGGATCTCGACGCCGACGGCCCCCTTCCCCGGGATCGGCGCCACGATGCGAATCGTGCGGGCCTTCATGGCCAGCGCCAGGTCCGCGTCCAGGTTCGCGATCCGGTTGACCTTGACCCCGGGTGCGGGCACGACCTCGTACTGGGTGACCACGGGCCCGGTTGTCCGCCCCCCGATGTGGCTCTCCACGTTGAAGGTCCGGAGCTTCTCGACGAGCACCTCCCCCAGGGCATCGAGCTCCCGTTCCATGCCCTGCCGACCCCGGCGGGAGGGCTGGGTGAGGAGATCGAGCCCGGGAAGGTCGCCCCCCACGAGTTCCCTGGGGTCACGGGGGTCCGGCAGGAGGTCGAGCTGATCCCCCGCTCCGCCTCGGCGCTTTTCCGTTGCCCCACCCCCCACGGGCCGGGCGCCCGCTTCCGGTGAGACCCCGGGTGCGAGGTCGTGCGCCGGTTCCAGTGCCGGATCGGGCGATGCCGGGTCCCCGAACGGGTCCGCAGTGGCGGCATGGGGTACGGCCCCGCCCCGCCCGTCACCGAACCCTTCCTCCCCCTCTCCCGCAACGCCCGTGACGGCGGCGGCGCTCGCCTCGGCCTCCCGCTCGGCCTGGGCCTGCGCCCTCGCAACGGCACGCTCCTCCCGGAGGATGGCCAGGCGCTCCCCGAGGCTCCGGGCCCCCGTGCGGGATCCTGCCAGGATCCAGCGGGCCGGGGCGCGCAGGGGGTTCCAGTTCAGCGTCGCCACGGAGAGAAGCGCGAATCCCGCGACGAGCGCGAGACTCCCTCCCACCACGCCGAGAGCACTGGCCAGGGGTGCACCGACCAGGGATCCGAGCCAGCCGGACCACGCCGGGCCCGCCGGGAGAAGAAAGAGGGCCGAGGGGACGATGACGAGAAGTCCCAGCGCAAAGGCCCCGGTCCGGATCGCGGTCTCCCGCTTCATCCACCCTCCGGCGAGGAGACCCCCGAGCGCGGTTGCCACGGGGAGGATGCCGGCCCCCAGCCCGAAGGCGCTCCAGAGGGCGTACTGCAGGCCGCGCCCCACCGCACCGATGACGTTCCCGGAGGGGAACCAGGACGCCGCGGTCCGGCCCAGGAGTTCCACCGGGAAGAGAGCCAGGAGGAGGACGAGAGAGGTGACGAGAAGCGCCACTCCCGCCATCTCGCTGCGCTGTTCGGGCTTGACCATGGGCGAGCCTCCGGTGTCCCTGCGCCGCTTCCTCGAGGTGCCCGAGCGCGAACCACGCCGCACGGTCAGGAGCCGTTCCCGGAAATTCCGGCGGGGGGGCGCTGGGGGGTGCCGGCGCTCGGCACGGAAAGCACCCTGTCCGTCATCTCGGGAACCAGGGCATGGCGGTTCGAACGGGCGCAGGCGTCGAGGTCTCCGCCCAGCCCCACATCGACAAGCGCGGCCCCCGCGGCCGTGCTCCGAAGGAAATCGGCATCCAGCTTGAAGTTCCCGGCCAGGCTGAGGGCGGCACGGGCCTGGTCATTCAGCTCGAGGCGGCCCGGGCCGGTCTCGCCCAGGACCAGCGCAAGTTCCCGAATCAGCAGTCCGGCGCAGAAGGCGTCGTCCAGGGCGAACCGGCCCTCCTTTCCGGCGCATACGAGGGTCAGGGCCGGCGACCCGGAAACCGCCTGGGCCACGGCACGGAGATTCAGGAAGGAAAGGACCACGGTCCGCTCTGCCCCCTGGCAGGCCCAGAGGGCACGGGTCCCGTTGGTCGTGCTCATGACCAGGCGCTTCCCCGCCACCTTCTCGGGAGCGAACTCCCGCGGAGAATTCCCCAGCTGGAAGCCGTCGACCTTGAGCCCCTTCCGCTCCCCGCAGAGCACGGTGTCTTCGCGCCCCAGCGTGTGGGCGAGCTTGATGGCATCCTCGGTGGACACGGTGGGGTAGATCGCGCGGGCGCCGTTCGCGAAGGCCTCGACAATCACGGTGGTGGCTCGAATCACATCGATGACGACGGCCGTGCGGCCCGACATGTCCGCCCCTTCGGCTTCCACGGCGGAAAAATACGCCTCGACCCTTCCCCCCTCTCGTGCAGATGTCATGAGCGCTTCCTCGCCTCCATGAAGCGTTCGACGAAGCGGGTGTCCACGTTGCCGGCCTGGAAATCGGGGGTTTCCACGATCTCGGCCAGGAAGGGGAGCGTCGTGGCCACGCCCTCGATGACGAAGGAGTTCAGCGCGTAGCGCGCCCGCACCAGGGCTTCCTCCCGTGTCTTCCCGCTCACGATGAGCTTGCCCAGCAGGGAATCGTAGTAGGGCGGCACGCGGTAGCCTGCGTACACGTGGGTGTCGAGACGCACGCCGGGACCGCCGGGGGGGTGGAACGTGGTAATCACCCCCGGTGAAGGCTGGAAATTCCGCTCGGGGTCCTCGGCATTGATCCGGAATTCGATGGCGTGGCCCCGGAGGACCACCGGTTCGTCGGGAAAGGAGAGCGGGTTCCCCGCGGCCACGAGAATCTGCTCCTTCACCAGGTCGAACCCGGTGGTGACCTCGGTGACCGGATGCTCCACCTGGATCCGGGTGTTCATCTCGATGAAGTAGAACGAGCCGTCCTCGTCCAGGAGGAACTCCACCGTTCCGGCACCGACGTAGTCGATGGCCGCCGCCGCCTTCACCGCCGCGTCGCCCATGGCGTCGCGGATCTCCGGCGTGAGCGCCGGCGAAGGCGCCTCCTCGACGAGCTTCTGATGGCGACGCTGCAGCGAGCAGTCCCGCTCCCCCAGGTGCACGACGCGTCCATGCTGGTCGCCGAAGACCTGGATCTCCACGTGACGGGGCTTGAGAATGCACTTCTCGAGGTAGACCGAGGGATCGCCGAAGGCGCTCCGGGCCTCGGTCCTCGCCGCCTCGAAGAGCTTGGCGAAGGTGGCCTCGTCATGCGCGATGCGCATGCCCTTCCCCCCGCCGCCCGCCGAAGCCTTGATCATGATGGGAAAGCCGATGCCGCCGACCAGCGTCATGGCCTCGGCAACATCTGCCACGAGCCCCTTCGACCCCGGGACCGTGGGGACACCGGCGGCCATCATCGTCGCCCGGGCCGTGGCCTTGTCGCCCATGGCACGAATCTGATCGGCGGTGGGGCCGATGAAGGTGATGTTGGACCTGGCGCAGATGTCGGAAAAGTCCGCGTTTTCAGCCAGGAAGCCATATCCCGGGTGAATCGCCTCGGCGCCGGTGATCTCGGCGGCGGCGATGATGCGCGGAATGTTCAGGTAGGACTGGGCCGACGCCGCCGGGCCGATGCAGACATCCTCGTCTGCGAACCGCACATGCAGCGATTCCCGATCCGCTTCGGAGTAGACCGCCACGGTCCGGATGCCGAGTTCCTGGCAGGCGCGGATGATGCGGAGCGCAATCTCGCCCCGGTTCGCGATGAGGACCTTTTTGAACACGATGATCGTTCCGGTTGCCGGGCAGGTGAGGGACGAAACGGGTCAGGCCGATTCCACGCGGAAGAGAACCTGCCCGTATTCCACGGGCTCACCGTTCTGGACGAGGACCTCGCGAACCGTCCCCTCCACTTCGGCCTCGAGTTCGTTCATGAGCTTCATGGCCTCGATGATGCAGAGGGGGTCACCCCGGGTGATCCGGGATCCGGGCTCGACGAAGGCCGGTGCCTCGGGAGACGGGGAGCGGTAGAACGTTCCCACCATGGGGGAGGTCACATCGACCCAGCCCGGGTTGGACGACGCGGCCTCCTCGCTTCCCCTGCCGGCGGCGCCGGACCCGGGCTCCGAACCGGAAGCTCCCGCCGGGGCGACAGGAGGGACAAGGGCCGCTCCCGGAGTCGCGACGGGCTGGACGACGGGGGCGGAGTTCATGGGTGCCGAGGCGGCTCCCGGGGGGGTCTTGGCCAGGCGGATCCGGGTGCCTCCGCGCTCGATCTCGATGGAGTCGATGGAACTCGCATCCATGGAGCGGATCAGCTTTTCGACGAATTCGAACTCGATCATGTCACTCGCTCCTGGTACTTGTCTTCCCGACGGTCGACCCGAACCACGTCGCCCTCCTCCACGAAGAGGGGGACCTGGATCACGGCACCCGTTTCGAGTGTGGCGGGCTTGGTGCCGCCCTGGGCAGTGTCGCCCCGCAGGCCCGGATCGGTCTGGGCGATGGCGAGTTCCACGAAGGAGGGAAGCTCCACCGAAATCACCTTGTCCTTATGGACGAGGCCCTCGCACTCCATGTTCTCCTTCAGATACTTCAGCTGGTCTCCGATGAGATCCGCATCGATGGGAATCATCTCGAAGGTCTGGGCATCCATGAAGTGGTAGAACTGTCCATCGGTATAGCTGTAGTTCACCGGTCGGCGCTCCAGCCGGACATCGGTAACCTTCTCTCCGGCCCGGAACGTCTTCTCGACGACCTGGCCCGTCAGGACGTTCTTGAGCTTCGTGCGAACGAAGGCACCGCCCTTGCCGGGCTTCACGTGCTGGAAATAGGTGATGGTCCAGAGGACACCGTCCATGTCAAGGACCAGGCCGTTTCGGAAGTCTGCGGTACTCGCCATGGGTGCGGGAGTCCGTGGTTGTAGGTGCGAAGGGAAGGTCAGCTCCGGAAGCGGGCCACCAGCCCGCGCAGACCCAGAAGATAGCTTTCAAGGCCGAATCCATAAACCACCCCGGCGGCGCGGTCTGCCAGCAGCGAGCGATGCCGGAAGGGCTCCCGGGCTGCCGTGTTGCTCATGTGCACCTCGACGAAGGGGTGCCCGACACCGACCAGTGCATCGCGGAGCACGACGGAGGTGTGGGTCAGACCGGCTGCATTCACCAGGAATCCGTTCACACGGGGGGTGGCCTCGACAAGCCAGTCCACGAGGGCACCCTCGTGATTGGACTGGAAGAAGTCGAGATCCACGCCCAGTTCGGCGGCGAGGTCACGGAGCGCCCCGTTCACATCGTCAAGGGTGGCCCGCCCGTAGACCTCCGGCTCGCGGGTACCGAGGAGTTGAAGGTTCGGGCCGTGGAGCACACCGAAGCGCCGACGTTCCGAGTCGGTGGGACTCACCGGTCCAGGCTCCGCAACCAGTCCTGAAAGTCGTCCAGCCCTTCGAACCCCTCCTCCCGGACGGGCGGGGAGCCTTCGTCATCCGTGGACGAGGACCGCGCTTCGGAGTCGGAGGCCGCGGAGTCGAGTTGCCTGGCAGGGGGGGTGACCGGCGCCGAGGGCAGGGCCTCGTCCTCCCCCGCGGGCCCCGACGTGACCGCCGCGGCCTCCTGCGTCACCTCGTGGTCCTGCTCCGGCACGGGCTCGACCACCGACTCGGCCACCGACTCGGACACCGGCTCGGACACCGGCTCCGCGCCGGACTCCGGGTCGACGTGCACCTCGACCTCCCGTGGCGCCGAAGTCCCTTCCGTTGCCCCGGTCGGGTCGGAAACCTCCGTCCGGGAAGGCCATCCCTCGGGAGCCAGAGATTCGATGGGCACGGCACCCGGGGCGAGATGCCCGACGGGAATGGCACCGGGCGACCAGGCCAGGAGATCCTCGAACCAGGACCCGATGGGGTGCTCGGCGGGGCTGAAGTCCGACCGGACCAGGACGGCCTGCCTGCCGGGCTCTCCATCCTCATCGGTTTCTGCCTCACCGATCTCCATGTCCGAACCGGTTTCCGACTCCTCGCCGGTTTCCGGTGCCTCGCCGGTCTCCCCATCCTCGCCGGCTCCCGTGTGCCCACGGGGGCTGTGCCCGCTCTCGGAGGCGACGGAAGGGGAGTCGGACGCCGTGCCGAAGGTGTCTTCGGCCGGTTCGGGCCGGAGTTCCGAAAGCCTTGCCCGGAGGGTCTCGTCACCCGGGCTGCGCTCCAGGAGGGCCTCGAAGACCTCCACGGCCTGCGACGTCAGCCCCTGCCGTGCATAGAGTTCCCCCAGCGTCCGGGTGACCGGAAGGGGCTCGATCCCTGCACCCCCTCGCCCCCCCCCCGCGTCGGCGGGAAGCCGCCATGCGTCAGGCTCCGCTTCATCGGGCGTCATGGACACGCTGGAAGGGGCGTCGGAAGGATCCCGGTCCCGGGGAGGTGTCGGGGCCCCTGCCGCCGGCGTCGACAGTTCGAATCCGAAGGGGTCGATGAGGTCGACATGGCCGGGGTCGGGATCCGGGACCTCGCCGGACCGCATCTCGCCCGGCCTTCTCGGGTCCTGCTCGGCAAGGAGTGATTCGTGGGCCTCGAAGTCCCGGGCGCGCCGATCGGAGAAGCTGTCCCCTTCCCCCGACGGAGGTGCCGGCTCCAGTTCGGGGCGATCCGGGAGCAACGGCTCGGGGTCGAAGGCGAGGGATCCGGAGGGAGAGGCCCGCTCATCGGGAGGAAAGTCCTCGAGTCCGAAGTCCAGGTCCCCGGTGTCCATCGGTCCGGGCACATCCTCCACCTGACCGACGGGGCGCGGTTCGGCGTCGGGGAACGCGGCGTCCGGGGCCTCGGCGTCGGGGAACGCGGCGTCCGGGGCCTCGGCGTCGGGAAGCCCGGCGATCCCCACGTCCGGAGGAAAGTCGATCAGCCCGGTGTCGATCTGTCCCTGGCCTCCCTGGGCTTCATCGGGACCGTCCAGTCCGGACGGGTCAGGATCGAAGGAGGACGAACCACCGGGGTCGACCGTCGGGACTCCCAGCGCGAGACGCTGGATCCGACCGGCGAGGTCCTCGAAGTCCGGGTTTCGATCGAGCGCCTCCCGGAAGGCCGTGAGCGCCACCGCGCTGTTTCCATCGGACTCCGCGATTTCACCCTTCATTCGAAGCGCCGAGGCGTTGCCCGGATCCAGCGCCAGGACGGAGTCGAGCGCACGGTGGACGGCCCCCCGGGCACCCATGGCGCGGTAGGCCCTGGCAGCCACCATGTGAGCGGAGGAGAACTCCGGGTGTCGTCCGAGACCGTCTTCGAGCAGGGAAATGGCCTCATCCGGACTCCCCTTCCGGAGGTAGGCGTCGGCCAGCGGGACGAAGGCCCGGCCCTCGGGGTCCCGGTCGGACCAGAAGATGGCTCGGAGGATCCGGATTTCCTGGTCGATGGGGTCGGACACGGGCATGCTCCGGAGGGTCGGGCGGAATGGGTGACGTTGGCGGCAAGATACCCCGGCTCGAATCGACGTGTCAATCGGAACCCCGGCGAAAAGCCCGTTCCCCCCGCGAAGCCGCCACGGTTGAGAGGCGTTGCCCGCCCGGTTAGATTGAGGATTCTCCAGATGCACCCTCTGGCGCGTTTCGAAAGCGCGCGAATTGTAACAGGAGGCACGGTCGCCATGATGCGGCAGATGCGGCAGAACACGAAGATCATCATGCTCGTCACGGCGCTCGCGTTCGTCGCCCTGATGGTGTTTGAATGGGGCATGGACATGAGTGGCCAGTCCGGTGGCGGGGATCTCGGCCGAGTCGGGAGCACCAACGTGACGGTGGCCCAGTGGCAGAACGCCCGAAGCCAGCTCTTCGAACAGATCCAGCGATCCCAGGGACAGCCTGTCTCCCCGGCGCAGAGCCGGGAGATCGATGACATGGCCTGGGACGAGGTCGTGAACCAGATCCTGATCCGGAACGAACTCGAGCGCCGGGGGATCCGGGTCAGCGACGAGGAGATCCGCCAGGCGGCGCGCTTCTCGCCTCCGCCGGAACTGCGGCAGGATCCGAGCTTCCAGCGTGATGGCCAGTTCGACATGGCGCTCTACCAGGAGTTCCTGGCGCAGGCCTCGGCGAACCCCGAATTCCTCCGGCAGCTGGAGGACTACTACCGGGATGTCATTCCCCGGTCCAAGCTCCTTCGGCAGGTGACCTCGGGCATCTTCGTGTCCGACGCCATGCTCTGGCGGGATTTCCGGGATCGGAACGAACGCGTGGACGTGCGCTTCGTGGCGTTCGATGCCGGCCGCTGGATTTCCGACGCGGATGCCGAGGTGCCCGCCCGGGAGGTGGAGCAGTACTACCGCGCCAATACGTCCGACTACGCGGTGCCGGCCACGGCCCGGGTCCGGTACGCCTTCATCAGCACGGCGGCCACCGCGGCCGACTCGGTGGCCGCCCGAGAGCGCGCCGAAACCGTTCGGGCCGAGATCCTCGACGGCGCGAGCTTCAGCGAGATCGCCCGCATCGAGTCGGATGACCTGACGTCGGCTCGGGAGGGTGGCGCGCTGGGGCGCATCTCCCGGGGCGAAATGGTCGGTCCCTTCGAGGAGGCGGTCTTCGCTCTCTCCGTGGGCGAGGTCAGCGAGCCGGTGGAGACCGAGTTCGGATGGCACCTGATCCAGGTCACCTCCCGCAGCGACGAGGCGGATGAGGTGGAGGCACGCCACATCCTCTTCTCCCATGCCCCGTCGGGGGACCGCGAGCTGGAACTCCTGAGCCGCGCGGACTCCCTCGAGGTGCTGGGACGCGACATGCCGCTTTCCGAAGCTGCCGCGACGTTCGGCCTCCAGGTGAGGGAAGGCGAAATCACCGAGGATTTCGCCAGCCTGCCCGAAGTGGGCAACGCCGACGAGGCCCAGGACTGGATCTTCGAGGACAGGGAAGGCCCGGGAGCGGTGAGCCCCGTATTCGAGACCGCCGGTGGGTTCTACATGGTGGAGATCGTGTCCGAGTCTCCGGCCAGGACGCTCTCCCTGGATGAGGTGCGTGGGGAGATCGAGTCCATGCTCCGCACCCGGAGGAAGACCTCCCTCGCCAGGGAGCGCGCGGCGTCCCTCGCCGAGCAGCTTCGAACCGGCGCGCTGACACTGGAGGCGCTGGCGGCACGGGAAGGCGTCGAGATCCAGGATCCCGAGCCCTTCACCCGCACCGAGGCCGTGCCGGGAATGGGGAGCGCAAACGCCGCCATCGGTGCTGCATTCGCCACGGCGGAGGGTGCCATCGGGGGACCCGTGGCGGTCGGTTCGAGGGTCTTCCTCATCGAGGTCCAGTCCCGCGAGGAAGCGGACCGGCAGACCTTCGAAACGCTGAAGGAGGTGTTCCGTTCGCAGCTTACGGCGCAGCTGCGGCAGCAGCGTCTCGAGCTCTGGCTCGAGGGCCTGCGGGAGACCACGCGAATCGTGGACCGTCGTGCCGAGTTCTTCCGGGCTGCCGAAGAGGCTTCGGATGGTCCCCGGATCCCGGCATTCTTCTGACGCGGGGCCGTCGGTACGCCCCCCTGGCCTGAGGTAGCACCGACTCGGGCCAGGGGGCATGGATCCTGAAATGAAAAAGGGAGGCTCCACAAGGTGTGGAGCCTCCCTTTTCCTGTCCTCCCGAGGGATTGCGCTTCCCGGCCAGGACCGCCGCACGCCGCGGCTCCTGTCCCCCTGCGGCTCGTGGCGCGCTGCCCGCCGCTGGTGGTCCTCCGCCTGCCCCCGGGCCGGGCCCACGGCCTCCAGCGCGCGGGCCCGCGCCGGCGGCCTACTGCGAGGAGGTCAGTTTCCGGGGCTCCCCGTTCTCCTCCTCGTCAGGTGCAGTCACGGACCGGGGCGGGGGCGACGAGGACTTGCGCGTCCCCTTCCCTTCTTCCGGGAGCTTCAGCTCGTTCTCGATCTCGCGAAGCGAGCCCTTGAACTCCCGGATTCCCTTCCCGAGCGACGACCCGATCTCGGGGAGCCGCTTGGCTCCGAAGAGCAGCAGCACCACCAGGAAGATCAGGACGATCTCCGGCATTCCAACTCCTCCAAACATAATCGAAGCGCCTCCAGACGCGGGCCGCGAAGGGGACTCAGATCCAGGATCGTGCGACCACGGCGACGAGCCCCACGCCCACCAGGGTGAGTACATTCAGTGTGAGAACCAGGGGTCCGAGCACGAGGGCCACGGCCACCAGGTCCAGTTCGAAAGGCCCGAGCGAGGCGGCCACCGAAGTGATCAGGAAGTCCCGGGCCGCGCTGTCGGGGAGAAAAAGCTCGGAGAGTCTGGTCAGAAGGCCTCCCAGAAACAGGCCCAGAACCAGTGTCCAGACCACTCTTCGTCCTGCTCTGTTACGGTTTTCGAGAAGCATGCGTTCCCATGGGTCGGATGACCACCGCGTCAGCGGCGGCGTTCGATGGCGTATTCAATGGCAGCGTGGAGGGAATCCATGGCGTCGCCGCGGGCTCCCACCTCCTCGAGGGCCGACCGCGCCTCGGAGGCATACCGCCGGGCCTCGCTGCGGGCGTATTCCAGACCTCCGGTGCGTCGAACGATCTCGACGATGGCGGCGATCTCCTCGTCCGAAGGGTCCACGCGGGTGAAGAAATTCCGGATCTCCTCCCGGTCCTGCCCGGCAACCGATCGGAGCGTATGGACGAGGGGAAGGGTGACCTTCCGCTCCCGCAGATCATGCCCCACCGGCTTTCCGGTGAGTTCCTCGCTCCCGTCGTAGTCCAGGAGGTCGTCGGCGACCTGGAAGGCCATTCCCAGCGCGTGCCCATAGCGTCGGAAGGGATCCTTCGACTCCACGGGGCCGGCAAGGGCCCCGATCTCGCAGGCCGCGGCCATCAGGGACGCGGTCTTGGACGCAATCAGCCTCCGGTAGTCCTCCTCGGTGAAGTCGAGGGCATCGTAGGAGGTGAGCTGGCGGAGTTCGCCCACCGTCATCTCGTTGGCGGCCCGCGCCAGCGACTGGATGGCATCCATGCGCTCGAGGCGGGCCAGCTCGACCACGGATCGGGTGTAGAGGTAGTCGCCCGAAATGATGGCGACCTGGTGATTCCAGAGGTGGTTGATGGTGGGCAGCCCCCGGCGGAGCACCGAATGGTCCACGGCGTCGTCGTGGACGAGGGTTGCCAGGTGCACGAGCTCCACGACTGCCGCCAGGGGAAGGGCGTCGGGGTGGGGGCGCCCGCCCACCTCGTTCACCAGGAGCAGGAGGGTGGGACGAAACAGCTTTCCCCGCATCCGGAGGAAGACATCGTTCACCTCGTCCAGCAGGTCGAGATCGTTGACGACAATGCGTCGAATCTCGCCCATGACGTCGTCGAGTCGTTCCTGGACCGGTCCCTGGATCCGGGCGAGCCTCGACGGAGGCCGCGCGGCAGGGGAGGAGGAGAGCTGGGTCATGAAAAGTGCATCACCGGAGGGCGCGAAGGCGATCGGTGACGTCCTTGAAGTTGATGTCGAGGGAGAACACCTTTTCATAGAACTCCCGGGCCTCGTCCCGGTTCCCTGCACGCTCGTGGGAGACCGCAAGAAAGTAATAGATCCCGAGCAGATCGTCCTCCACAGGGGCCCCGCCCCGGAGCGCGCGCTCCAGCACGCGGATGGCCACCTGCGGCTCATCCCGACCCAGGAAGCACTGTCCCAGCATTTCCAGCGAGGCAAGGTGGCCCGGCTGCGCTCGAAGCGCCTGCTGGAACATCCCGATGGACTCGTCCACGAGTCCCATCTCGAAGTACGCGGTGCCGAGGTCGTAGGAGGAACGCGCATCATCCCTGGTGATGTGCTGCGCCACCTTGGCCTTGAACTTGGACAGCATGTGGGCGAAGTCCGCGTCCTCGTCCCCGGACCGCTCATCGTCCACGACCCACCGCGTGGTCTGCGCCTCGTCCTCGTCAAGGACCAGGGCGCCCAGATCGACGAAACCGCTTGCGGGGTCGGGCTCCCGGGTGGGGCTCGGCGGCGCGGCGGGAGACAGGGGGGCCCCACCGGGGGCCGACCGTCCAAGCGCCAGCAGCGACGGGACGTTCCGCGGATCGAGCTGGAGAACCTGCTCGTGGACGGCGGTAGACTCTTCATCCTGGCCAACCCGCGCGAGCGCGGCGGCGAGCCCGGACAGGGCCCGGAGGAGGAGCCCCCGGTCGCCGGCTTCATGGGCCCGCTCCACCAGGTCCCGGTGCGCCGATACGTGATCGGGCTCCGCCGCCACCTCCGCTTCGAGTTCAGCCGCACTCTTCCCGGGGGCCTGGGGTGTCAAGGCTGCCCCGACGACTGGAAAAGCCCGTTCAGGCTCCTCCCCGAGAAGGGGGAGGGGGGAAGCTTCGCCGTCGTCGCCTTCGTCGGAGTCGTCGTCGGGGTCATCGGAGTCGTCGCCGGAAACCTCGGCGAAGCTTGCGAAGTCGTCCTCGAATTCGCCCGCGTCACGGTCCGTCGCCCCACCGGGGTCGACGGCGGGGGCGGGGGCCGCGGCCTCGATCTCGCCGAAGGTGTGGAAGCCCTCCATGTCCTGGAGAGCCTCGACCTCGATCGGGCCCGAGTCGATCTCTGCCACTGCATCCGGGTCGGCGACGGCGTGCATGCCTGCATCCGCAGGCGGTTGGATCCCGGCAGGGAGTTCCAGGCCGGAGGGGAAGACGCTGTCGTCTTTCTCGTCGTCGTCGCCTCCGATCCGGATTTCGCCGAAGGCGTAGGCGTCGGCCGCAACCTCGGGCGTCCCATCCCTGTCGGCATCCCCGGAACGTGCGGCGGCGCTGGAGGCGTCTGCAGCCCCTGCGCCCACATCGAGGAACCGTTCCACGGGCCCATCGCCGCCCCCGAAATCGACGCTGAGTCCGTGGGAGGGGAGATCGTCCCGCCGCGCATCGGCCGCCGAATCATTCCCGGACAGGGAGTCTCCTGCCGGGGCGTCGGAGGCGGAGAACTCCGCGTCGGGATCCAGCTCCCGGATCCGGGCTTCCAGCGCCGCCGCCTCGTCGTTCCCATCGGAGGCCAGGCTCTGCCATGCCCCGAGGAGATGGCTCACGCCGCCTTCCGTGTCCCCCAGCGCCACGAGGCGCTCTCCAAGAAAGACCCGGGCCTCGACATCTCCGGGAAAGAGGGTGACAAGGTCCGCGAGCGCCGCGGTGGCGGCATCCGAGTCCCCGCGCGCCTCCATCATCTCGGCATAGGTCAGGACGTTCTGACGAGCATCCACTCCGAATCCCTGCCGCGCCCGGATCTCGCCCATGCGCAGAAAGGTCTCGGCGCGCCCGGGGACGTTCCGCAGGATCTTTCGGCAGATGGCGATGGCGTTGTTCGGCAGATCGGCCTCAAGGTAGAGGTCGATGGCCTGCTCGTACTCCCGGATCGCATCCTCCACGTTCCCGAGGCGCAGTTCGAGGTCCGCAATTCGGTTGAAAAGCGCGATCTCCGGTTCCCCTCCGGGCTCCATCTCGTCGAGGGTGCGGCGGTAGAACTTCAGCGCCTTCTCCCAGTCCTCGTTCTGCTCATGCTCGCGAGCCTGCTTCTTGAGCGCGTCGGTCGTCATTCCACCGGTTCCCGCTTCGGGGGGTTGAGGAGTTCCCGTTCCATGGCCTCCAGGGCCGCCACGAGCGTGGCCGGAACGGGTTCCGGACAACAGCGGACCGCCTCCATGAGCGCCGTGGCAGCCTCGGAGGCCCGCCGGGAAAGATGAAGGGCCAACAGTGAGGATAGAGCCGGAGGGGGGGTTCGGTCCAGCGTTCGGAGACGATCTGCCGCCGCGCCCTCCAGGAGTTCGTCGGGGGCCAGGCCGATCACCTCGGTGCGGGTGACCCGTCCCCCTTCCGATTTCACCCTCCGCTCGATCTCCTCGAATACCGCGAAAGGCTTGCGGGATCGGGCGTTCTCGAGGTTCATGGAGAGCTGGCTCCGCCGCTGTCCCGGCAGCTCGAGGGCGAGCACGCGCAGCCCCTGAATCCCGCCGCCGGACTCGCGAAGTTCCGCCGCGAGCCGACGCAGGGTTTCGCCGCTGACCCCCACCACATCCAGGTTCCAGGCAAGGAGCAGGGGCCGGGCACCCACACATGCTCCGCCGGCGGTAGGGTGAACCCGGTCAGGGGACCCTCCGTCCGGAAGCAGGTCGGGGCGGCGCCCCGGCGGCACGCCGCCGACCAGTGCCTCGAAGCCGCCGCGGCGAAGTTCGGCGAGAGACCGGCCGCGAGGCTCGGAGGCCTCCGCATAGAACCAGACTGGAACCCCCACCTCCGCGGCGATGCGATTGCCCACCCTGTGGGCCGAGTCCCGCGCATCCTCCAGCGAAAGCCCCGCCAGGGGAACCAGGGGGAGAACATCGAGGGCCCCGACGCGGGGGTGCGCGCCGCCGTGCTTCCTGAGGTCGATGCGCTCCACGGCAAGGTGGGCCAGCGCCACCGCCGCATTCTCCACCCGGGCCGGAGCGCCTACCACGGTGAGCACGGTGCGGCCATGGTCGGCATCCGACGAGTGATCCAGCACTTCGGCACCCGCTGCTTCCACCCGGTCCCGGGCCTGCTCGACGAAGGCGGGGTCAGGGCCGATGCTGAAGTTTGGCACGGCTTCGAGAACGGGAATCATGGGGAGGAACCTAGCATCCCGGCCGGCCTGTCGTCAGCCCCGACGGCGAACCATTCCCGCCGGCTGCGGCGCCGGGAGGGCTCAGTTCCGGCGCAGGCCCGGGACGCCCTCCGCCGGAGTCAGTGCCGGGTTCCCGGCCTGGAGCTGGAAGGCCCAGTCGAAGATGACGATGGCCCCGTCCTGGGCGAATCCGGTGTGCGTGATCCGGACCACGCCGTGGTACCAGTTTCCTGCGCCGTCCGGCATGCGCAGGACGTAGCTGAAACCGGGAGCCAGCCCGATATCGCCCGAACCGTAATTCGACGAGGGAGCGATGGTCACCTCCGTGCACCCGGCATCCGCGGCAGGACCGCAGCGCAGGGCCGAGGTGGCGATGGGACTGCGGTGCACCTCGACGCCGGGCCCGGGCACCAGCCACCAGCCACCGGCGTCCGCCTCGATTCGAAAGTCCCGGTCGTTCGCGGTCCCGGGAAGAACCGGATTCGTGTCCTCCGAATCGGGAAAGCGGAAGCCGGAAAGCGAAGGGCGATCCTCGAAGGCGTACAGAAACTCGCCGTGGAAATCGGGCCGGGGCGTGACCTCCACGAGGGCACTCCCCTGGCTCTCGTGGCCCTGCGAATCCACGGAGGTGACGAAGTAGGCGTAGGTGCTGCCGTTCTCGACGAGAAGGTCGAGAAACCCCTCCGAATCCGTTTCGCCCAGCAGGAGGACCGACCCGTCTCCACCCTTCAGGTAGACACGGTAGAAGGAGAAGTCCTCGGCAGCGCGGGCACGATCGTCCCACGACAGGTAGGCTGCACCGTCGAGGGCGGCCGTGCGGAGTCCACCGGGGGCCTGCGGCGCGATGGCCTGGGGAACGAACACCTCCACCGCATATTCGGACGCCGTTTCCAGGCCGGTCCGCGCGCTGAAGGAAGCCACGTAGTACTCGTAGGTCCGGTTGGGCTGAACGTTCAGGTCCCGGTAGCGGCAGACGCCCTGGGTGCAGCTCGTGACCTCGGCCACGAGGACGTAGGACGCCTGACCCGACCGGCGCGAGTAGACGCGGAAGGTCTCGTTCTGCCAGCGGGCATCGAGTTCCCAGGACAGGTCGACGCCACCTCCGAAATAGGAGGCTTCCAGGGCACGGGGGGGCGGCGGACCCTCTCCGGTCCAGGGGCCGCCAGTCACCGCGTCATCGCAGCCCGCCAGAAAGATACCCAGGAGGAGAAGGGCGCCAAGGGTCTGACCCGCGGCCCGGACCCGCCTTCTGCCGGCCTGCACGTGGCTGCTCCGCAATCCGCGCCCGTGGGCTTTCCACCCCTTCTTCAAGTCACGCATTTTCACCTCCCGTTCCGTCCGTGGCGAAGGCTCCTCGCGGAAGCCGGTCCACCCCCCTGCTGCAGCCTCCGGAGTGCACGGACCATGCCGAGCCCGCCGGGGGGCACGCGCCGGGGAAGACACGGCCCGGAGCCTGCGTTCCCGGGGTGGAGGAGGACCGGAGAGGTGGGGAGGTTTCGCCAGGTGTCCGGTTTCGGGGACACCCGGTGACCCGGTGCGAGGTCAGAAGTCGGGGCCGGAGAAGAAGCCGTCACCACCCGTCGCGTCCAGATTCCGGGTCTCGTGGTCGAATCGGAGGTCCCGGTTCGCCTTCAGCGAGACTTCGAAGCGGAAGGTCCAGTTCCCGTTCACCGCCTGCCGAAAGCCGAAGGTGGCTTCCCAGTCGTACATGTCCCGCATGACCGAGACCATGTGATCGGAGAACTGTCTCTCCTCGATGTCGTAGGCCGTGGTCCACGAGACGGCGAGGAGGCTGGTGGGCTGGAAGGAAACCGTTCCATTCAGCATCTGGGAGCGGCCGAGTTCGCCCGTGCGGGGCCGGCGGAGCGCGTAGTTGAGGCGTGCGTCCCATCCGTCACGCCGCATGGAGGCCATCCCGCTCCGCCCCCGCCCGGAGAGCCCCGGAAGGACCCGGTTGTCGTCGAAGCCGTCGGCCGGCTCGTCCATGTCGGGGTCTTCGCCCGGTCCGCCAGGCCTACCTCGGGGCGCCCCGTCTCCGTCGCCGACAACCCCCAGGAGCCGTCCCACGCTTCTCAGGATCCCGGTGTTGCTGTCCAGCGAAAACCCCAGCGCGAGCTGGGACAGATGCGGGGAGAACGCTCGCTGCGTGCGAGTCCCTTCGGCGTCGGGGTCCTCCCAGAGGTCGTGGGTAAAGGAGAAGTCGAGGCCGCGAAGGTAGTCGGAGCGAACGGTGTTCCGGAGCTGGAGCGTCGTGAAGCCGTCGAGCCACTGGCCCGTCGAATCCGCACGGACGATGTCGTACGACAGGGCCTGCGTCGACAGGGCGAGCAGGGTGACCACCCGGGAAGGGGGTGGCCGCCGGAGACCGTCGTCGTCCAGCACGCTCGACCGGGGCTCCTCCATCCCGGGGGCCGGCACGTCGTCGCCGCCGGGGGGGATGCCGTCCTGCGGAAGGGGGGCTTCCGCCCGGTCCACGGCCTCGCGATCCGGATCACCGGGATCGACGGCGGCGCCGGGGTCGTCGACGCGGTCGGCAGCAGCATCGGCCGGGGGCTCGCCGGGACGCCGTGCACTGGCCGGAGGCTGCTCCGGTTCCTGGACTCGGGCCTCGAAGGTCTGGTTCACGCCGAAGGTGAACTGGTTCTGCACGCCGAGTT